>JAGTQU010000019.1 GCA_018396695.1 Candidatus Bathyarchaeota archaeon | reverse complement strand
ATTCATGCAATTCAACACATTTTTCTCTAGATCTTCGAAAAAATACGAAGCTTATTTGTTGATGCCTTATAGAAGATTAACTTTCAAGATTTCAGACTAGAAACATGTCTTTGCAACCATATTTTTGAATAACCCCGTTTTTCGTCTCGATTTTATGAGACATAATATCTAAAAATATGGACATCTATTGGAGATTGATGGGATCTAATAAGAAAAAAGAGATAAGAGAATTTTATGATCAACTTGGCGGTAGATTATACGATATTAGATATAGAGATGAGCAAAAAATAAAGTATGGAAAATTATTGAATATGATCCATCTTAAACCTCACTATCTTATTTTAGATGATGGTTGTGGAACTGGTCTTTTAATGAAAAGCCTAAAAACTTATGCGGTGGGAATAGATATTTCTGGAAATCTTATTTTTACTGCAAGAAAACGGTTGAAAAGGAGAAATTATGCAAGTTTAATTATTTCAGATGCTGAAGAACTACCAATCAGATCGAACATATTTGATATTGTTTTTTCTGTTACACTATTACAGAATCTGGATGATTCAGTAAAGTCTTTAAAAGAGATGAAACGAGTCGTAAAAGAGGAAGGAAAAATAATTGTCACAGCTTTAAAGAAAGCGTTTAATGAATTTATTTTTAAGAAATTACTTGAAACCGCATGTTTAAAGATCAATGAAATAGTTCTTGATGACGCTTTCGACTGGATGGCTCTGATATCGAGTTGTTGATTTTTTCCCGCTTAAATTGGAAAATCAAGAAAATTCTTATATCATGCTTGGAAGTTTCTTAAATTACCTAAGAATCGGTGTTGTAATTGGAGCCCAGTAAAAAGCCACTCAATGTGCTGATTAAAAGCATAGGTAATAATGTTATCATCTATTTGAAAGATAGGAAAGAGTACTACGGTAGAATGATGAGAGCCGACGGTTATATGAACATCATGTTGAAAGGAGCAAAGGAGTATGATAATAACGGGTTAGTTGCTAGCTATGGCGACGTCTTCATTCGTGGAAATAATATACTATACATTAGTATTGACCCGTTGCAACCTCCCCAGCCTAAAAAATCTAATAACATAGAGAATGATGATGAAGAAGTCTAAAAATAAACCCTTTTGCAAAGAATTATTCTAAGAACGAATGATTTTTACGAGGATAAAACTTAGTGAGATTTGAATGAAATTAGTTGTTGCCGTTACTGGGGCGAGTGGCGCCATTTATGCGAAACGTCTTCTTCAGGTTCTTAAAGAGAAAAATGTTGAAGTACATCTAATAATTAGTGATCAAGCTAAAATCATAGCTAAAACAGAGTTAAACGAGCTTTTTAACTATAATGAATTTGCTGAAAAGATATATGACTCAAAAGATCTAACTGCTCCGTTAAGTAGTGGCTCTTTTAAAATAGACGGTATGGTAATCATACCAGCTAGTATGAAGACTATTGGAGCTATCGCTTCGGGATTTAGTGAAAACTTGATTACTAGAGCTGCAGATGTTCAGCTAAAAGAGAGAAGAATTCTAATCATAGTTCCAAGGGAAACCCCTCTAAATACGATACATCTTCGAAATATGGCTAAACTTAGCTCTCTAGGAGCCATTATACTGCCTGCAATGCCAGCTTTTTACCATAAACCAGAAAATATTGAAGAGCTCGTAGATTTTGTTGTTGGAAAGATCCTAGACCAACTTGGATTAGAGCATAGTCTTTATAGAAGATGGGGCGATTAGTTAAGCCTCAAGCTTCATCTCTTTTTCCATTTCGTTCAAAAATTGTAGCATAAATTTCAGCCTAAGCTCTGCAAGTTTTTTCCCCTCAGAGGTATGCATTAAATCTTTTAGTTTTAGAAGTTTCTCATAAAAATGATTTACGAAATCTTCTATTGGGAGTTTATATTCATAGCTATACATTGAAGCTCTATATATGCCAATTGCCCCCATCGCATCTAGTTTATCAGCATCGGATAAAATCTTAGATTCTAAAGTATCTGGGATCCTATTACCTGTAAAACTGTGAGCCAATATAGTATTTATGATAGATCGCTGTTTTTCTTCGTCTAATCCAAGCTCTTTAAGAATCTCCAAAGCAATTCTTCCGCTTTCTTCAGCATGTTTTTCATATCTTCTACCCACATCATGCAGTATTGCAGCAGGCAATAAGACTGAAAGATCAGCGCAATTTTTTTTACCTAGAAGGAGGCAAGTCAAGTATACGCGCTCGATATGTTCAAAGCCGTGGCACCCATAATCGTTTATAAACTTTTTCGCTTTCATTTTTAATATCTTAAGTTCGTTTTCCTCCATAGAAATCAAGTCCTCTTCAAAATTTTTGAGTCTCTCCCTAGGTTTATATGGATGACTCGTTTGAAAGAGGTTATGAAGCACTTTGAAAGTTTGACAAAGTCGCCTTCACTTAATCCATCTAGCTGTTTTATAACATCGTCCCAAACGGTTATCAAAGCCGTACCAGTTTCATCTTCAACAGTTCCTTCAACGATTATGCGCTCAATTTTATTATACGTTGTAACTTTTCTAGGCTCTCTGAGTTCAACTATCTTAGCTACAAGGTCAACATTTTCCATACCTGGTTTTAACTCTCTGATTTTCATTCCCAACAGCTCAGTTAGTAAAAAAATATTTAATAGGAAACTTAAGAAGGCTCCTTTTTATATATTGAGAATGAAATGGCTGAATATCATTTAGGTTGTCCCATCTGTGGTTTTCGTGTAGAGAATGAAGTGATATTAAATAAATGTCCAAAATGTTATTCTCCTCTCGATTTCTTCTTTGATGAGGAATATTTAAAGAACGTAGTATTTAGAGGACCTTTAACTTTTTGGAGATATGAAAAAATTTTACCTAAAGTATCTAAAATTATATCTCTTGGAGAGGGAGGCACGGCTCTTCACAGAGCTGATAGATTAGGTGAGATTCTTCGGTTAAAAAATTTTTATTTGAAGGATGAAACGAGAAACCCAACAAATTCATTTAAAGATCGAGCTGCTTCTTTAATAGTTTCTGATGCGTATTCAAAAGGGTTTGATTCTATTATCTGTGCAACGAACGGTAACCAGGGAGCCGCTCTTGCTGCATATTGTGCAAAAATAGATATCTCGTGCCACTTATTGGTGCCGAAAGCCTTAGACATGGGGAAATTGGCTCAAATGATAGTTTATGATGCTCAGATAGAAGAGGCGGGGGAAACTATCGAAGAGGCCATAATAAAAGCTGAAAAAAGAGAAAAGGAGACCAGATGGTATCAGGCTACGGCTGAATTGAACCCATTATCGGTTGAGGCTTCGAAAACTTTGTCGATGGAGGTTATGGAGCAGCTGACTGTACCAGATTGGATTGTTGTGGCCATGGGAAGTGGAGCTACTATTCATGCAATCTGGAAAGGGTTTATTGAATTAAATCGCATGGGGCTCACAGATAAAAAACCTCGGCTTATAGGAGTTCAAGCGGAAGGCTGTGCTCCAATAGTAGAAGCTCACATCAAAAATGATCTTGAGCCAATGCAATATGTAAAGTCAGCCACTACTGCGGTGGCTATTAAAGTTTCATCTCCAATTTATGGAAAAATTGCTTTAAAGGATATTAGAAATTCAAAGGGTATTGCAGTTTCGATTTCAGACGAGGAAATGTTAAAATCAGAGAAAGAGGTTGCGAAGAGGGAAGGTATCTTTGCGGAGCCTGCAAGCGCAGCAACTATTGCTTGTTTAAAACCATTGATGGACCAGGGAATAATCGAGAAAAATGATATTGTAGTCAGTCTGATAACAAGCAGTGGACTAAAAACAGATGATATTCTCAAAACAATACATAAACATAAGAAATTAACTGGGATAGGTTTCAATCTCGCTACAAAAGAAAAGCTATTGAAGAGAATTCAGAGAAGTCAAACTTATGGTTATGATCTGTGGAAAAGCGTTGGTAAAGGTATGACTGTTGGAGCAATTTATCAACATTTAACTGATCTTGAAAAACGAGGGTTGATAACGAGTTTTGCCGAGGGAAAACGTAGATATCTTAGACTGACTGACAAGGGTGAACGAGTTTTACAAGCGTTAGAGGATCTACACAACCTGTTATAATGGTCTAACCAGCAAGTTTAAATATATTAGTTATAACTATATGTTTTGATCGAATGAGAACTCTAGAGCTGACCGCTTCTAGCATCATGGCGGCACTTGTCTGTGTAGCCACATTGTTTTTCATAGTGCCAATACCTGCCACACAAGGCTATTTTAACATTGGAGACGCTATGATCGTGATAGCTGCAATAGTCTTCGGACCGATGGTGGGAGCAGTCTCTGGTGGAGTTGGAGCTGCATTAGCTGACATACTTGCAGGCTATTCCTATTTCGCTCCATTCACCTTAGTAATAAAAGGCTTGGAAGGGGCGATTATAGGTATAATCTATACTAAAATGAAGAGTAGATTTATTTTGAAACTTGTTATAGCTTGGATAGTAGGCGGATTGGAGATGGTTGTAGGTTATTTTATAACAGAGTATCTATTTTTAGGTTACGGAAACGCAGCTTTTGTTGAGATCCCATTCAATATAACCCAAATGCTGGTAGCAGGCATAGCTGGAATCCCGCTCGCCCTTGCTTTGCAGAGGATTCTAAAATATAAATAGAAGAGCTAAATACCAATTAGGGACGCCATCCGTTAACCAATAGAAGAAAAGCCGAAGCCGCAACCAAGTCAGCCGTCGTTCCAGGATTTAATCTTCCTTTAAATTTTCGGAGTTCTTGATCCCAATTCCAGAGTAATCTTGATCCCTCCTCTGTATAGGCTCCTCCTTTATCAAGAATCTCTTTGGCTCTTTCACTCATTTTCTGAGCCTCTGCTACTCCTGCCTTTCTTATCACGAGCGAGTCTGGATACTCAGATTGGATTGTAAGGAAGGTGTTTATAATAGCTGAATTAATACTTCTTGATTTTTCGATGAAGCTTTTTAAAGTTGGATAGCCTTTCGTGAAAACTATCTCGAATCTTGTTACCCATTCTCTGCAGATAAGGTCTCTAGACATGCACTTTGAAAAAATGTCCATAAGTGTCAACCCTTTTTGGTAGACCTCTTTAATTGTAGATGAATTAGTCAAATCCAATTCGTTAACCCTTCCTAGAACTCTTTCAGACATGGTAGTCGAGATTGCTTTACATACGCTAACTGCATCCTTTTGAGAAGTAGACTGGATGACTTTTTCTAGTATCTGTCTTAACTCTTCAGCTTTAAAACTTAAACGATTACTTAAGATTGCGCCACTTGCAGCTGCTAAAGGAGAGATTAACAGAATCGTTCCAAGGTTTACGTTCCCTCCACTTTGCCAATTTCTGGAAGATTCGACTGCTTTAAAAATAACCTCTCCGATTCTTATCTTACTCCAACTCTCAGAACTTCTTGCAGCATTATATCCTCTAATGGCTAATTGTCGCATGAATGGCTCTATGCCTACCGCCCCAGCAAGGAAGTGTTCATATCTTGTCCAGGGAAAATCTACGGTTCGATGGACATTGCCAGGTTTTGGATAAGAAGATACTTCTAAAAGTATAGCTAAAGTAGAGCATTGACCAACTAGATTTCCAACAGCAATTCTATTCAAACCATAGCCCTTTAAGCCTAATACTTCTTCCTAATATTTTAATATTTAAAACAAATTTAATGTGTTGAGTAGACATATCTTGGACAACGTCATCGAAGGCAGTTATCTTGAGACAAATGAAGGTCTTTTATTTTCTGTTAAAGGTCATTTCCATCCTGAAGATTTGATAATAGCTTATCTTAGATATATTCCAGATGAAAGAGGAGAGAGAAGGCGCGGTGAAATTCGCTTCAAAAGGTTGTATGAGTTTAACGAAACTTATGAGATCTTGCGAAGATTCTATCCACAATATATTAACTACGTGGAAAAGCTAGGTTTGGAGCTCCAATCAGTTCCAATTGATCGAGTATCGAAAATATATCATCCTGATGAAAAATTAAAAGAAATAATGGAAGCACCTAAAACAGATCTTGAGAAAACAATATCTCGCTTCGTCCTCTATATTTCTTCTGAAAGCAGAGTTCCTGTAAGCAATTTCGGTGTCTCTGGCTCGGTTTTGATTAATTTAGCTTCCTGCTCTTCCGATATCGACCTCGTAATATATGGTTCAAAAGCCTCGATCAAATTATACTATACCCTAAAGAAGATTAGAAGAAAAGATTTTTGGATTAAGCCTTATGACGAGAAAACGATCGAACCTATAGCGAAAGCGAGGTGGAGTAAAACAAACCTAAATCTGGATAAACTAAAAAAAAATGAGGTGAATAAGGTTCTCCACGGGCTTGTCGAGGATCGAGAATATTTCATAAGACTAGTAAAATTTCCTGCTGAGATTAAAAAAGAGATCTCTTCAAAACCCTTAGGAAGAATAAAGCTTAGAGGGGTGATCAAATCGGCTAAAGAGTCTATTTTTACGCCGTGTACATATAAAATCAAAGATTGCAGAGTTGAAGGGTATGGAAATTTGAAGATATCAGAGCTTTTAAGCTTTCGAGGTAAGTTTACTGAACAAGTTCAAGAAGGGGAGGAGGTAGAAGCAAAAGGCACTATGGAAAGAGTACAGTACCCGAATAAGACTATATATAGGGTTATTTTAGGGGAAGAAGAGGATTACCTTATATCCTTGAAATATCTCGAAACCAGAAGCTAGGATGTGAAACTTTGAATGAAGTATCCAGAGAGCTGACTAAATTAGGTTTCGAAAAAGGTTCAATTGTCGAGACGATACTCGTAACTCGCAACCCTGATGGAACATTAAACCCTGCTCCCATGGGTATTGCTCGAATTGATTCAGAAATACTTGAAATAAAACCTTTTAAATCTAGTTCAACTTATCAGAATCTTAGACTCTATCCTGAGGCAGGTGTTAATATTACTAATAATCCTGAAATATTCTATTTTACAGCTTTTAAAGAGGAGAATGCAATTTCATTTTCAATTGACAAGATTTTCTCATTAAAGGGCTCAGACGCAACGTTAATCGTCAAAGTTATAGATATGAAGGATTTTTCTGAAGATAGAGCCTTATTCACCACTCAAGTTCGATCTGTGATGATTAGAAACCCAAGTCCTAAAGTTTTTAGTCGAGGAAAAGCTGCAGCGATCGAAGCAACAATACATGCAACCAGGATAAAAGAATATTTAAAAATAGGGTTAATATACGATGCTGAAAAATTGATGGCAAAAGTCTATGAGTGTAAAGAGATCATTGAAAAGGTCTCTGGATCAGAGACCCCTGAAAGACGAGTGATTAACGAATTGTTGAAGATGATCAAAGGTTGGAGGGATGAATTGTCAAAATAAGAGTGAAAACCCCTTCAAGACTCCACTTTGGCATCGTTGACATGAGAGGAGATCTCGGGCGTATTCATGTAAGCGTTGGAGTTGCGATAAAGAAACCAAATATAATATTGGAGGCGAAAAAATCTGATAAGTTAAAGATCTTTGGTCCAAGAGCGGAGAGAATTAAAGAGTATGCAGAGAAGATAATGCGGTATATGGGGATCCAAGAAGGTTTAGAATTTAACCTAATCTCAGACATTCCTGAACATGCTGGTTTTGGCTCAGGAACACAATTGGCATTGGCGGTAGGGACATCGATCTCAAAGATATTTAATCTCAATCTAAACTCTGAGGAGATTGCTTTTCTACTGAATAGATCTAGAAGATCAGGAGTCGGAGTCCATGCATTCAAAAGTGGAGGATTCATAGTTGATTGCGGACATAGAGCAGACAATCCGTACCATGTCCCACCTTTGTTATTTAGATCAGATGTACCAGAAGACTGGATGTTCATTGTAGGTTTGCCAAAAATCAAAACTGGATTGAGCGGGGTAAACGAGATGGAAGCTTTCAAAAAATTGGAGCCTCCTTCAGAAAAACTCGTTGGAGAGGTTTCAAGAACAGTACTTGTTCAAATGATTCCTGCTATTATTGATAGGGACATTAAATTATTTGGTGAAGCAATGACGAGGCTCGATAGCAGTTTCGGATCATACTGGGAGAAGATTCAAGGCGGTAGGTATACCCACCCAATAATTGAGAAGGGGGTAAACTTTCTCCTCGAACAGGGGGTTTATGGCGCCGGTCAGAGTTCTTGGGGTCCAGCATTCTATGGGCTTATTAAAGGAGAAGATCAGGCAATCAAATTAGAAAAGGAACTATATGACTTTTTGAATATTGGTGAAAGAAGAGGCACTGCTTTCTATACTGGAGCCGATAACCAAGGATCGTCAATAACTACGATTCAAAACTAGAGAATGCTCTATTTTAATATTCTTTATTAGTTTCAGGAATTTGAGAGATATAGATGAAGATCCTTCTAGTTACGGGCAGATTTGCTGAAGACCTTGTGAAAAAATATGCGTCAGAATCTGAGGAAGAGATTGATGTAGTAGTTCTGCCTGTACCTATAGCAGCGTTCATCACACCAGACTATGCTGCTAGTTTTCTAAGAGAAAATTTGACCAAGAAATATGATTTAATATTTTTACCAGGCTATGTTCAAGGTGACGTTACGCCCGTTGAATTAGCAACGGGTATTAAAACTTTCAAAGGTCCAATCCATATCGCAGATTTGCCAATGGTTATAGATTTAATAGACGAAGTTAAGCTTTCTACGCAAACTCCCGCTTCTGAATTGATTAAAGATTTTGCGAAAAAACGGATATTAGAGAGTCTCAAAAAAGTCGAAGAAAATTGGGCGGAAGCGCTCAAAGAAGGTGGATTTTCAATAGGGAGGGGAGACGCTAGAATCCACATTGGAAGAGGCTTCCCCATGAGAGTGATAGCAGAGATCGTGAACGCACCTGTATTAAGTGAAAAAGAGATTCAAAATCGAGCTAGATACTACGCATCGAAGGGTGCAGACATAATCGATTTAGGTATGATCGCGAATAAGCCTATGCCTCATAAAATAAAAAAAATAGTAGAATCCGTAAGGTCAGTGACTAATCTTCCCCTAAGCATAGATTCATTGAATCCTACTGAGATATTGGAAGCCTACGAGTCAGGCGTTGATCTCATTCTAAGCTTAGATTCAGGTAATCTTGATGAAGTGGCTGAGTCGATTCAAAATACACCAGCCGTAGTTCTTCCCACTAATATGAAAGAAGGTAGAATCCCGCGAAGAGCGGAAGAAAAGGTTGAAGCATTATTGGAGAATATCAAGTATGCCAGAGACTTGGGTTTGACAAATGTGATAGCGGATCCTATTTTAGATCCTCCCATCAACCCTGGGCTTTTCGAATCTATTAGAGCATATTTTCTCTATCGCCAACGCGACGCAATAACGCCGCTTCTATTTGGATTAGGAAACGTCATAGAACTCATCGACGCGGATTCTCAAGGAGCAAACTGTCTACTCGCTTCTATAGCACAAGAGTTAGGCGCAAACCTGTTATTTGTGCCTGAGTTTAGCTCTAAAACTTTCGGGAGCGTTTTTGAAACCTCGATTGCTTCAAAGATGGTTTTTTTAGCTGAAAAAAGGAAGTCTACCCCGAAGGACCTCGGTTTGGATCTTCTTATCCTTAAAGAGAAAAGGAGAAGAGAAGAGATCCAGACGAGTGTAGATGATGATAAACTCATAATAGTCGAGGCTACAGGAGATGATCTTTGCGAACCTGATCCTTTCGGATGGTTCAGAATAGAAGTTGATAGAGAAAACGGTTTAATCAGTGCAGTTCATTATCAAATTAAAGCTTTAAAACCGGATATAGTAATTAAAGGTAAACGTGCCGAAAATATTTATCGGAAGATAATAGAAAAGGGCTTAGTAAAGAAGCTTGACCACGCAGCTTATCTTGGAAAAGAGTTGTATAAAGCAGAGATTGTGTTAAAAATTAATAGGTCGTATGTTCAAGATGAGGAGCTATTCTAAGCGTTACCTCTCTTTCTTTTTGATTCGACAAAGTCGTCGAGAATCCGCTTCCAATTAACATATTCCCCGATTATTTTTTTTGTTAGTTGGATTTTTTTCATCGATTTCGGTGATGGAACTATTCTACCTGTCAGAAACTCAAGCTTCGTAACCGTGGTATAGGTATCGTCAGGAACAAGTAGAACAGGTATAGACTTTTCTTCAGCTGAATTAAGAACGCTTCTAGAAGGATAGATGTTTCCTGTAAGAATAATGACGCTAGGTTTAGTCTCAATAGCCGTCAAAATAAGATCAGTTCTATCCCCCCCTGTGATGAAGGCTTTTCCAATGCTTCTCCTAAGCCAAGTCATAGCGGATTCAGGAGTCATAGCGCCTATCATGTAGTCTTCAACAACATTTTCAAGTTTATTGCTACATGTGAGAACCTCAGCCCCTAAAGCCTCAACTATGTCATACACGATCGGATTAGTTAAATCCCGATGATCAGGTACTACCCCCAGAACATTCAGACCGCAACCCTCTAGAATAGATGATACTATTCCACGCATTCGCTCGACCTGTTGTAGCGGCACGAAGTTTAACACAATTCCGAGCGTTTCCCCCCCTTTCTGTTCTATGAAACGTTTAAATAAAACTGCCTTTTCAACTACTGAATCCTCGTCCCCCTTGAGTGAGAAAAGAATCTTGGATTTAAATTCGCAAGAGAATCTTGGCATATCGAGATTACAGCAGGTGAGTAGTTCAGGGATCGCTGGAGACTCGATTAAGAGAATATCCTTGTTTTTACTAACTTCATCGAATCCCTTTCTAATTTTTGACTCTAATTTATCACAGTCCTTTAAGAGATTATCTAAATAACGTTTACCCAAAACAACAGGATTCAATGTATCCAGAGATTCCTCTAGCTCCATCACCTCTTTTAAAAGAAGGACATCTGGATCTCTAGACACACCATCAACTATTTTTACTCCCTGACCAACTGGCTTAAAATAGCCAACTTTTAACCCCATCTCCTGAAATTTACTGTACAATCCTAAACAAAGGGCGGTTTTCCCGCTGAATCTCGTACCAGCTATATATAAAGAATAAGTCACACCCATCAACTCCTCAATCTAATGTTAATGTGATTTTCACATCCAAAGCTATACATCCCCTCCCCTCTTGATAAACTATAATGGGATTTATATCCATCTCTAATATCTGAGGGAAATCTAATATAAACTGGCTAACCCTGAGAATGGTTTCCTTCAAAGCCTGTATATCTGAAGGGGGTTCACCTCTAATGCCTTTTAAAAGAGTGTAGGCCTTTGTGTCTTCCACCATCTTATCCACTTCATATTTTGTCAGAGGAGCTAATCCGAATGAAACGTCCTTAAGAATATTGACATATATGCCTCCAAGCCCGAACATTAAAAGAGGGCCGAATTGAACATCTCTGCTCATGCCTACTATCATCTCTCTGCCAGAAGGCAACATTTTATACACCATTATGCCATATATCCGTGCATGAGGCATGAACTGTGAAACTCTTGACATGATTTCTTCGAAGGATATTCTAACTTCTTCTGGAGACTTTAGGTTTAGAACAACACCACCGATATCTGTTTTATGTAAAATATCAGGAGAAACGATCTTCAATACAATAGGATAACCTAACTCGTCGGCGAATTTTATTGCCTCTTCAGACGTACGGGCAACTCGGATTTTAGGAACATTAATTCCATAAGCTTCAACCGCTTCAGCCGCTTCATGCGGTAACAAAACATTTCTCTTATCAATTCTAGCGTTTTGGAATATTATTTCAACTCTAGCCTTGTCTACATCTGTAAATCTTTCTACTTGCTCCTCCTCTAAACCAAGGATCCTTGAATACTCTAACATCGTAGATATCGTTTTAACGGCTTTCTCAGGAAAATCATAACACGGTATCTTATTATCCTTGAGATAAGTCGAAGCCTCATTTACAGAGTATCCTCCCATGAAAACAGTCAAAATCGGTTTATTTGGCCTTTTTTTCCTGATCTCAACTATTTTCTCGGCGGTTCCCATGCTTTCAGTCATTGCTTGAGGAGTCAGCAAAACTATAACGGAGTTGACGCTATCATCCTGCAATGTTTTTTCTAATGCAAACTCATATCTATCAGCCATAGCGTCACCAAGTATGTCGATTGGATTCCCCAGAGACGCGGCAGAAGGGAGTTTAGACGCCAATTCCTGGCGAGTAGTTTTGGACAAAGTTGCTAAAGGAACTCCAAGTTTCTCACACAGATCAGTAACGAGGATCCCAGGGCCTCCTGCGTTAGTAACTATCGCTACGCCTCCATTTCCTGGTAAAGGCTGCTCCACGAATGCCGAGGCGTAATTAAAAAGTTCTTCAACGCTTTCAGCAAATATCACGCCAGCTTTTTTAAATGCAGTTCTATATGCGATGAAGCTTCCCACCAAGGCTCCGGTATGACTTCCAGCAGCTCTGGCCCCTGCGGTTGATACACCTCCTTTAAGCACTATTATAGGTTTCTTCTTGACGATTTTTTTCGCAATTTCAATGAATTTTTGACCTCTTTCAATGGACTCTAGATAGAGTAGAATCACCTTGACTTCTTCCCTTTCACCCATCGCTTCTATAAATTCGACTTCATCCAGATCAGCTTTATTCCCTAGACTTATAAAACTTGAAATGCCTATCTCTTCTTTTATTGCCCAGTCTAAAACTGCTGTTCCAAGAGCCCCGCTTTGAGATATGAACCCTATTCCGCCCCTCTTCGGCATTGTTCGAGCAAAGCTGAGATTAATAGGGGTAATCGTATCTATTATTCCGAGACAGTTTGGACCCTGAAGTCTCATACCATATTTATGGCATATTTCTACCAACTTTTTCTCTAGAATAGCTCCTTCCCTACCAGCCTCCTTGAATCCGGCAGAAATAATTATGAGGGCCTTGACCCCTTTCCTACCGCACTCTTCAACCACGTTTAGAACCCTGTTCGCTGGTATAGCTATTACAACTAAATCGATTTCAGAGGATACATCAAGAACTGAAGGGTAGCATTTGAGCCCCTGAATCTCCTCCGCTCCAGGATTAATAGGATATATTTCCCCAGAGTAACCGCATTCTATCATGTTTTTGGTGAGGGTGAAACCGACCTTTCCTGGACTATTTGACGCTCCAATAATCGCTATCGATCTCGGGTTGAACAGTGTATTCAGCTTCATTTCCCCTCACCAATCAGCTACTATCTTATTTAGTCTTTAAGAAAAATTAGCTCAAAATAAATACTTTGATTAAAACTATTCTGCTAATAATCACTTATTCATCTAGAGCATGGCTGAAAATGGGTCGTTTTCTTAAAAATTTTAAGGATGTATGTAGTAAATGAATAGATAACCGTTGAGCACGAAAACAAAGGTTTTTGGAAATCTCTTAGTTGATGTGATTAAAAAAGAGAGATGTGTAGGATGTGGTGCCTGCGCAGCGTCTTGCCCCGTCAAATCAATTACTTTCGAGAACGGGATCCCAAAACTCGTTGGACTCTGCATATCATGCGGGATATGTTATAATAGTTGCCCAAGAAGTATGTTTGATGAAACAGTCGTAGAGAGTAAAATATTTGGCAGAAACCGAATAGAGAAGGAGGCTGAACTTGGCATCGTTAAATCTCAATATGCGGTGAAGACTACACAAGAAGATGTTGGAAGGAGTTGTCAAGATGGAGGCGCAGTGACTTCAACTCTAATCAAATTCGTTTCAGAGTCGGAGAGATGTGCAGTTGTAGCAGCGATAGATGAGAACATGATATGGCAGCCTAAACCATTTGTAGCTAAGAATAGAGCAGAACTAGTTAAAGCGGCTGGTTCGAAATATACCTCGTGCCCAATCCTTGTAGGAGTAGATTCAGCTATTTCTGAGTATAAGTTGAAGGAGATAGCAGTGGTTGGGATGCCGTGTCAAATTAGGGCGCTGAGAAGAATCGAAACAGAAGAGGTCGCGAACAGCAGGCTTTCAGATGCTGTCAATCTTAAGATCGGCTTATTCTGTATGGAGACATTTGACTATGAGGATTTAATTAAATTTCTAGAGTCTGAAGGAGTTGAAGTTTCTAAAATTACAAAATTTGCTATAACCAGGGGACAATTCATTGCGTACCAAGGAGAGAAAAAAGTTTTTGAAGTTAAATTGAGCAAACTGAAAAAACTGGTTCGAGCGTGCTGTGAGGAGTGTAAAGATTTCACCTCAGAGTTCGCAGATATTTCAGTAGGCAACGTAGGATCTCCAGACGGATGGTCGACGGTGCTTGTCAGAACAGAACAGGGTGAATCAGCACTCATGACTGCAAGAGATGCTGGGCTAATCGAGGTTAAACGTCTAGAAGAAGTAGGTGGAGTTATTGAAGAAGTTTTAAAACTAGCCAAATTAAAAAAGAATAAAAATTAGGAATTTAACTTCTACTTTGGTTTTTCTATCAATTTTCTTTTTTCTAGGAGTCTACCGTCCCTATGGTGAGGCCTACGTAGAACATTATCCCCATATTTTTCTACCTCTCTTGCCTCGTCGGAGAGATAAGCAGCCATTCTCATCAACTCATGAGCCGATGCGCATAACATCGTGTAGATCTCCCATTCCTTCTCTTTGAAGCATGCTTCAGTAGTCAAATTTGCTACTCTCTTCGATATTTCATATGCCGCAGTAGCTTTAGCCTTAGCATAGGGGTTGACGAATCCGGCGGCTTCTATAGCCGTTGTCCGAGTAACCTCTAAGAGGGGGAGACTCGGCTTCCTCCCTGACTTTAGCTCCTGAATCAAGTCATCAAGGGTTTTATAGATGACGCTAAAAACTCCTGTCACGGATAATACTTTAATCACATCGGAATTGAACACAGCCATTTCTATTGGGTCGAGAAATTCTCTTCTTGCACCTATCATCGAATCCGCTTCGACTATTATCCCGCCCATACCTGCTTTTTGTAATTCCTCTAGAATCTTCTTCGGACCATCAGTAACAGCAATCGTCGATATACCTGCCTTGTTTAAAATATCTCGAGCCGTAGCTGGACCCTTAGTTGAAGCGTTAGGGCTAACAACGAAGCATAAGTCTGGTTTAAACCGAAGCATATCCTCAGCTATCTTCGCAGATTGTTCTGGACTCATGTTAGCCCCTGAGGAGATTACTCGAACTTCTAGATCCTCTCTCTCAGCCCTCTCATCCAAAAGGAGCTCAATCATCGTCGAAGTGGCGATGTTTCCAAGTTTAAGAAAACCTATCTTAATCATCGTATATGAATTAGGATTTGAATATAAAAAATGTTAGAGCTAAAATCTCCAAAAAAAGATGTAAATAAAACTTATTTTACTCGTAAATTACAAAAACAATGCATAGCTTTAATAGGAAGTATCTCCTGATAGGAGAGAGTACGTTTGGGAGTTTTCCTAGCGTATTCTAAAAAGAAAAAGGAGTGAAGTAGTTGGGTTATAGAGAAAGACGCGGCTTTGACAGGGGCCCTAGACAGATGTTTAAAGCAGTTTGCTCTGACTGCGGGCAAGAATGCGAAGTCCCTTTTAAGCCCACAGAAGGCCGCCCAGTCTATTGTAAAGACTGTTATGCGAAGCATAGACCGCCGAGAAGGTATTAATCATATTTGCCCATGTTTCTAGAACGTGGGAATTAGGTTTATGCTATAAAAGAAAGCAAGATCCCGTTTTTTGATATCGTTCTACAATTGGTTAATGGAAACTAAAATAAACAGAACGGAGGGTTTTCTAATAATATGAATGTTCTATGGTTTAAACTTGAAAAAGAGTTAAAGAAGAGAGTTGAGGAGTTTTCAGGTATTATTGGATTCGGATTGAAAGATATTTTAACCGGAGAAGAGATCTTCATCAATGGTGACGAGTTATTCCCTATAGCCAGTTCGGTGAAGATCCCAATACTCATCGAATTCTTCAGAAAAGCCGAAGAAGGCGAGATTGATATTGAACGATCTTTGACTTTTCGAGAAGATCAAAGAGTAGGAGGCAGCGGGGTATTAAAAGAGATCGAAGCCGGAACCTTAACAATAAATCTTCTAGGATATGCCACCTTGATGATCACTGTAAGCGATAACTCTGCAACGAACATCATCCTCAATTTAGTTGGAATGAAAGACGTCAATAATACTCTGGAGCGTCTAGGACTAAGCAAAACAGTGCTAGTACGTAAGATGATGGATAAGGAGGGCTTAGCTGCAGGAAGAGAAAACCTTTCGACTCCTAGAGAGATGTTAAAAATGATGGAGAAACTCTACAAAAAGGAGGATCTAAGCCCCTGGGTGTGCGAAAAGACGCTTGAGATGCTCAAGAAGCATAAGGAAGGAATAATCGAAGGCGTCATTAGAAACGCTGTACCCGATAACGTTGAAATCGCAGATAAATCCGGATGGGTTGAAGGAGCCATGTGTGATGTAGGGATAGTATTTTTAGATAAAAGACCCTATCTGATAGCGCTCATGGCGAAACATATTCCTCTCTCCGATAGTAGACGCTTAGCGACGATAAGAATTTTAACTGAGATGGCTGAGTTAGCCTTCAACTATTTCTATGAAGTATCTATAAGCACTCCCTATGGGAGGAGATAGAAGCTGATAACCTTTGTCTATTTTTTCTTAAAAACGGAACTCGTAATCCAAAAAATCCAAAGGCAAGATCGTTTTAATCATCAATGGTGAATGGTGATGGGATATGACCCAAAAATTGTAGCTTTAGATGTTTACAAGGATCGGAGGCCAGTTGAAGGTTTAGTAGTGGCTGTACTAGACATAACATTCGAAAAGCGAGGTTTGAAACTGATCGACACTAAAAGCAGGGCTTTAGCGAAGCACGAGATCCACGAATTGATGATTACCGATGACCAAGAAGCCGAGCCAGGAAGAGTAGTTGACAGGGTTTCAGCCTTAGCATTCTTTGAAATTGAGGAAGGCGGCTTAGCTGTTGTAGGGGATAAAATGATTTTAGGGGAAAATCTACTTGGACGGTTAGCTGGATTTGACTTGACCCATATGCCTAACCATATGAATATCTTGGTGAAATCTAAAAGCATTAAGAGCCCATCGATAAGAGTTGGAGATCGGGTGAGAATCTGCAGATGATATTGTAATTCAACTTGTAGACGTTTTCAACCAAAAATCATTTATGAACATCAAAGAAAATAATTTGTAGAAACATTAGTTGTTGATGCAACAGATGGAGGAAACGTGTTATTCGTTTGTCGAGGCTTTAGAAGAGGCCGAGAAAAGGCTCACAAGAATTTTGAATGGTCGATGTAAAATCAAGGTGTATAACGATCTTGATGAAGAACTAATTTGCACAATTCAGGAGATAGAAAAAGAGAAATTCAGAAAAGAATTCAGATATTTGCGAGATGAGTTAATTTCTAGGAGATGTAAAAAAAGACTTTGTCTGTCTAACTTTAGAGCTTGAAGGGAAAACTATAGCCTTTGATATAGGGTATAATGACGACGAGGAGGGTGTCTTCTTTTCAGATGCTACGGCAACCCTAATTGAAGGAAGAGGAATAGGTCGAACTTTATCATCACTTGAGGTACTTTACTCAAATGAACGAGGATATAAACAGACAAAATTGTTTACGGAAGAGATAGACTCTGAAAAAAGGCCATTAAAACAGATATGGAGTAAGATGGGGTTTGAAGTCGTCTCAGATGATCTAGGCAAAGGACTTGAGATGAGGCTTAATCATACTCCTCAAAATATTGAATCAATATACTTGAAGTATATTTCAAGCAACGACTTCTCATACTAGATTCTTCGGTTTCTCGTGATTAATATTGTCTGAAGAGTATAATGTACGTTGGTTCAAGGATGAAGACCTTTCTTCATTCATTAATGGACTAAATGAGGAGTTATGGGATGAATACAATGAAAAGGTTTACGAGTGGAAGTTTCGCAATAATCCTTTCAACATAGGATTCACGCCGATAGTTGTGGTTGAGCACAAGCTTACAGGGGAAAGAGTTGCATTCAACTCGTTTCTACCCTTGCAGATCAGGAAAGGTAAAGATGTGTTCCTTGCTCTTCAAGGCTGCGACGGTTTCGTCCGAAGGGAGCATAGGAGAAAAGGGCTTTTTCAAATGACTTTAAAATTTCTTTTAAAGGAGATAAAGGGAAAATCACCTGAAATTTTGATAGGGTTTAATCTCGAAGAAGCGGCTGGAGCTGCACGTAAAGCAGGGTCGGAAGCGGCTTTTTCTGTAAACAAATTTATTGCAGACGCATCGAACCTAGAAAAGGATATTGGAGAGACTCGTGTTAGATTAAACCCTATAGACCTACTAGAGTATTATGAGTTATATGAGAAATGGGCTATTAGAAGCGTGATGCTCCATTTTCATAGACCCATACCCTACTTAACATGGAGGGTTCAAAGACATCCTTTCAGGCGGAGTCATCCCTACCGAATATTAGTTAGAGACGAAATAATAGGATATGTTGTTGTGGATACTGTTAAGGAGAATGATGGTTTAACAATGACCATAAACGACTATACGCCAAAGATACTTGAACACCATCTTTCAGAAATAGTTTCAAGATTATTAGATATATATCCTGACGTGGATGCTATCGAGTTTATAGCGAAGAACGGAACCAAGCTAGCGGTTAAGGCTTTAGAAAACGGGTTTAAGACTCTACCATGGTATAACGTTATCATGATGGCGCTCAACAATACATACCAGGAGAGCGGGTCAGTATTTAGGAAAGGTATCAACATCTCTGATAGTCGAAGATGGTTCATTACGAGCAGCGACGTCTATTAACTCCGCTCAGAAAGGATTTAGGATCTTCCAGTTTTTTTAAGCTTGTTTCGCTCGTAAATCATGAATAGATTCTCTTTCTCTCGGATGAACTGAACAGGCGTAATCGTATCAAGACCGTAGACCATGAACTCTTTTATTTCTCCTCCGATATCGACGGGAATCAAAGGAGTTATGAATCGGAATGATCCAAAACTCGACTCTATTTGGAGGACTCCCCCATTCCGACTAACCTTATAGTCTAAAGTATCTTTGAAAGACGTGTAGGTTCCGGTTAATTCCTCGAGAATCATCATTCTTTTGTGGAAGGGAATTTCTAATGGATCTTTGTCTAACATTATGGCTAAAGCATACTCCCCTACAGGCTCAAGGAAATAGCCTCCATTTGAGAGGATAATCACCCCTGTTTTACATTCAGGTATGAAACCCATGTAAGCGCTCGAGCCGAAAACACTTCCGCTATGATGTAATAGGTTATATCCGAGAAAATTGGACTTCATCCTAAGCCCGAAACAATAGTATCTGTAGTCTTCTCCTGCGATTGGCTTCTCTTGAGTCTTAATTTTTGGCTCCATCATCTCTCTTAAAGATTTGGAACTGAGTATGGATCTACCGTTGAATGCGCCTTCAGAGAAAACCATTTTCAGGAGATTAGCCATATCAAGGGCGTTACTCATCAATCCACCATCGCTTAACAACTGACCGTACGGATACTTCGTAGGTATCTTCTCACCCTTTTCGGAGGTAATATATGGAGTAGCTACATCAGACTCTCTTCTAACGTCTTCTTCAAAGAATGTGCTCCGGTCCATTCGAAGAGGTTTTAGAATTTGGGATTGAACGTAATCGGCATAATTCAGTCCAGACGCTTTTTCGATTATACCTCCCAAGATGATATAACCTTCGTTCAGATAAGCATGTTTTTCTCCAGGACTGGATATAACCCAATCTTCAGCCCCGTTCATAAATACTAAGAGATCTTGAAGATTTGATATTGGAAACCAATTAGAGGAAGCCCCTGTGATCATTGACAATGTGGCTTCAGCGTATCCTAAAGAGGGTAACCCGCTGGTATGGCTAAGCAGATGTTTAATCCTCACTACTTCTCCCTTAGGTCGAATTTTAAAGGGAACGAATTTTTCTACTGGGTCACCGAGGCTCAGGAGCCCCTGGTCACGTAGCTGCATAATAGCCAATGCTGTGAAGAATTTTGTCACACTTCCGATGCAGTAGATTGTTTTTGGTGTCGCACTTTTCCCTGTATGAATATCCCTAAACCCAAATCCCTTTTGATAATGTATCTCTCCATCCTTTAGTATCACGATGCTTAAACCAGGTATCTTAAACTCAGCCATCCTTTTGAATATAAAGTCTTCAAGCTGACCCATCCGATCCATGTTCATCTTTGCCTCCTGCTCTGAGAGTCTGAACTTGAGAGAAACATAGTTATAAAAATTATTATACTATGATGCGATTATTAAGCAGAGGATCAGACATATAACCATATTGAAAATCTAAGGATTTTATATTTTTGATATATCTAATAATGGATTCAGTAATAAGCTGAAGGTCGAAGAATTGAGAAAAATTAGAATGGCAGTGATAGGTGCTGGATTCTGGGGTCGAAACCATATCAGGGTATTAAGTGAGATCTCTGAAGTTGAGCTGGTGGCAGTATGTGATATAAACAAAGACAACTTAAAACTAATTGGAGATAAATATAACGTCAAGACGTATACTGACAGCGCTGAAATGCTTGAAGACGAATCGATTGACGCTGTTAACATATGCGTCTGGTCGACTAAACTTTCGGATGAAGCTTTAAAAGCATTAAAATCGAGAAAACACGTCTTCGTCGAAAAACCGATGGCTAGTTCGATCGCCGAAGCTGAGAGAATCATAAAAACAGCCGAAAAGAACAAAGTCTTCTTATCTGTAGGCTTTATTGAAAGGTTTAATCCAGGAGTGATTCGTCTAAAAAAGTTAATAGAAGACCATGGAATAGGAATTCCAGTATCAGCAACAGTGACAAGGGTTTCAAAATGGCCTGAGAGAATAGGCGACGTCGGCGTAGTTAAAGACACTGCAATTCATGACATCGATATTATGAGGTTTATTTTTGAGAAAGATCCAGAAGCCGTATTTGCAAATATTGGCAGTTTAAACCACCGATTTGAAGATTATGCTCAGATCCTGCTTTTGTTTCCTGACGGCAAATCAGCGCTTATCGAGTCTAACTGGTTGACGCCATACAAGGTTAGAAAGCTAAAAGTGACAGGAAGCGAAGGAATAGCTACAGTCGATTATATAACTCAGGAAATCACGATAGAGACTCCAAGAGAAACCTTAACACCTAGAGGGGAATGGCAAGAACCTTTAAAACTTGAACTAAAGAGTTTTGTCGATTGCATTATTAGAAATAATGAACCTATGGTTACGGGCATAGATGGCTTAAAAGCATTAAGTGTAGCTGAAGCTGCCCTAAAATCAGCGCAAACAGGCCGCGTAATAAGACTAAGTAAAATATCCTAGAGGAGTAGAAATGGGGTTCAGATTTTCACAAGATTATATTAAAAGATTTGTCCAGAGAAAAGATCTAAAGCTAGCTGTATACGGTCTCGGAAGAGTTGGGCTGCCTTTAGCCGTAGCTTGGCTGAGAGCTGGTTACGAGGTTATCGGGGCCGATGTCGACGAAGACAAGGTAGAGATTATTCATAGGGGGTTAAGCCCTATAGGAGACGAGCCAGGCATCGAGGAATCCATCAAGAGATGTGTGAGTGAAGGTAGATTTAAAGCGACCACGAACCTTATCGATGCCTCAGAAAAATCCGAGGTCAAGTTCATAACTGTCCCTACGACCCAAAGGGCAAGAAGGTTTGACGACTACGCGTTAAAAGCTGCTCTAGAAGCTATAGGAAAGGGTTTAAAGGAAGGGGACGCAGTGGCAATAGAGTGCTCGGTTCCCCCTACGACAACGGTTAGATTCGCCCAGCCAATACTTGAAGAAGAGAGCGGTCTTAAAGCTGAGAAAGAGTTTGCACTCGCTTTCAGTCCGGAGAGGATATTCGAAGGGCGAGCATTGGAGGATATAGAAATCCGCTACCCAAAGATTGTTGGAGGAGTAGGACCTTACAGTACTGAGTTATTTGCAGAGCTGTATCAAAGGATCGCGAGAAAAGGGGTAATAAAGATGAGGAGCGCAACCGAAGCTGAGATCTCTAAACTATTTGAAGGAGTGTATAGAGACGTAAACATCGCGCTGGCGAACGAGCTTGCAAAGCTTTGTAAGGCGATGAACATAGATTTTGCTGAGATATCAGAGGCATCAAATAGTCAACCCTTCTGCCACCTCCATAAGCCAGGGGTAGGCGTAGGTGGCGCATGCATCCCCTACTATCCTTACTTTCTTTTAGATAAGGCAGAAGAATGCGGTGTTCAACTTCCAATTGTAAGGCTTGCTAGAAATGCGAACGAAGAGATGCCTAAATATACTGTGGAGACTTCGAAAAAAGCCCTTGAAGCTATTGGAAAAAACCTGAAAGATGTAAAAGTTTCAATCCTTGGCTTAGCTTTTAGAGCCGAAGTATCAGACTCTAGAAACTCTCCAACCTACAATATAATATACGCTTTAAAAGAGTATCAACCGGAGATCATTGTCCATGACCCCTTTATTAAAGAAGATGAACTCCTTCATGAGCTGAGGGTGAAGCTAGTAGATTGTCTAGAGACTGCTTGCGAAAACGCATCCCTTTTAATCATAGCTACAGGTCATGGAGTTTATAAAAAGATCGACTTAGAGGAACTGGTTAAAACATTGAATCTACCCGCAGCTATCGTAGATGGCTGTAACGTGATAGACTCAAATAGAGTGCCCAAAGGAATCTATCTCACAAGTTTATGGGGGAAAACCATTAACAAGTTATAGATTGAAAAGATATTAAGATTTCAGAAAGGATTTGATCCAAATGGAAAAACTTGCCATATTCGGAGGAGAACCCGTCTCGAAAAAGATTATTCCAATCGCAAAGCCTTTTTTCTCAGATAAGACGATCAAAGATGTTTCAGATGTCCTCAAATCAGGATTCATCCGCCAAGGTCCTAGGACGAGGGAGTTTGAAGAAAGGTTCGGGGAAAAGGTTGGAGCTAGATACGCATGCGCTGTATCGACAGGCACAGCCGCTTTGCATATCGCATATCTTTCTACGATTAATCCTGGAGATGAAGTAATCGTTCCTTCCTTCACCTTCTTCGCAACCGCCAGCATGGTTTTACACTCAAGAGGTAAGCCAGTATTCGCAGATATAGACAAAGAAACATTTCTGATCGATCCGGAAGATGTGTTGGATAAGATCACAGACAGGACGAAGGCTGTAGTTCCAGTGCATCTTTTCGGGAATGCCGCAGATATGAAGGCGTTGAACGAGATAGCTGAGGACCACCGACTAGTAATCATTAACGATTCGGCTCAAGCTCATGGAACAGAATATCAGGAAAGAGACATCGGTTCATACGACACCCTAAACTGTTACAGCTTCTATCCTACTAAGAGTATGACTACAGGTGAAGGTGGAATGATCACAACTAATGATGAAAAGTTATGGCAGCTTGCAAAACTGTTGAGAAGTCATGGAGACGATGGAAGATACCATCACGTTGCCCTAGGCTTAAACTACAGGATGACTGAGATTTCAGCTGCAATAGGACTTAACCAGCTAGGAGAGTTGGAAGAGAATTTAGCTAAAAGGAGGAGGGTGGGCAGCATTCTTAGAGATTCGATAAAGAAAATTAGAGGGTTAACGCCTCAAAGAATTGAGGATAAGGTAAACCCCTCTTACAGCTACTTCTCGCTCACAATGGATTTAAGCCAGTTTAAATGCACTCGAAACCAATTCGTAGAGGCTTTGAGGGCGGAAAATATAGACTGCGCAGTCCACTATCCTTTACCATTGTCGAAACAGCCTGCGATTACAGCAATTATGAAACCGGAGGCTTGCCCAATATCGGAGGATGTCTCGCAAAGAATTTTCTCGATCCCGATGCATCCTGAGCTAAGTGACGAGGACCTAAGACTCATCATCCGTGGAATAGAAAAAGTGTCAAAATATTACTATGCCTAAAAAGGCTAGGATTCCTCCCAAGATTTTTTCTTACTCAAATAGGTTTCTAGATCATATCTATAATAGGCAGGGTTCCCAAAAACAACTGTTTCTTGTTGGACATCTTTTGTCACAACTGCGCCCATACCTATTACTGAACGGGCCCCAATTCTTATTCCTGCTTTAAGAACTGCGCCGGCGCAAACAATCGCCCCAGACTCTACGTGAACCCCGGTCATCTTAGGAGACATGGGATAGGGATCGTTGGTGAAAACAACGGCTGGTCCGATAAAAACATCATCTTCTATTACCGTAAGAGGCGGAATGTATACCATGCCTTCTATCTTGCATCTTTTCCCTATCCTCACATTATAATCGATGTGAGCCAGGGAGCCGATCTTCGTGTCGTCCCCAATCTCCGTGTTATCTCCGATATACGTGAAATGCCAAATCTTCACGTTTTTACCTATCTTCACGTTTTTCCCAATATGTCTTACTACTTCGCTCAAGATTCTCCGTTAAATGATCCAATTATCAAAATAAAAAACATCATCAAACTTTCTGCGAAGATTAGGTCTAAAAGGTAGTTAACTAAAGTCTACTAGTTACCATAAATTTAAAACCCTTAAATAAACTAAATATATTTTGAAGGATTTGAAGAATTGTGCGGGATATTCGGCTGCATCAGTAAAGATAGTCCAGTAGCACCGATCATAATCCAAGGACTTAAAAGACTAGAGTATAGAGGCTACGATTCGGTAGGCGTAGCAACACTCTATAATGAGAGAATTGAAGTAAGGAAAGATGCAGGAAAGATCGATGAAGTAAACAATCGACTGAGGTTCTCTGAGATGAAAGGCAGTATTGGCATCGGACATACGCGTTGGGCTACTCATGGGGCTCCTACGATGGTCAACGCCCATCCACACAGTGATTGCAATGGTGAGATTACTCTGATCCATAACGGAGTTATTGAAAATTTCTTAGAGATAAAAGAGGAGCTCTTAAACAAAGGGCATAACTTTGTTTCTAGAACTGACACTGAAGTCGTAGCTCATCTTATCGAAGAAGAGTTTAAAAACAGTTCAACGCTTGAGGAAGCCTTTTTGAAGGCTTTAAGAAGGATAAGAGGATCCTATGCTATCGCTTTAATCTCTTCGAAAGAACCTGAACGCATATTCTGCGCTAGAAACGAGAGCCCATTAGTGTTGGGGGTCTCAGAGAAGGGGGTTTTCTGTGCTTCTGATGTTCCAGCCATGCTACCCTACACTAATAAGATTGCATGGGTAAAAAATGGCGAAGCAGCCGTTCTAGACTCTGAAGGATTTACGATCGTTCGTATTGAGGATAACTCCAAAATTGAGAGAGGCCTTACGGAGATAACATGGACGCTTGAAATGGCTGAAAAGCAAGGCTACCCACATTTCATGGTTAAGGAGATCTTTGAACAGCCACAAAGCCTCAGGAATGCGCTCAGGATTCAAAAGCAGTATATGGATCTGTTGACCACTTTTTTGGATAGAGGAAGAGAGATATTTCTCGTTGCGGCAGGGACGTCATATCACGCTTGCCTAGCTGCATCCTATCTGTTTTCAAAATTTGCGAGACTAGTTACCTATCCTGTTGTATCCTCCGAATTTATAGAGAATTATGGAAGCTCCATAGGAATAGATTCCGTCGTCCTCGCAGTCAGCCAGTCAGGAGAAACCTTTGACACTTTGAAGGCTGTCGACTACGCTAGAATGAGGGCTGCAACTATTCTAGCAGTTACAAATACTGTCGGATCAACGTTAACACGTGTTTCGAGAGCGTATATAGTACAGCAGTCCGGTCCGGAGATAGGTGTAGCGGCGACGAAAACGTTTACGTCCCAACTCATAATCCTTGCCCAGTTAGGCGTGCGACTAGCTAGGATGAGGGGGAAAATCTCTCAAGACGATTTAGATGAAATAGAAGGAGTCTTTAAAATCATGCCAGACTATGTTGAGAAGGCGCTTGAAAACAATTCTTCCAAAGTTGAGGTGCTCTCTAAGAAGTATTCAGGGGAACGAGTCTTCCTATTCCTAGGTAGAGGGGTAAGTTCAGCTACGGCGCTAGAGGGTAGATTGAAGCTTTTGGAGCTCGGTTATGTACCAGCTTTAGCATATCCAGCTGGAGAAAGCAAACATGGACCTATAAGCGTAATCGAAGAGGGGACTCCATGCATCTTCCTATGTCCAAAAGGAGAGACTAGAAAAGAGATAATTGGGAGCATAATGGAGATGAAGGCGAGAGGGGCTCGCATAATTTCAATATGTGAAGAAGGAGATGCAGAGATTATTGGCCTATCTGAGGATTATTTAGAGATGCCTAAGGGAATACCTGAGCCGCTTTCCCCAATAGTTTACGTTGCCCCGTTACAACTTTTCGCCTACCATTTCGCATGTAATAGAGGAGCGGATCCTGACAAGCCTAGAAACTTGGCTAAGAGCGTTACCGTCCCTTAGAGCCATCAAATACTTAAAAGTCTTCTAACACAATACATAATGATCGCAATTGCTTGACGTCGAAGAGATAAGAAAAGACTTCCCAATACTCGGTAAAGGAGTCGTATACTTAGATAATGCAGCGAGCAGTCTAACCCCTCAACAAGTCGTGGATAAAGAGGTTGAGTTCTACCAGGAGTATAGAGCAAACGTTGAGAGAGGCATTCACAAGTTCTCTCAGAAGGCTAGCGAGGAATACGAGAAGGCTCACAGCATCGTCGCCGATTTCATTGGAGCCTCATCCGCAGATAATATTGTAATGATGAAAAACACGACGGAGGGGATAAACTTCGTAGCAAACTCTCATGATTGGAAGAAGGGAGACAAAATAGTTACAACTATCCTTGAACACCACTCGAACTTCATAACTTGGATACGCGTTGCTAAGAGACACGGCTGTACGCTTGAAATAGTTAAAGCGGATGAGGAAGGGCATCTCTCTTTATCAGATTTTGAGAAAGTCATCGACGATCGAACACGGCTTGTTGCACTAACAAGGGTCTCAAATGTTTTAGGATGCATAACGCCAGTTAAGGAGATAGCTTCTATAGCCCATGAGCATGGGGCATTGGTCTTGGAAGATGGTGCCCAAGGCGTACCGCATTTGAAAACAGATGTTAAAGATTCAGGAGTCGATTTTTTAGCCTTCTCTGGCCATAAGATGCTTGGGCCTACGGGGTCAGGATGCCTCTACATCGCCGACTCTTCACTTTACAACGTTGAACCTCTCTGCATCGGAGGTGGAACGATAGCCGATGTGAGTTTAGAAGGATACGAGCTTGCTGAGCCCCCTTTAAGATTCGAGGCTGGGACTCCGGCGATAGCTCAATCCATCGGTTTAGGTGAGGCATGCAAGTATCTCAAACGTTTAACAATGGATTATGTAGAGAGTCGGGAAAAGATATTAACTAAGAGGCTGTTTGAAGGATTATCGGAGATAGATAACGTTACAATCTATGGGCCCAGTAACCTTAACGAGCGTTTAGGCATAGTTTCTTTCAATATCAACGGTATGAACCCTCACGATGCGGCGTTAACCCTTGACTCGGAATACAATATTGCTGTACGCTCTGGACACCACTGTGCCCTACCTCTAATTAAAGAACTACTCAAGATGCCTGGAGGAACGGTTCGAGCATCAACCTACTTTTACAATACAGTAGAGGAGATTGATCTTCTGGTGGAAGCGGTTAAAGAGATTACAAAAAGAGTGTCCTAAGAGTTCTAAGACTAGATCAAACATATTTTTCAAAAATTCAAATTAGGACATAATCCGATACCGCATATTTTTATTTTTTAAAGCTGATTAGAAGAGGTGATATGGGCATCTTTAAGGGTTTATCGGCTGACATGGTTCTCATCAGTGGTAAGATAGTTACCATGAATGAAAGCAATGACATTGTTGAAGCCGTAGCTATTAGAGAGGGGAGAATAGTAGCAACTGGAGAGACCAAGAAGATCTTGGAACTTGCAGACCAAGAGACGGAGATAGTCAACCTGAACGGAAAGACCGTCTTGCCTGGATTCATCGACACCCACATGCACCCTAGCCTTGCAGCTACAAGGTACTATGAAGTAAACTGCAGGTCTCCTCCAGTCCGAAGCATCAAGGAGATTTTAAAAATGATCTCTGAGAAAGCTAGAGCGACCCCTCCTGGAGAGTGGATCAGAGGAACTAACTATAACGAGAATAAGCTTGAGGAGAAACGCCACATAACTCGTTGGGAGCTCGATGAAGCTGCTCCAAATAACCCTGTCTTCATCAGTAAAGAGACCGGTCATCTTTACATCGCTAACAGCATGGCTCTTAAAATCGGAGGGATCCTTGACGATACTCCTGACCCCTCTGGAGGCAAGATCGATAGAGACATGGAAGGGAGAGCCACCGGGCTATTGTATGAGACTGCTGGTCAACTGGTCTCTAAACATATTCCAGAGTATACCGTTGACCAGATCAAAGAGGGGTTGAGAAAGGTCTGGAGGCAATTCTCTGAATGGGGAATAACAACAGTGCACGATGCTAGCGGATATGCTGCCGCAGTAGACGCTTACCAGCAGCTGTTAGACGAGGGGGTCCGCCAAGTGCGCACTTTGCTCATGATGAGCATCCATCCTCAAGGAGACGAGGACGTCAACATACTTGAGCCGATGATTGACCTGGGCATACGCTCTGGCTTCGGGAATGATTGGTTGAAAATAATGTCCATAAAAATCATGGGTGATGGTTCCGGCTCAGGAGGGTCGGCAGCCGTTTACACTCCGCAGCATAGGGGGACAAAGGGGCTGGGCTTGATGACTACGGATCCTGAGATGATGAAGGAATTCACTTTGAAGGCGCATAGGGCTGGGATCAGGGTTAGTATACACAGCATCGGGGATAGAGGGATAGACCTTGCTCTTGACGCTATAGAACAGGCTCAATCGATGTATCCAATTCCCGATATGCGGCACAGGATAGAGCATAACAGCCTGTGTACTCCGAAGCAGGTCGAAAGGATAAAGAGGCTTGGAGTTGCACCATCTTCGAGTATAGGATATATGTGGGGGCTCGGAGACGACTATTACGAAAACTTCGGACCTGAGAGAAGCAGATGGCTGCACCCGCAGAAAACCCTGAAAGAGAACGGGATCATCGCCGGAGGCAACAGCGACTATCCCGTTAGCGACGGTAACCCTATGATTCAGATATATGAGGCTGTTACCAGGAAGAGTAGGACCGGTTTAGTAGTCGGCGGAGAAGAAGCAGTTTCAGTTATTGACGCGATAAGACTGTATACGTGGAACGGTGCCTACCTTGGAAAAGAGGAAGATCTCAAGGGCAGTGTAGAAGAAGGGAAGCTGGCTGATCTAGTTGTCCTTGAAAAAGATATCCTCAATGTGCCACATGAGGAGATTAAAGACATTAAGGTAGACATGACGATTGTTAATGGCAAGATCGTATTCAGAAGATAGCTTTTTGAAAAATCTTCATTAACCTATTCAACCTATTTAGTATCAGTATGTTTTCAGAAAGCCATTGTCACATTGATACAAAGAGTATAGATGCCGTTAAAAGGGCTGAAGAAAAGGGTGTCAAGCTCATACTCACCGCCGGGATAGATATCAAGTCATCCGTAGAAGCGGTAAGAACAGCGGAGATGTTTCCAACAGTTAAAGCGTGCGTTGGCATACACCCTTGGAACGCTGATCAGTATAGTGAAGAAGCCGTTAGGAAGATTGGGGAACTTGCGAAAGCTAGTAAGGTTGTAGCCATCAGCGAAATAGGGCTAGATTATGTCGGTCGCAGAGACTCTGAAGGGAAATTCGTTAACGAGTATATCGATAAAAGTATCCAGTTAGAGCTATTTAGAGAACAACTTAAGCTGGCTAAGAAGTTAAAGTTACCGGCTCTAGTCCATGATAGGACGCCGGACGAGGAGGTTCTGGACGTTATAGAAGAGGTTGACTTATCGAAGGTGGGGGTGGCAATCCATGGTTTTTCAAAAGATATATACTATGCTCAAAGATGCATCAATATGGGAATCTATCTATCGATAGGTCAGCGAGCTCTTTTTGATCCAAATAATAAATCTTTCAGAGAAATCGTAGCGAAAATTTCGATAGAGTATATCCTCACTGAGACAGATTCTGGTGAACCTGAAGGCGTGATAAAAGTCGTTGAGAAGATTTCAGAGTTAAAAAATCTGGATCTGGAGTACGTAGGAGAAACGGCAACTAACAATCTTAAAAAATTATTGAAAATTAATTAATTTTATTTCCTAGGCAAATCAAACCTAATCGCATTTCACACATAATATTTACTAAAAATGTTAATTTATTTGTGAAATAATAACATACTAATGCTTTAAGTTGTCTTTGTTGAGCTTTGGCGTAGGAGGTTAGCTTCTGGGAGTTTAAAGACGTGTATGTTTTTTCTAGGGATTGACTTGGTGAGCGTGGTTTTGAGACGGACCCTGATTGGATTGTAGAGGTGCAGAAGCGGACTTAAGGGAGCTCCTTGAAGACAGGATAGGGATATTCAGCAAGTCTGCACGCAGATCATCGGAGACCCTAAGGCATTCTCGGCATTGCCGCATTGTAACTTTCGTACTCATGTTGCAACATTCGTTCAACTAGTAAACGCTCTATCTTACGATTTTTTAATACGAGGGTAAATTGTTTATTTATAAAAATGATATTCCTTTCATGAAAAAATGCATGGAACTATTGAGTTGTAGATTTACCATTATAGCCAAAAATTGTAGATTTTTATTACAATTCCCGTTTGAAACTTTTCCATGCAAGAAAACATATGAACACTACAATTTTCTCTTGGTCGCTGTTAATAGGAAATCAAGTTTTCACATTCTTAATAATTAAAAATAGGGTTTTACAAGGAATATCTCGATCAGTTGCTATTATGGGTCCATTTAGGTCGAAGGTTTTGGCAGCTCTTATTAAAAGATGATAAAAGTTTATTCAATTATCGCAATATTATTTTTCATTTATCTAGATATAAAACTTTATAAACAAAATTATACCGGTCTTAAGCGAACCAAAAATGGTTTATGAATTATCTAATATGAGTTGGATCGAGGCTGGGGAGAAATTCAAGAAAACAAAGCTGGCTATTGTGCCCACGGGGTCGGTGGAGCAGCATGGCCCCCACCTTGGACTCGGGGCTGATTGGATTCAGGCTTGGACTATCGCTGATAGGGTTGGCAAGAAGAGTGGCTCCCTAGTGTTGCCTGTCATGCCCTACGGTGTATCAGGCCACCATAGCGACTTCCCAGGAGTGATAACACTGAAATTTTCAACCTTTCAAAACGTGATTTTCGACATTCTCACGTCGCTCAGCCGATACGGTATAACAAGAGTACTCTTCATTAACGGCCATGGGGGGAACCTAGGGGCCCTTTCGGAGGCTGCAAGGAAGGCGAGAGAAAGATACGGTATGCTCTGCGCCATCGCTCAATGGTGGGACATCCTGAATAGACCCATATTCGGCCAGCCCGTTATGGCTCACGCCGGCTACGCTGAAACTGCTTTCATGCTGGCTTCGCGCCCCGAAGTCGTGAAAATGGAGTTTGCTATCCTATCGCCTACTAAGCAGGTTGATGAAGAGATAGAGCTCGTGAACCTTGGTTCGGCTAAATTCAGGGATGGGATCATCCGTATGCCTTTAAAAACGGCAGACGTTTCCGATTCCGGCTCGATGACTGAGGCGCATCCGAAAGATTCTCCCGGAACCACGGATTATTCTATGATTACCAGGGAATTCTCTGAGAACTTGATGAACGAAGTTGTTGACTGGCTATGCGGCTTCGTTGAAAGGTTCGAGAGATTCGAGTTGCCACAGATATCAGTATCAAGGGAAAAAGCCTTAGAACCTTTGAAGAAAAAATAGGTTAATAGATAAAATAACTAATACTCCCTTTTAATTTTATCATGTATACTTTAAACCTTTTATAATGCAACCCTATTCAGATTGATGATAAGATCCTCCATTGATTTTAATAACCATAGTTTTAAAAAAACTTGTCAATTTGAAGTAGAAATCCTTGCAATATTATGGTTTCTACATCCTCCACCCAGCAGCTCCAGTTGGTCCTAACCGTCTCCCTTATCCACGAAGACGCACACTCGCTTCAATTTTAAACCTTCAAAGCTTATTGCAGAAGCATTGTTCGCGCGAAGAAAAAAGAGAGTTTATTGGTAGCTGGGGTGATAGATACGCCCTCTTTTTGACATGTAGTATGCTCCGAGAGCTGCGAAGCATCCTGTTAAGCCTAGGACTGTGCCCAGCCAGTATTCAGGTATCACGAAGAACCCTGCGGTCTTCACGTCAAAGTCGTCTAAAGCGTCTACGGCTTCGTCATACACGTCGTTCTTGTTAACATCAACGATGATATCGTATTTACCGGCGGACAGTGGATTTGGCCAAACTGCGTCTCGAGGCAGGTTGCCCGTGGAATCTGTGGTGATGTATTTCCACGCGACATTAGCCGGGATCGCCATGCCGTCCATCCAGTCAGCGTCTGCAACTATGTAAACTACGTATTCAGTTGAGGGGGCGTAGCCTCCTCCCTTAACGTACACGTCTTCACCTAGATTAAAGGTGTTCTTAGTAGTGCCGGCTGAGTCGCAGCTTTCAACTGTGGCAGGCGCTGGAGCAGCCAATGTTTTACCGCTCACCTGGTTAGAATCAGCGTACAGGTCGCCGGTATCATAAACTCTAACTGTGAAATAGTAGGTTGTATCAGCCGTCAAATCAGTCACCGTGTACGACGTCGCTGACTTTGTTGTTAAAGCATATATTGGTGCCCCAAGGGATCCACCAGCATTCGATTGATAAACAACGTAGCTTTTGAAGTCTGTGTCAACGCTTTCCGTCCAACTCAACTTCATGGAAGTCTCAGTGATTTCAGAAGGAGGGTTTAGAGTCACTGGGGAAGGAGGTGTATCAGGCGGAGGAGGCGGTGGGGGAGGCGTGAACTGCGTCTCTTTCCCTATTATTTTAACTTCTTGTATGCTATGGTGGTATGTGAAGTATAGGTAGGTGTTCTCGGCGTCTGAGGAAACCGTGTAGTCTACGGGTTGTCCGTTGACTTCTACAACCCATTCTGTGTCCCCCGCCGATAAAACGGCTTTCGGAATTTTCACCCTGCAGAAGCCTGCAGTTCCTTCTTCCCCTTCCACTTCGAAACTTATGTATGGGGGATCAGCAGACGGGTCGAACAGGAACGCTGAGACGGCTGTTGAATTGGTTACAAAGTCAACGCCGTAATCTGTTCCACCCAAAGTGCCCACGTCAACCGAGCCTACTGGAGCGATAAACGGATAACTATCCTTGATGTCCTTGATGTCATCGGGGTCGTCGTAGATGATGAAGGGCATGTCGACTATGCTGTCGCTTCCAGGCGAATCTTGCGAAGGTCCGCTTTTAACGTCAACACCCGTGTAGTGGCTCCAGTAGTTGCCGCCGCTTGGATAACCATCATCGAAAACACCACTTGGAGTCGTAACATCCATCGCAACCTGATCGTCGTTGTCGTAGAAGTTGTTGCCGAAAATCCAGTTATCTGACGGATCTGGAAGCCACGGTTGCGAATTATAAATCCAGATGCCCTTTTTGTTGCGTTCTATTGTGTTTCGGGTAATACTGGTAGAATTTGCCGCCGAGTCAAGCAGGACACCAGCCTCGCCGTTCAGTATTATGTTGTTTTTCTTATACTGATGTTTAAAGTCCCGGCAAGCCAGATGCCAACATTATTGTTTTCGGTTATGTCGTTCCCAATTATTCCATTATCATAAGAAGTCATGATTACAGCACCATACGTGTTTCCCCCTATACTGTTTCTTGTTAGAATGGTATTGTTAACATACGAAAGGTCGACGCCATTATAGTTTCCATCTATTCTATTCAAACTTATGTTGTTGTTAGCAGAGCGTTCCATGAAGATGCCCCCATCGTTACCTTTTATAGTGTTCCCTATGATTCTAGTCCCTTTTGGGATAAGCAACTCAGGTACCGGATCATAAATCTCGTGACCAATCGCATAGATGCCACTCCCCTCCTTATTTCCAGCTATGTAGTTTTCAATTATGCTATTGTCTGTCAAGTTAGATTCGGAACACTCTAAATAAATACCGTGGCGGTGGTTTTTAGTTATCCGGTTTCCAATTAAGCTGATTTCCGACGAATCTAGAATACGGATGCCCATATAGAATTTTGTAATCTCCATGTTTTTGATTATCACGTTTTTTCTATTCCAAATCAATATCCCCGTAGACCCATAACTGTCAATTCCTTCAAGCTTATACCCGTTTCCATCAAATACTATGTTGTCTCTTTCAACAATAATCGCAGGTTCATCAATGCCGGCTTGAACTTTAAGGTCTCCTAATAAAACATACGTGGAATAGTTGGTCCATATATTCGGCGTATCGGGTTTAATTGTCCCGTTGGCCAGAATACGGATAGTATGAGAATCTTCCGGGTTTGCTTGAACTATGCTGGAAGTTTTGATTGAGACAACATCAATCAGCGCCATCTCAGCAATCGGCAGCAGGAGAAACAGTAAAGCCAAAACAACGATTTTTCGCATCCTATTTTTTAGCCTAAACACGAGTAGACTCTCCATAAACCCTTTTAAAAGGCATACTTTCTATCTCTGGGAAAATATATAAAATTTATTTCCCAATATTGGGAAATAAATACAATTTATAGGAAATAGCATATCTGAAAACTTCAGCTTGGGAACCTCTGGCTGCCCCCAGTTGAGCCTGACTTGAATCCTGTGAGTAATCATGCCAGCCTCCCTCAGCAGCGGCGCGAAAACCAAGTTTCGCCGAGTTACATGTGCTATATCAGAGAATTTGGAGAAAGCATGTCTATAATCTAATCGCCGATTCCGCTGCGCACAGTAAATTCTCTATGTAAGCGAACAGAAAAAAGGGGCAGAAATTTTAAACCATAGTGAAAGTCGAGTATAAGCCTCAAGTTCATAGACTCTCTCCCTCTCTGCTATTCTCATAATAAGCAATCTTCTAGATACTCATCCAGCTTCAGCCTTAGCCTTACGCAGAATCAGATGAGTCACATTTTGAACTGTATGAGCGTTCTGACTCTTCTGTTCTTTTAGAAGCCCCTGGTAAAGCTCCATAAAGCTCTGCTGTAAAATCGGTAAGCACTCAACACCAACGATAACAATAAAGCCGGAAAAATAGGTTAAGAAGTGGTGATTTTAAGGTAGCAGGTCCTTCGTGAAGGTGTCGCTTATTGTTGGAGTTTGGTATTTGCAGTTAGCTTTCGCATAGTCAAAGGCTTCCTCAACAACAACGTCGCTTGCTTCGCCGAAAGATCCATCAGCATCATGGTCCCATATGTCCGCTTTTCCAGCCACGATTCCCTCTTCTACAAAGTAATATGTGAATTGCCCGTTTTGAAAGCTTTCAAACTCGTAGGATAAGCCGTTCTCAGAACACGCCATGACCACGATTCTTCCTCCAGCCTTAAGGTCTGTCATCCCGCCAGAATAGCACGAATCGAAAATGAAAATTATCCGCGAAGTTGCAAAGCCTGAAAAAAGCGCTGCAAGTTGTCCATCCCAAATTAGTGATTCCGCTGTACACTCGTATGGAACCATGGCCTCGTCAGTAGCTTCTCGGTCTCCATCATTGGCTTTGCCTCTTGCACCATGGCCGCTATAGAAGAAGACAACTTCATCATAAGCGGTAATAGTTTCTTTTAAGTTGTTAACAGCTGTCAGTATGTTTAGGCGAGTTGCATAACCATCAATTAATAGAACGATGTTTTCATCTGAAAATCCATAAGCTGCGATTAGGGTGTTATAGAAGTCCATGGCATCGTCATCTGCATATTCAAGGTCGTTCGCTTCGCCGTAATAGTCTGAAATGCCTATAACAATAGCATATTTTTCTCCTGTTACAAGGTCGCCAAGTATGCCTGTTGCCGCTTGCTTTGGCGGCTTCGCGGCTTTACCCATGGCTACTGGACCCTTAACTGTGATTTTAGGAGTTATTTCCACGTCTGAAGCTCGTGGTGGAACAGCGTAGACTAATGAGGCTAAAACAACGCTTAAGAATAGAATCGTCAACGTCCCAAGCATAACTGTTCTCTTCATATCCATAACCAAACTTGCCATAAGCGCCGAATCTTAAAAGGCTTATTCCAAACCGAAAGAGAAAGTGGCATTAGGAGAAAATTTTTTTGTCTTAGGGTTAAGAGTACTTTAGTTTTTTGGATGCTTTCTCAATCTTTTTGGAGGTTACTAGCACAATTTTTCCTGCGAACGGATATGTTTGCGCTGCTTCTATTATTTCGTTGCGGTATTTTTGTTCTTCATTACAGCCTTTTAGGGATCCTTAGTGTACTAGGTTAGGTTATATATTAGATCTGGTCTGCTTTCGTGCACTTGGACTTCGTATGTACAATAAGAGGTGCTTCATCCTAACATATTGATGTTTAAATTATTCATTTTAAAATAATAGGTCATTACGTCCAGTATGAATCGTAGGGAGCGTATATACATGGGATGTTGACGAACGGCTGAGAAATTTAGTCTGCCGTGTTAGGGGTTGCTTAAAATGCTATGCGAAGTTTATAGATTACAGTGAGAACCGAGAAACCGAGTCTAATCATAGCTGTAGGCTGTAGAGTAAAAAAGGATATTAGCTGATAAACGTATTTTCTGCTCCGCTCCCGTGGTTAAAAATCGCACATTACTCATACAGATACACCCAACCTGATAAGCTTAAAGAGAAGCTCGACGGAGAATTCAGAAGAATAAGAGAGGTTTATAGAGAACTTATTAGAACTTGACCGCTAATATTCAGACTCATAACGCTTTCACGCTGAAAACTGATAAAAGATCTACACACTTCGGTGCCCGCATAAATCGGCAGCTGTCTCCAAAGATGAGATCACTGAGCTGATCCAGAATATAGTGAACATGGCTATAAGCTAACCATGAAGAAACTTGGGGAGAGCGGAAGCGAGGAGGTGAGGGTCTTCGTAGTCGACGCCATAACCAAGATGGCTGAGATGGAGATAATGCTCCTCCAAGCCCTCGAAGCCGAGGAGCCTAAGCAGAGCAACC
>JAGTQU010000047.1 GCA_018396695.1 Candidatus Bathyarchaeota archaeon | reverse complement strand
ATTCTCTTTCCTTGTTTAACCAATCTGACTAAACCCATTCTCTCAAGAATCTTCAAATCCTTATACACGTTTTTAACATCCCTCCCAACCTTGGATGCTAGATTGTTTATGGAGTTTATCCTTGTCTTCGAGATGAAATCGATTAGCTCAATCCTTTTTATGGTGAGTTTCATATCTGTTTCTGATACCTCAAGCTCCTCTTCAAGATTGTAATCGAAACCCTCTCCCTCTCTGAAGGCTTCGATAGCATCCCTAAGTTTTCGCCATTCCTCATAATCTTCAGTTTTAGATGCATCATAGAATAGTTTACCGTTCGGATTAGGGGTGTTGACCCCCCATTTATTCCTCTTCTCTATCTCTGAAATCCTATTCACAACTTCGTTATATGTTAGGCTTCTTACTATTTTAGCCCTCAAAGCGCATCTATATTGGCTTAGAGACCAAAAATCCTTATTAATCTATCCTTAGATGAGAGAGTTAGAAACGTTATGAGCTACCCTTTCAAAAAAATTGATGAACTAGTCTGGGAGATCCCAAAGGATTACAATCCGAATATGAGGGTTCCAGCTAGAATATACGCTGACAAAGAACTTTTAGACATGATGCTTCGAGACGAGACTATTAAACAGTGCGTCAATATGACTTATTTGCCAGGGATACTCAAATATGCTCTCACCCTCCCAGATGGGCATCAAGGTTACGGGTTCCCCATTGGAGGGGTTGCAGCCTTCGACATGGAGGAGGGGATCGTTTCCCCCGGAGGTGTAGGATATGACATAAACTGTGGAGTAAACCTAATCCGCACAGACATGACCTACAAGGAGGTGAAGCCGAAGATCAACGAACTGATAGATCTAATATTCAAGCTGGTTCCATGCGGTGTCGGAGTCGGCAGCAAGCTACGCCTCTCGATGAATGAAATTGACAGGGCCGTCGTTGAAGGGGTTGACTGGGCTATCTCTAAAGGCTACGGTTGGCCCGAAGACTATAAACACATGGAAGAGTCGGGGAGGATGAGGGAAGCTAACCCTGACATGGTTTCGATGAAAGCAAAACAAAGAGGCTTAAATCAGCTAGGCACTTTGGGAGCAGGGAACCATTTCCTTGAAATATCTAGAGTTAAAGAGATCTTCGACGAGGCGACTGCTAAAGTTTTCGGGATAACTGAGCCTGATCAGATAGTTGTTTGGGTTCACACAGGGTCGAGAGGCTATGGTCATCAGATAGCTAGTGATTATCTCAGGGTCATGGATAGGGCGATCTCGAAATACAACATTAAGATCCCTGATAGAGAACTCTCATGCGCCCCTATCAAGAGTAGAGAGGCTGAGGATTATTTCCAGGCGATGGCGTGCGCCATAAACTATGCTTTCATCAATAGGCATATCATCTCCCACCTCGTTCGGGAAGCTTTTAAAGAGACATTCAAGAGGAGCCCTGATGAACTGGGTATGAATATTGTGTATAGCATGACCCATAACACAGCTAAAAAGGAGGAGCATGTAATCAACGGCAAACGCGTGAAAACTGTTGTTCATAGGAAGGGGGCTTCAAGAGCCTTCGGCCCGGGAAGAGAGGATCTACCTGAAGATTATAGAAACATTGGTCAGCCGGTCCTTCTTGTTGGAACGATGGGGACTGCAAGCTATCTTCTAGTTGGAACTGAGAAGGGTGAAGAGATATCGTTTGCAAGTACTGCGCACGGGGCTGGGAGGGTCATGTCTAGGGCAGGTGCTCGTAGAGAGTATACTGAACAAGATGTTATAAAGATGCTTAGAGCGAAGGATATCGTGGTTCGAGCGGCTAGCCGTGACGTTGTTGAGGAGGAGGCGCCCCATAGTTACAAAGATATTCACAGAGTTGCTGAGGTTAGTCATAGACTTGGCATAGGGAGAAAGGTTATGATCTCAGTTCCAATAGCGGTTGCCAAGGGCTGAACAACCAAAAAATAAGTATATATACAAATTCTTCCAATTTTTTAGTAGACTTGAATAAACAGATTTCAGCTAAGAGGGTTAAACCCTATCTCTGGTTCTCTCTATACGCCCTTCTCGAGAATGGTGCAGCATCAAAACCCGTTAGAATCTCTACAGTTGAGCTTTCGAAAATACTCGGAGGCTCTCAACAGTCAGCCTCAAGGCATCTACAACTCCTTGAAGAGATGGGGCTAATCAACCGAAGCATCACCCCTGAAGGGGGCCTAGTAAGGATTACAGATTGTGGAATAGCTGCTTTAACTGAAATATTGAATGGTTTGAAGAGGAATCTTGAGGAAGACAGAACAGAATCCATTGAATTCCAAGGTGTAGTGACGAGCGGTCTTTTCGAGGGGGCATACTACATCTCTAAGGAGGGATATAGGAGACAGATCATAGAGAAACTAGGATTCGATCCTTATCCCGGAACGCTGAACTTGAAGTTGAGGAGGGAGGATTTGAAGAAGAGGAAAGACTTAGAAAGCCTTCTTGGAGTCACTATTCAAGGGTTCAAAGATGAGGAGAGGTCTTTCGGATCAGTTAGATGCTATCCTTCTTTGATAAATGATCAAGTTGAAGGCGGGATCATTATAGCGGACAGGACGATATACGATGAATCAGTTTTGGAGATAATCTCGCCAATCTATTTGCGGAAGCATTTCTCGCTTAAAGACGGAGATAAGCTGAAGGTTTTAGCCTTCGGCTACAACCGAAAAGAGAAATAGGCTTATGCTTTAACGTAGTCTTCAACTATTTTCCTCTTAATCTTAGAAGAGCTGTTAAGGTCTTCTCTGCCGAAGCGTCCGAGCTTGACAACTCTTATGTTGAGTCCTTTCTCCTTTATGGTTTTCATTGTCTCGCGTTCAACCTCATCTTGATCGAAGCCTATGGCGATTATGTCCGGCTTAATACGTTCGATCACTGCTCCGAAATCTGCGTTCTCGTAGCCTAAGAGAGCTTCATCGACGACTTTCAGCGCTTCGACTATGGCTCTTCGTTGATCCTCAGGTATGACGGGTTTCTTCCCCTTATTCTGTTTCACCGTCTCATCACTCGCCACTATCACCACGAGTTTTGAGGATGCTCCTCCAAGCTTCTTAGCCTCTTCCAGAAACCGGATGTGTCCGTAATGGAGGAGGTCGAAGGCTCCTGACGCTAGCACTACTACCATTTTATCACCACTCGAAGTCGACTAATCCTAATAACTTTAACGCGTCCAGGATCCCTTCACAGTAGCTTATCGAAACCAGCGCAGTTGGCTTCTTGACAGAGGCGAAGTATAATGCGTCGTCAAGGTATCTCCTCGCATGATTGATCAAGTCTTCGGCATCTTCCGAATGAATAATTTTAGGCAGGGTTCGCATCTTCAATTCATTTATAACCCTCTCACAACTGGAAGCATATTTTGAGATTAATTCATCTATTTGGCTCAGCACCCTCCTCTCTTTTAACAATTCCTTTGGGCATCCATGGAGGATATGTAAAGCCTCCTCCTCGACGAAGTGGAGCCTCCCAGGTATGATCAATGCATAAGGGGGTTCACCGAAATCCTTCTCAGCGATCTCTGAAGCCCTCCCAACCGAGATCAGGCTTTCATCCCACCCTAGCCGAGATAAACCGACGACGAGAGTCTCATCATTTATCTGCTCCCTATCATCGGATTTTATGAGCGCCTTTAAGGCATCGCCCACTGTTACGAATCTGCCTGATTCAACATCGAGGTCTAACAGTATAAGAGTGTGTAATCCTTGCTCGAGATTATCACACACGGCTTCGATGACAGGGTCCACCGACCCCTTATCAGATAGAGGCATCGTAACGGTTCTTCCAAACTTGTAGAGAGAGAGCCCGGTCTCAGCGACAGCTGTTAGGATTGAGGAGCCGTGTATGATCCTTGTAGGGACGCCTATCTTCTTCGCTTCGATGATCAAGGATATGTGCGTCGTCGCTGTGAGACAGTCTCCGCCTACGAGGATTCCGATCCTTTTATTCTTAGCCTTCTCAATTATCTCTCTAGACCCCTCCTCCAGATCGCTCCTCTTTAACTCTGTTACGTCTTTTCCGAATAGGCTCCTCAGGGCTGACATGCTCGTGTTGAGTTTAGAAGTGTAAGCTTCGAAGTAGAGTAGATCACAGCTTCTCCCCTCCTCCAAAGCCTTAAGGCTTAGATCCTTCTCGCTCGATAAGCCAACACTAATCAGGGATAAGCCTGAGCTCATTCCTGCTTCCTCCGCTTTATAGGCAGCCTTTTGACAGTCCCGCAGTTCATGCAGGTAATCGACACGTGTGGCTCCCTCTTCGACCTAACCCTGACCCTGCTTGTTACCCCGGGAACCAGATACGAGTAGCATTCTTTACACATTCGCCTATTAAGGTTCTGAGGTATGCGAATCCTGTTCCGCATCGCAATCCTTTTGGCTAGTTGGAGGTATCTCCGTGCAAGCTCCTCCCTACGCCTGTAATTCTTCTCCGCTAACTCGAAGAGTATATTGATCCTCTCTAAGGCGATCTCAGATGCGGGCCTCTCTTTCATCTCCCTCCGAGAGATCCCCTATTCTGCTTAATTAACTCTGTGAATTTGGAAGAGTTTATAAGTTAAAGCTTCGATTCTCGTCTTTAGAGCGGGGTAGGGCAGTCAGGTTAGCCCGCAGGGCTCATAACCCTGAGGCCGGTAGTTCAAATCTACCCCCCGCTACTTCATTTTCTGTTTGAATTCATAAAATGAGACTTTATTTTCATTTGAACTATTTAGAAAATAAAAAAATGTTTACATGAAAATATAAGCCTATTAATCTGATATTGGCTAAGAATTCTAACTTCGACTTTGTGGAGACATTACATTTGCAACTTTTAAAATTTATTATTCATCTATTCTTAAGAGTTCACGCCCATTTTTCTTTGATTTCACCGTAACATTCTTTGATGAAAAGGTGGAAGATGAGGGGCATTAACAGAATCAAGAATTGGATGATGTAATTAGAGATAGTATATGTGCCAGTCAGGTCTATAAAGTATCCGTATAAAGGTGCAAAAATGCTGAACCCAACTGTACCCATCCCATTTACAAGTCCAAGACCAATCGAGGCGCTTCTCGGAGGTAGTGTTTCAGAGATCATGCTGAATAATAGTACCCAGAAGCTGAAAGTAAAACCTATCAGAAAGTTCAAAACCATGAAAACGAAGAGTGGAGTGCCAATAGGAGCAGTTATGAATATGAACACAAGAATTGCAGCTAAGCCAGAAGCTCCAACCAAAGGAACTTTTCTTCGTTTTAACCGATCGCTGATAGCAGAAATAACAATTGTGCCTGGAATGCCTGCGATAGAACCGAGACTGGCAATCTCTCCAACTTCGACATAAGTTAAGCCTCTAACATCGATCATAAACTTAGGCATCCATGTCATGAAAACCCAGCCTACCGTGCTTAGCAAGTAACCTAAAATAAATGGGTATAGTTTTCGATCTTTCACGGTTTCAAATAAGACCTGTCTTAAAGATTGTTTATCCTTATTTTCCATTTCTTCTAAATTTTCCCTGTCCTTCAATATGAATATGTTCGACACCCAGCTAGCGATGAGTATCGAGCTTATAGCCAGGTATAATGGGCGCCAACTACCTAGCGCATCAACCGCTCTCTGAAAACCTATATAGGAAGCGAAGCTAGCTAAGCCACCCGATGCACTAAGAATGCCTATAGCGGTTGCCTTTCTATGCGGAGGGAACTATGCTGAGATGAGGTTAACCGCGTTTGATATAGAAGGTGCTGCATCCGAGACCAATCAATATCTGGGCGACGAGAAGATAATTGTAGTTCATACTGCTCGAGAATAGGAAAAGTCCCGTTATTGTGAGGACAGTGAAATATAGTAATCTCCTAGAACCAAGACGATTGCTGAATATTCCACTTGGAATCTGCATCAGACCATAGACTAAGAAGAACACAGAGATTAGGATCCCCATAGTACCATAGCCCAATCTCAATTCCTCGATGAGAATATATGTTAGCGCATTGGGTGCCATCCTGAGAAAATTCTCGACAAAATAGGTACAAAATAAAGTAACCAATAGGAGGAGCGTATAATACCGAGACCTTTCCATCCTGTATCCTCCTTCAAATGGAGCCATTTCACAGTTTTTAAGTTTGTATATATTTCTCCTGTTTAGCCATCCATAGCAATGCTATAGCTAAAGCCTGCGAGAAGATTACGAAGCCGAGAATAAGCGGCTGTGATATCGAGGCGTCAATCATGTATCCGAAGATAACTCCGCTTAGGAATGTTCCAACACCGAGCATCACGTTGAAGAAGCCGTAGGCTGAGCCTCTCCTCCCGAGTGGCACAATGTCGGTGACAGCGGCACGATATATGGACTCCTGCATGCCTAGAACTAGCCCGTAGGAGATGCAAGCGAGGACTACTCCAGGTAGCCCGATTAGGCTTTGGAACGCGAGAGGAAGCACAGATAATATGAAGGGTACAGTGAGGAACTTCAGCCCAAACTTATCGTAGAAGTATCCTGATACCAAAGCCATTGGCGCGTCTATTAATTGGACGATGACGTAGAGGAACGGTACAAGCCACAGCTGCCCGCCAGACTCGAGTATCCTTGCACCATTGTAGAGTATGAGGGCGATCGGCATTAGACCGATAGTATTCAGAAGAACAGAGCTGGAGTAGATCCAGAAACCCCTGGTCAGCTTCTCATCCGTTGCAACACTCTGCTTCCTAATTTCGTCAACAGTGCTTCCAATCCTGCGGTAGACCGTGTATAAGACGAGCATCATCAGGAGATAGAACGGGAAAAGCGACTGAAGCGAGAGGCTGAAATCGTTACTAGTCCACATCATCATAAGCCCCAGAAAGGCTGGGCCGACGATCGCCCCTATCTGGTCGATAAACTCGTGGAGCCCGAAAGCCTTCCCTGAGCCCATGCCCTTGCTTACGACGGAAACTACTGCATCCCGTGACGGGGACCTTAACGCTTTCCCCAGCCTCTCGGCTATCACAAATGCCATAACGAGCCAAACGCTGTTCGTCAATCCCATGAGAGGTATAGCCAAAATGAGCCCGTAGCCGGAAAAGATGAAGAACCAGTATGCACGTGAACGGTCAGCAAGGGGACCGCTTATAAGCCTAGCTCCGTATCCGACTAGCTCCCCTACGCCTGAGGTTAATCCTACCAAGAAGGCTGAAGCTCCGAGAAAGTATAAGTAATTAGGAGCCATCCCACGCCCTGACTCGTAGACGATGTCTCCGAGCATGCTTACGATGCCCATTAACATGATTGCAACATATGCCTCTCTCCTGAAGTCTTTCTCTCCCGACAAGGCTTCTCTCCCATTATTTTTATTCTTGTAGAAGCTGTCAGCGTCGGCGTTAGACGCGGTTGAAGGCGAGCCTCATCACCTCCTCTAAGTCGCTATTTCTCCGATTTAAACTATACGATTAAAATCTAATAAGCATTCAAGGCAATACGATGATTGTTATTCTTCGTGATGAAACTAACTCTTGAAAATCTATCTATCGAATAACCCAGGTCTAAAGAATATTGAATTTTTCAAGGAAAATAGCTGATTTGCTTGTCGAATGACGCGAATCTGGTAACTATTTAGAGTAGTATTAGTCTTCTTTTAGATTACTGAATCCATTTTTCGCTATATTTTTCGGCAGGCTCGTCCCAAACGTATGGCCGGGTCGAAGCGTTTAAACCGTAGATGAATACGAACTTCTCTGATCCGTCGTTTATTATCTTGTGCTCAGCCGAGGGTGGAATATAAATAGCGGTTCCAGCCCTTGCGTCGATCTCCTCATCCTCCACAGTTACCTTCGCTCTCCCGGATACAGCGTAGTAGAATTCAGCTATGTTCTCGTGGTGGTGCAGCCCAAGCCATCTCCCTGGATCCAGCTCTCCAAGACCGACGCACAGCTCCTTTGATCCTGTCTCCTCCCAGATGAGGCGTTTATATCTGAGTCAATCCCTTGGATCCTCAACTCTCCTCCACGGAACATCCTCAAGCCTAATCGCTCTAGACCGTTTCATGAAGATAGCCTCCTCATAGTTGATTTAAATCTTAAGATTATTTAAACAAAAGATATGTTCGATATGCTACTTTTCCATCTTCTTCAACTAAAAACTCGTATCAACCACGACAAACTCAGCGAG
>JAGTQU010000002.1:41006-126410 GCA_018396695.1 Candidatus Bathyarchaeota archaeon | reverse complement strand
ATCTCCCTGCCAACTCTCTTAGCCTCATCTCCGTACACGGGCGGACCCACCGTCTCAAGGTTTCTGAAGGTTGCCTCAGCCATCGTCTTGTTAGGCAGCCCTACTCTAGTCTTCGTAACCCATCGAACAGAAAGCCTACAGAAGGTTATCTCGGCAACATGTCTAGCGTTATTCTCGAGAACATCGTATATCCGCTGAGCCATCTCGAGCGTAGGAACCCTCCAAGCGTACTGGATCTGGCTTATCCGGGGTGGAAGATTATCCGATGTGCACTGTCCAGCCGTCATAATATACTCGTTCAAAGTCCAGTAGCCGCTATGCGGCAGCATCGCCTCCTTCGTATACTTCGTCGTCGTGTACATTAGGCAGACGGCGTCGATCGCCGCAGGACATCTGCCACCCGCGTGTCCTCCTATCCTTCCCGGATGGACAGGTTTGAACCACTTTTCGGGCTCGACGCACTCGAAGGTGAATATCACGCTCCAGTAAGCTCCGCTATGAGTCTCCCAGTTACAGGTATTATACCCGCTTGGATGGTAGCAGATGGAAGCATCAAAGCTGTCGAAGTAACCCTTGGCAGCGTGGACAGGCTTGGATCCGCAGACCTTCTCAGCAGGCTCCCCAAAGAACTTCAAAGTGCCTTTTAAACCATGCTTCTCTATCGCCTCCTTCGCAGATAGTATCCCTGCTAGGGCTGAGACCCCTAGAGCGGAGTGGGGATCCGTATGCCCTGCCGCCCACGGGTGCAGCCCATCCCTTGGAGCCTTGTACGGTAGAGGCTTCTGAGAGTTACCTGGCACCGCATCATACTCCGCGTAGCTCGCTATGACAGGCTTACCTGAGCCGTAAACAGCCATGAAAGCCGTCGGCATCTCCCCCGTCCCCTCAACGACGTTGAACCCCTCCCTTCTGAGGAGTTCCACATAAGCCTTAGCCGATTTATACTCGCGCCACGCCGGCTCAGCATAGTTCCAGATCAGCTGATGGAAATCTGATAGCCTCCTCTCATTATCGTCGACCCAGTCCAAAACGGTCTGTTTCTCTCTCGGCAATACCATGCAAATACCCGATCTTCGCTTGTCTTCACTGACTTAAGTTTTTCCTTCCAGAGGGCTTTGAGAAGAATTCCGGATAATAATGCTCCTCTAAAGCTTAATCCATGCGGAAAAGTATTAAGGAAGTTCTTGATGGATCTCTTGATACCTCCGAGGAATCAACTATGGGTAGAATGTTAGAAGACATTAGAGTGCTAGACCTCACACACGTATGGTTCGGTCCATGGTGCACCATGATGCTTGCGGATATGGGGGCTGAAGTAATAAGGATCGAGCCCCCTTGGGGCGCTATAGATAGGATAGCTGAGGGTCTCCTCTTTGGAGGAGCGAGCTATACCTTCCACCATCTCAACCTCAACAAGAAATCTCTAACACTCAACTTGAAGTCTCCTGAAGGCTTAGAAGTCTTCAAAGAGCTCGTGAAAAAGTCGGACGTAGTCGTCCAAAACTTCACCCCTGGAACCATGGAGAAACTAGGGCTAGGATACGATGTCCTGAGGTCATTGAACCCTCGGATCATCTACGCTGCTCTCTCAGGCTTCGGACAGTACGGCCCCTACAAGGCTAGGGGTTCTTACGCTCCAATAGCTGAGGCAATGAGTGGTCACACGAGACTAACCGGAGACGGAGTCGATCCTGAGGGGCCGCCCATTGAGATGGCTCAAGCATACGGCGACCTAGGCCCGGGGACGATGGCTGCTATGGCGATCCTCGCAGCCCTCAGGTATAGAGACAAGACTGGTGAAGGCCAAATGATCGATGTGGCTCAGTTCGACTGTATGGTCGCGTATAACACGGCTGTTACCGGCTATCTTCTTTCAGGGATGAAGCCTTGGGAGATCAGGAAGAAGTATCCTACGGCTAGGGGGATAGGAGGGATCTTCAAGACCAGGGACGGCAAATACATCGACTTGGCAGGATTTACGCCTAAAGCTGTCGACGCTTTGAAGAAGTTCCTTGGCGTCGAAGAGCTGTCTAAAGATCTGCTAGCTCAGAAGGTCCTTGAGATGACTAGGGATGAGGCGGTCGAGTATTTCGTGAAGGCAGACGTACCCGTTGGACCGGTCTACCATGTAGATGAGGTTGTGAAGGATCCGCATCTCCTTGAGAGAGGAATGTTCGTTGAAGTCGAGCATCCTAAAGCCGGAAGGGTTAAGGTGCCGAATTTCCCTGTGAAGTTCTCCAAGACTCCTGGAAAAATCTTGACCGCGGCGCCTCTTTTAGGTCAGCATAACAGAGAAGTCCTGATGAACGTCTTAGGCTACAGTGAGGAAAAGATCAAGGAGCTCGAGAATACAGGGGTCATAGCCTCTGTTTTTTAACACTTTATTTTTCCAAAAGAGTATTCATTTTTAAATCGAATCCGACTTCGACATACAGTTTTAAAGTCATTCGACTTTTAGGTAAAGGGGGTGTTGAATGATTTCAGGGGAGCCAAAAATATATTGATCTTAGTATTCTCTTTGATGTGCCCCGGTAGCTCAGTGGTCGGAGCGGCAGCCTCGTAAGTTGTTGGTCGCGGGTTCAAATCCCGCCCGGGGCTTATACCGATTTTATAGATCCCTCATCTGAGATCTAGGCTTATGTGCCTGTTTTTTTATTGGCTGATTCTTCCTTCGCCAAATTATCCCATATGATAAATGTTATCTAATTCATGCGAGATTTTTCTAGTTGGTAGATGTAGAGGGGAGAGGAGGATGATGGTGCAGGTTTTAGCCTTATTGTACTTCATCTTATCCGTTCTCCTCTTACCATATGGTTACAATTGTTTCTTAATGGTTTATGGTGCGAGGATCTACAAGTCCAAGCGCCTTGAACCTGTCAAGAATCATCCTAAAGTCACAGTCCAGCTTCCAGTTTATAACGAAAAACTAGTGATCTCTAGGCTGATAAGAGCCGTCTGCGCACTCAATTGGCCGAAGGATAGGTTGGAGATTCTCGTCTTAGACGACAGCGACGACGAGACCTCGAGAATCATAGATGAGGAGATAAATGTTTTCAAGTCTCAGGGATTCGGCATCAAAGTCATTCGGAGGCGGGGGCGGATAGGGTTCAAGGCGGGGGCACTCCAGAACGCTCTTAAGTATTCGAATGGTAAGTATATTGCCATCTTCGACGCTGATTTTATACCCTCCTCAGACTTTCTAGAGCGGGTTATACCCTACTTAGAGGAGGACCCGAGACTAGGGTTTGTTCAAACTAGATTGGGTCACACAAACAGGGAGTTTAATAAAATCTCTGAAGTGATAGCAATTGCAATAGATGGGCATTTTCTAGTTGAACAGCCAGGGCGTGATGCACTGTCGATGGCGATCAATTTTAACGGCTCAGGAGGAGTGCTGAGGAAAGATGCGATAGAAGACGTTGGAGGCTGGAGCACCGATGTGTTAACCGAGGATCTCGAGATGAGTTTTAAAATGCGGTTGAAGGGCTGGGGTTCGAAATATCTTAGAAACGTGATCGTGCCAGGGGAGGTTCCAATCAGCATCACTGCTTTCAAATACCAGCAGGCTAGGTGGGCTGCTGGAGGGGTTCAATGCGCAAGGAAGCTGCTTTGGAGAATATGGAGATCAGGATTCTTCAACCTTAAGCAGAAGGTTGAAGCGACTATACATTTAACAAATTACTTCATATATGTTTTCATGTTTTCATCAATTTTCATCCTCATCCCCCTTCTGCTTCTAGGTGAGATACCTTATATGATGTTTAACTATCCCTTCGGGATCTTTTTTTCAGTTGGAACTTTCGGAGCGTCATTGATGTACACCTTCTCGATAATTCTCCAGAAGATGGATTTGAAAGCGAACATCTCGAACATTAGCTTACTAGCAGCTATAGGGATAGGCATCTCTGCTGTTTGCTCCTTTTCAATCTTGAAAGGGTTGCTCTTCAAGAAGAAGGAATTCGTCACAACTCCTAAGTATAATATAAACGGAAGGAGTGTTGAGAGCTTCTCTGTTCTATATGGGCAGTTACGTAAAATGCCTGTAACCGAGATCGCAATGGCCTTATACTCTTTTTTCGGATTATACCTTGTAATAGTTAACAGGATTTTCAACTTGATCCCTACACTCATTATCTACATCATTGGATTTTCAACCATCATCTACTTCACTTTACTCCATCCTAGAATAGTGAGACTTAAGTAATGAAAATTCGAAGAATTGAAACCCGCATCACAAGTTTTTCATATTATAGCTAAAATAAACTTGAACGACTAAAGCTCAGGAATAGAACAGCCAAAAATATATTGATCTTAGTATTCTCTTTGATGTGCCCCGGTAGCTCAGTGGTCGGAGCGGCAGCCTTGTAAGTTGTTGGTCGCGGGTTCAAATCCCGCCCGGGGCTTTTTAAAAATCTTGAAGGAAAATAAATAATCCATACCAAGAATGTAAAAATTTCCCGTTGTAAACATCGAATAGATCAAAAATATCATAATCCAAACCTCCGTTTTTTTGGGAGATATAAATGTTTAAAATCAAGATTTCACAAGAATATTATTAATTTATTCTTCAAATATAATATATGTTAAGGTATATTTAGGAGGATTATGCTATTGAAAGTTAAAAAAATCCTTTCTCCTGAGATCTCAGGTTCAAAGAGATCTTCTCTCGACGAGGTTGAGCTCGAGGTAGATGAGCGTCTACAGTTCCAGGAGCATCCTGAGGAGAGACTCTATTACTTTCTATCTGGTCGCGGGATCATGAGTATATATGATCCCCATCCAAAAGGAGACGTCTACGAAGTTAGACAGGATACTGCAATATGGCTGACTCCTAAAATAAAACATCACATATTCAATATTGGGCACTTCCCTCTGAGATATATAATCATGATGGTGGCAGGCGGGGTCGCGCCCGAGGGGGGGCTCAGTTGGTCAACCATTACCGAGCGAGGCGTTACAGTAGAGAAACCCCTAATAGGGGCAGGACAGGCTACTATCAGAGTTTTCGATGAACACTCGAATCCATCCTTCGAGGAGGGGCTCCACCTACGCATCAGACCCATCCCCCTAAGGAGACCCCAGAAGTTTGCGGGGGCAGAGGTGTTGACAATATATCCGGGAAGAGCCACCAGACCTCATACCCATTACGACACTGAAGAAAATTTCTATTTGATTGCTGGAAGAGGTAACTTCATTTGGAACGAGAAAAGGATACCCTGCAACGCCGGCTCGGGTATAAGTTACCCTGCCGGGGTTATAAGATGTGTAAGAATACGGGAGATTATCCCCTGACATATATATGTTTTTCAGCCTTTATCAATTAATTCTTTTAAAATTCGTTCACAATTCGATCTGAATTGCTCTAGATAATATGTTAAAATTATACCATATTTCAGGATAGGAGGAAAAGAGCAGATCCATCAAATATATACTCATCCCTAAAAAGTTCCAGATAAAGCATTACAATTACCTTGCGTACAAATCTACTAATAATTTTATTATATATATTTTAAGATAACAAATAAAGATCATTCTATCTTTGTAATGTCTTAGGAGACTATAATTTCTTAGCCATGTTCATAGATTAGAGAGGGCGATGTAAATAAAATTAAGTGAAAAGTATATTGTCTTGATTAAAAATAGTCTTTCACAATTATAGCATGCAACACAGCCTCTCAAATATCTAAATTAAGCCCTACTATTTTCTTCGTCAGGTGAATGACCACATTAAACCTTTGTCAATGCATAATCCAAAGCCGGTACAAAGATGGTTTGGTTCGTTCTATTGGCACTATTATACCTTTTGATACTATAGAGGATACCTGAAACTCGGTGGTCTGGTTATCAATCAATGCGAGCCTCAGCATCATTTTCTAAAAGTTAAGGGCTTGCAAATTAAAGCTGTGCCTGTTTTGCTGAATCTTCAGGCTTTCCTTTTATCTTCTTTGTTTTTCCTTTTTTAAGGGGCGTCTTATCCTTGTGAGCCATTTTTAGATGTTTATTCAATCCCTGCTCGTTGTTGAATTCTCGACCGCAACTGGGGCATCGGAAGATTATAGGTGTAAACTCCACCTCTTTTCCCAAGATATTCTTTCTGAACTGTTTCATCAGCTTCTCGCCTTCCTCATAGTTTACACTCTTCAATGGTTTTATGACGATGCTTACCTTAAGGTTGAAGGATCTGAAGTGCTCATCATCACGTTCAAGCCCTATCTCTGAGACGACCCCCCTCACTTTCGACTTACCGGCTTCCACCAAAGACCCCCAAAGCTACTCGACTATCTGGATTAGAATAGGTTCTGACGGTTTTATAGATGTATTGATTCTGGAATTCCTATGCGAATATTCTCGACAAAAATTAATAAATATAGGCATAGTCTCAAACAAGTCTCCTAGAGGCGGTCTAAATGGGGCTGAAGATTGAAAAGTGGGGGGCATTCGAAGGGGTTGGAGATGGGTATGGTTTCCACAATAACGGTAAATTCTATGCAGTCTTAGAGACTAAAGTAGGCTCGTACAGGGGTAACCACATACATCCCTATGATCAGCATACTATCTTACTCGAGGGCAAAGCATCATATATAAAATTCGATGGCAGGCGGGTTTATGTCCCCCTTTGTAAAGGTGAGACGGTGACAGTGAACGCGGGAGTTCCTCACATATTGAACGTGGAGGAGGACTGTTTAACATTCGAATGGTGGGATGGAGAGTTTCTAGCTGAGGATTGTACCGGTTATTTTGAAGATATAACAAGAGATAGGATAGGAATCAAAAGAGTCTAGCGTCTATATATTCCATACCTCTCAGCTGCTCTCGCGACAGCATTAAAGTTTGAGAGCGGGGTATCCTGATACACTGTGCATCCGGCGGACAGGATGAAGCCTCCGCCTTTAGCTGCTTCCTGGATCGCATTCTTGGCCTCCGCCTCTACTTGCTCACGAGTCCCATACCTCATCGTTTTGCTTTGGTCCAATCCAGCAACGATGCAGAAGTTTTCACCATATATTTTCTTGGCAACAGGTAACGGGGTGAAGCTTGTGTTCCACCAGTTTATAGCCTTTACAGGATAATTCTTAAACCATCCCTCCTCCATTAGACCCCCGTGCGATTGAGGATTCTCCATAGTGTTGCTGCAGATGTGGAGCAGGGTAATAGGAGCGTCCCTAAGTGCTTCGAGAACCATCCTATCATAATAGAGCGCGTATTCTTCGAGCTGAGGCTGTTTCATCCTAGACCATATCTCGCCTCCGCCACCTATGCCGAAGAAGATGCCCGTCGCCCCCTCCTCTATGCAAGTCCTGCTGAAATCTATGCAAGTCTCAGTTATAGTCTTCAGCCCCTCCTTAAGCGCGTCAGGGTTCTCCTTCATATCTGCGTAGACTCTCCCTGGGGTTGAGACATGGTGGAGCGCCTGGACTATCGGGCTGGCAACAGTGTATATGAAGGGCATGCGCTTCCCCACCCCTCTGGACAGTATCGAGACTGCCCTCAGGTTTTCTTTAAGCTCCTTCTTAGGGTCGAGAACCCACAGTTTACTCCAGTCCTCAGTCTTCTTGACGACTACGTCTACGGTCTCAACCTCCTCCTCATTGTTCACGAATCTGAACTTGCTTCCCCAATGGCAAGCCATATACTTGTAGAACGGGGTCACTTTCAGAAGATCCATCTTGTAGTCTAATTCGTTCAGCAAGGCGATGTGGGCTTTAGCAGATTCAACACCATCTCTGTTAGCCTTCTCCCAGCTGTAATACTCGAGGAACTTGGTCGCTGGGAAATGACCCCATAACGCCCATGGAACACGATCAGGTGTTCCACGATTGACAGCTGTAAGAACCCTCTCGTATCTCTCTGATTCCAATATCTAACACCTTAAAGGATAATATCTCACAGAAATTTAAGCATGCTTTTGGAGGGCTTGAGGCCAATAGCACATAAACTTCCCTTTAAACTCGCTGTTGTTCAATATCATAGATATTCCAGATGGGTATCCCTAGGATGGATGATGGATATCTTCTCCAACTGAGTATAAGGAGATCCTTGCTGACCTCTCCAACATGCTTAAACCGGCTGGTGAGGAGTATAACAGTTTTAGCGTAATTATTCTTTTTATCTAAGCTATCCAGTTACCTGCTGAAGCTACCTTGCTCCAAGGCAGCGCGCTCAAATTCTTGAAGCATTTTATATCGTTGCAAAGGATTTTCTTACGTTTATTGACGATCACTTGATTGCCCATCAACCTTTCAACATCTTCAGATCCGAAAGACGCTACGGGCTTACGTCAAAGGCCTTGAAGGCTTCCTTGAAGCTAAGCCGCTTCGCCTCCACGGTACGCTGGTTGAGAGCCACCTGGAAGACGTATCGGATCAAATTTTCAAAGTAGGCTGAGTCTGTTGGCGGTTTATGTTAACGGCACATCCAGATTGGGGGTTTCCACACTTGCTAATAGAAGACTTAACTATGCTAACCATTTTATTGAAGGTTACTCCCTAAAAAGATTCTTCCATAATGCTAAAAAGCTCGTGTGAATGAACTTGAGGGAGAGGAACTTGAGTTCTAAATCTGATACCGGGGCTAAGGAGATGGCGGAGCTGCTACGCTCAGGAGCTAAAATGCTGAGTTACAGTTGTCCCCAATGCGGTTCACCCCTCTTTCAGCTCAAGACAGGTGAGATCTGGTGTGCCAAGTGTAAACGCCGTGTTATAATAGTCCCTGAGACCGAGGAAGTTTCGACGGTTGAGAAGAAGCAGCTTCTCTGGGAGGCTCTCGAGCAAAACTTGATGGAGAAGATCTCTTCGTTGAACAAGATGCTGTATGCGGAGTCTGATCTTTCGAGAGTGAAGGAGGTATTGGAAGTCTTAATCTCCCTCCTATCATCGATTGAGAAGCTTAGAAATATCAGGAAGACTTAATGCCGCTTAATGTCTGAATTGGTCAAACAGTTTTAAGTACTTTCTCGACTTTTAGCAGGATCTCGGTGTGAACCTCTTTCAGTGGGCGTTCTGCATCGATCTTAACGAGCCCCCCCTCTTCAACGAATTTTAGATACAACTCCCTTACCTTCTCGAGATAGAATCTCTCTTCAAAATTGGTCTTCCTCCTTCCGCTAATCCTCTTGAAAACCGTCTCGACGTTTACGTCTAGGAGGATAGCTAGGTCAGGCATAGGGGCAAACCTGTTCAAGGTGTTGATCCAGTCGAGTTCAAGTCCTCCTCCCCCTTGATAGGCTAGGGATGAGTGAATATACCTGTCTGAGACGACTATCTTGCCTTCTTTTAGGGAAGGCTCCACTAATCCCTTGACGTGTTCGAAGCGGTCGGCTGCGAAGAGTAGGGCTTCAACCTCCATCCACCGCTCTTTCGACCCATGCTCAATGTTCTCCCTTATAAAGCTTCCAATCCTCCCAGGAGTCGGTTCTTTCGTCTCAACAACTTCTAACCCCCTCCTCCTAAGCTCTTCGCATAGCATTTTTGCATGAGTTGACTTTCCGCTCCCGTCTATGCCTTCGAACGTGATAAACAATCCTCGTCCAGCCATAATTGAATAAGATGCTGTAAAATGTTAAATTCCTTTTGAGAAATGGCTCTCTTTTCAAACGCTTAGTGAACTAAACTACCTAGATTACCTCGCGCTTGACGAATCCTTGCTTGCTTGACGAATCCTTGCTTAAATGGCTCAACTAAGCATTTTATGCTCCAGAAAGCTTATTACATAACTGATAAATCGAGCTTGAGCATTGAAATTCTATAGTATGTCGATTAAACTCTGGGGGGAGATAAAGGATCCAGTTCATGGCTACATATATCTAAGCGAGTTGGAGAAGCGTCTAATCGATTCGCCACCTATGCAAAGGCTGAGGCGGATAAGACAACTGTCGGCAGCTTATCTAACATACCCCGGAGCTGAGCATACTAGGTTTAGTCACAGCCTCGGGGTTATGCAGATTGCTGGGGAGATTGCTGACCATTTAAGGGAACTAGGCGCATTGAATGAGGAAGACGTATCTAAGGCTAGAATAGCTGGACTTTTGCACGATATAGGGCATGGCCCCTTCAGCCATTTATACGAAGAGGTGCTTGAGAAAAGAGGGGTTACCCATGAAGACCTCAGCAGGCTCGTAATAAGGGAGAGTGAAGTATCAGATATGCTTAAAGATCAGGGTTACGATGTTGATGAGATCTCGAAGCTTTCTATAGGGGTTTTGAACGGTAAAATCCTTTTGAATCAGATAATCGCTGGACAGTTTAGCGCTGACGTGATGGACTATCTCGTCAGAGACTCGTACTTCACTGGGGTTGAATATGGTAGGATTGACATTAAAAGGCTGATCAACTCCCTCGACGTTACGGATGGAAGACTCGTAATGGATATTGCCGCCCTCTATGCCCTCGAAGCGTTTATGATAGCTCGATATGAAATGTTCAAAGCTGTCTACTTTCATAGGACTGTTAGAGCTGCCGCAGTTATGCTTGTCAGAGCCATGAAGTATGTTGATGATAAGTTAGGCTTAAGCAGCTTTCGAACGGTTGACGAGTTTCTTGAAATTGACGACTCTAGTCTGATGAACAGGCTTTTATCCTTGAAGGGTGCGAGAGATAAATCTTCCCAAATAGCTTACGAGCTAACTGTCGGCTTCAGGAACCGGCGGCTCCTTAAATGCGCCTATGAGAAGATTGTTCACAGGAGAGATACCTTCATGCTAAACATATTGAACCGTGGAGAAGTTAGAAACGACCTGGAGAACGAGATCGCTAGCAGAGCAGGGGTAGACCCAAACTTTGTTATGATAGATGTATCCACTGCTACTTCGGTTCCTCAATCCTCTGAGAGGAGGATGGATGAGCCTCAAATATTCACTAAGGCTTCGGAAGGCTCGAAAAACATTCTACTTTTTAGAGACCTCTCTCCTGTGGTAAGCTCTTTAACTGGGTATCTAGACATCATAAGGGTTTATACTAAGGAGGAGGATCTTGAGCCTGTGAAGAAGTCTGTTAGAGAGCTGTTCGATAGAGAGTCGACGGCTACTAAGATAAGTTACTGATAAGCTCTACCCAACCCTCACTAGCGTTCAGCTTGAGGAGGTTACCTGTCCTCAAGATTCTGAAAAACTCTTCATCGAACCTGTCCATGAGCGGTATCCCAGCTATGACGCACCCAGTCGTTATGATCATATCAGTTTCAGAGTTTAGAATCGCCGACGGTGCAACCCCCCTCTTCTTCATCCTATAGATTACGTAGCTTCCGACTGTGCTCCCCTTCCCTCTCGGAAAGATTAGGACCCTATTCTTAACATTCTCCCCTTCTATGCAATGCCTCGGCTCTGTTACGATACCTGTCTCGGGATCGACTCCTCCATAGAAGCTAACAGGCTCAACGCTGACCAGCGCTACCCCCTCTGCGGAGCCTCCTACAATTGTCCGTCCATGAAACTTCAAGCTGAAGCCTCCCTTAAAACGTGTTCAGCTGCGCTGAGGTATGTGGCAATCCCCATGCTCGAAGCGTAGTGTGCCGCTTTAAAACTGTTCGTCGAGATCTCTCTCCATCCCATCTCCTTCAAAGGAGCCACGACCATGCATGTATCTCTGAAAACTCTGCCGCCAGCGTGCTCGATATCTTTTATGCATCCCTCCTTCTCAGCTTGATCATAGACGCCTCTGCTTGTGAAAGCTATAAGCCTCCGTCTCAGGCGCTTATCCTTTAGAATCTTAGCATAGTGTTTTAGCTCCTTTAAGCTACAGTGGGGGCATCCTAGGCAGATTATAGGGTCCTTCACCTCCGAAGACAATCTAATGGAAGCCTCTCTTAGATCTTTTTCATCCACGCCTATTTTGTCAAGCCCTTTCAACTTTTCGTCGTCAAATTTGAGAGTCTCAGGCGTAATCCCTTCAATATGGTAGAGTGCTATTCCTCCGGACGTAGCTAAAGCAGCTCCGAGTGCCTTAAGCGATTCGAGATCGGGATGGAAGATCCCTTTGAAGTAGGGGACGGCACTTCCAACCTTCTCTCCAACAAGATATCCTAGGGCACTGTATTCGAAAGGGGTTTTCAGTTTAGCGTTCACGATGACTATTTTCTGAGGGGCTCTATTCTCATCCAGACGGTACCCGCAGAGGGGGGTCCTACCTGTTATAGCGCTCGCTATGGTTGTGGGTCCGGATTCCCTATTAGTTCTAGCTCCGATGACCGAGTTCGAGTAAGCTATAGCTGATGATTCCGCCCAAGCGATCTGGCTTCCAAACCTTGGAACATGCCCTATAAGGTAAGGTGTGCAAGTGCAGGTTGCCTCTATCCCAATATTTTTAAAAGCCTTTATGACCCGCATCTGCTTGACGGCGAAGTCTTCAGGCACGCCTAGATCCATCCAACGATCAAGGTCCATCCCAGCAGGGTTTAGAGTCGTCTTCACCCTCACCTTTGCTCCCAGATCTGCTTGCTCTTCTAAAAATTCTAGACCGGCATCTCCAAGATTTTTATATGAGACCCCCGATACGTGTGCACTCTCTATAGGGATTAGCCTCTCCGCTTCAAAGATTTTTCCAACCGCCACGAGGAGTTCAATTGATTTAGCGACAGCTGGGCCATACTCTCCCCCAAGCATCTCCTCCTCTTCACGGGTTAAAAACAGAATGATCCTCTCCGAAACTCGTCTTCTAACGGATTCCCCGAAATATAAATCATCCTAGATTCTTATGTGAATACTTCTCAATAAGTTTTCGAAACTCGTCCGAGACTGGTATCTCAGCTTTTATGAACTTCTCAGCCGGCTTGTGCAGAGGCCTCGTAGCATCTATTCCGACTTTGCAGCCGAGTTCCTTCTCCTGATCCGAGGCTGGATCAAGGCTTGAGACTCGAACATTCGGGATTATGAGAAGGTCTTCATCGGCTTTGAACCTGGTTGCGATTGCCCATTCAACCTGTTCCATGTCGAAGGGATCTATATCCGAGTCGACGACTATGGCGTGCTTGACGCTTGGGTTTGCAGCGAAGATAGCCATTAGAATATTCTTTGGATCGCCTTCTCTGATTTTTTCGAAACTTACAACGCAGTGGAGCCAGCCGCATCCCCCGAGAGTCATGTTAATCCCTCGAACTGTAGGCGTTATGTTTCTCACGTATTCCCAGATACGAACCTCCGGCGGCATACCCATAAGGAGTTTATGCTCCGAGCCTGATGGTAGCAGAGCCTCGTAGATATAGTCTTCCCTGTGCATCATCCCCTTAACTTCTATGATAGGTTGACTCCTCTGAACATCATATGTTCCAGTGAGATCTACGAATGGGCCCTCAGAGGTCTTCTCATCCAAATGGAGTGAGCCTTCAATGACGAGCTCAGCATCTGCAGGGGCGAGAGCATCAACATACTCGCACTTGGTTAGCTTCAGTTCGCCATTCATAAGCGTATTAGCCACCCCGAACTCACTTACTCCGAAAGGTACGGGGGAAGCAGCCGCAACCATGAGGGCTGGATGTAGACCGATGGAGATGCTAACGTCTAGGCTTTTAAAACCCGACTTGGCAGCCATCTGGGTTATCCTGTGTAAGTGTCTTGGCACGATGCGTAAAGTCATCTTTTTATCATTGAGTACGAGAAGCCTATGGAAGGAGATATTCTCAACAGACTCGTCTGGGATCCTTGTGTATAATATTCCCGAGGTTATGTATGGTCCAGGATCTTTTTCGAAGTGGGTGAGAATAGGAACCCCCTCAACCCCCCCTTCCTTAACAACCTCTTTAACTGGGCCGTCACCGACCTCGCATCGAGAAGGCTTGCTGATAGCATAGGATAGACGCTCGTACAAGTTATCGTTCCTCACTTTAAGAGCGTCAAGTATCCTCTCCCGGGTCCCGCATATCCCCCCGACAATTCTGGTGTCATACCCTTTAACTTTCTCGAATAGAAGTGCTTCTTTTCCATCGAAGTGTTTAAGGATCGCTGGGATCTCGAATTTAGGTGAGAAGGCCTCATCTATCCTGATTAGTTCTCTTTTTTCTTCCAAACTCTTCAAGAAGCTTCTAAGATCCGGCAAATCATCCCCCTCCCTAAATCATGTTCGAGATCTTCTTAGATAGCTCTAGCACGCTCCTAGCTGCTGAACTCTCCGTCAAAGCCGATAGATAAGTTGACACTAAAACCATTTTACCATACTTAGCTGACAACTGGTCTCCCAACATAAGACTGAGTGTTGAGTGTTTCTCCCCGAGCAGGATTGATGAGACCCTTCCCGGTAGAGTCACGCTCAGAGTCCCCATCCTAGGCTCATCTCCTTCCCAGAATAGGGCGATGACAGCGTTCTTCAATTCAGCTACGGCGCCGCATAGTCGCCTGCCGTCTAGAATAGTGTCACCCTGAGAAAAACTGAGGCTCGTCATATCTAATCTCCCTTAAAACTCCACGTAGTTAAGTGTTCTCCCTTAAGCTAAAATGTATAAAGGTATGAATATAAAAAATAGTGAATGCCTTTGAGGGTTCTACTAGTCTCTGATATTCACAGTAACTTTCAAGCTCTAGAAGGTATTCTTAAAGATGCTGGAGAATTCGACCTCGCTTTAAACGCTGGAGACATAGTCGGCTATGGACCTGATCCAAGAGAGTGTATCGAGCTTGTCAGGCGGTTAAACATCATATCAATCGCTGGGAACCATGATTTCGCCGCAGCTACTGGAGACACCTCCAACTTTAATCCCTATGCTGCTGAAGCTCTATCGATAAACCGTTCTCTTCTAAACGATAATGATGTTTCATGGCTTAGATCTCTGCCGCATGCTTTCCGTCAATCCGTTGAAGGGGTCAGAATCTCAGTCTACCATGGAAGCCCCTGTGACCCTCTCAACGAGTATGTTTTTCCAGCAGAAGCTGAGAGACGTGTCACGGATTTTCTAGAATATGCTAAAAGTGACCTCCTAGTCCTCGGGCATACGCACATACCTTACGTTCTAAAGACTCCCAAAGGGTTTATGGTGAACCCTGGGTCTGTCGGTCAGCCGAGGGATGGCGATCCTCGGGCGAGCTACATCCTACTAGATGTAGAGGAGAGGGTTATAGAGGTTGAGCATAGAAGGGTGGAATATGATGTGAAAGAAGTCGCCAAGAGAATGGAATGGCTCGGGCTTCCCAGACTCCTCTCTTTAAGGCTGTTCAGCGGGTGGTGAATTCACTCGATCTTTAAAACCTTCTCTTCATGTCGCCCAACGATCACCCTCTTATAACCTTTAAGAAGAGAATCTAATTCTGGGTCTCCTGTATCTACCGTTAAATACTTTAACCCTTGAAGTTTAGTAGGTGTAGATATTATGATGATCCTATTAAGGCCCACTTTGCGGAGGACGGCTGGGCTTATCTGCTGGTTCCCCCTCCCTAAAAGGGATCCTTGACCTCCTATTGGAGAGAGGATTATCCAAGTCTCGCCTTCAACCAATCCAAGAAGGGTTTTCTCGTCAGCGTCCTTCGCGACCATTTTGAAGTCTCTAACCACATCTACTCCGAGGAGGGTTTTTTCCACGCCTATGAGCTCGGCGACTTTTGCGACTGTTGAACCTGGCCCAAGGATGTAGGTGGCATCCTTCTCCATCGACTCTACAACCCTTGCAGCCACCGCCTCCTTCATTGTTTCTTCATCGACTAAAACTACAGTTTTCTCGCCTAAGACGAGATTTGATACCACGGGAGTTATTGCGTATCCTTTGAGGGATGCAGATAGCCTCCCAGACCTATAAGCCTCTTCGTCTACATCCATTACCTCCCTCTCCACTAGGCTCGCCTCATTGTTCAGAAACTTTATTAGAACCTGCGAAGCAGCCGTAGGCGTTGAAGCGAAAACGCCGCTGAACATTTTGACTCCGGCGGGTATTCCTAGAACTGGTGTCTGCTTGTCTACCTGTTCGACGATGTCTACGGCCGTCCCGTCTCCGCCTACAAATAATATCAGCGCAACATCTTCCCCCTTCATCTTTCCCGCCGCGATTCGAGTATCCTCCGCTGTCGAAGCTGCGCTTTTTATTTCACCCAAGACTCTGTATTGAAATTCTAGGCTCTTCAAAAGTTCTTCACCCATCTCCCTCGACCATGTTAAAAATTCTAGATCACCTTTAACACTCATCAATCCCAAGAGGGCCTGTCTAGCCCTTAATGGAGCCCAAGGCTTAGCCTCCTTAGCGATCGCCTCCTTGAGAACGGCTTCCCCGTCTGTTCCCTTTAAGCCTACTCTGCCCCCCATCCCAGCTATCGGATTGACTATGAAACCTATCTTCGTTTTCAAACCTTTCCAGCCTACATAATAGTTTCTTAAATTATCTTTAACTTATAGGAAAGTAAATAATAGGGTTATTGCATAATTGACAAAGGCTGGAATAATCTATGGAGAATTTGAAGGCGAGATTAGGAAACTCCCTCAAATCGGTACGGCTTCTGAGGGTAACTATGAAAAGTAGTACAGTTCTCGAAGTCTCTATACTCGGGTTAACAGTTTTGATTGGAATAATCCTCAGAATCATCCCTCTTAGGTATGGAGCCTACTTCTCAACAGAGGCTGACACGATGTTCATGTACCGCGTCACAAAATACGTCGTCGATAATGGATACGCTGCATGGTTCAACTGGCATGACACCCTAAGCTGGTATCCGTGGGGGAGAGACATACCTGCAACGACCTACCCTGGATTACCATTCACAGCCGCCGCCATATACAGCATACTCCAAGCTTTAGGATTGAATCTCTCTCTATATACAGTGTGCTTATTCTTCCCGGTCTTCATGGCGAGTCTAACGATAATCGCCGTATATTTCCTAGGGAAGGATATTGGAGGCAGATCTGTGGGTCTTCTCTCCGCCTTCCTCATGGCTGTTAACTCCTCATATATTAGTCGAACCTCCATGGGCTTCTTCGACGATGAGACCGTTGGCATCTTCAGTCTAGTCCTAATCTCCCTCTTCTTTCTCCGTGCCGTCGAAGCCGAAAAGCCGCTCCATAAATGCATAGTTTACGCTGTCGGGGCAGGTTTAATGGCGGGCTATCTCAACGCCTCATGGGGGGCTGCGAGATACGCACTTGGATTAGTCTCCCTCTTCGTATTAATCTCCCTGCTGGTAAGATTCTATAATCGACGTTACCTTATCTCGTACAGCATAACTGTTGGGTTAAGCTACTTTATTGCAGTATTCATCCCTAGGCTCGGGGCATCGTATCTCCAGAGCATGGACAGCGTAGCGATAATTGGATTCTTCGCATTGATCGCATGTTTTGAAATTGTCAGAGGCAGGGTGGACTTTAGAAAATTAATCTTATTAGTGGGAGCATCTTTAGCAGTATTAATCATAGCCCTCTTGATCCTCGAGTCTGCAGGGCTGATATATCCGATATCAATGAAGTTTATAGCGGTTATCTTCCCAGGTTCGAGGGTGGTATCCCCGATAATAGAATCTGTGGCCGAGCATAAACGAGCATCTTGGGGCATCTACTTCAGTGACTTCGGTTTTAGCATCGCCCTAGCCCTGCTTGGACTATACTTCGCCGTCAAAAAGCCTTCGGATAAGAAGCTCTATGGACTTGTCTTCTTCCTGTCTGGATTATACTTTTCAGGCTCGTTCGTCAGATTATTCCTGATTCTTTCAGTCCCCCTCGTCGTAATGGCTGCTTACGGGGTTAAAGAGCTCCTAAATCCCTTCATGGTTATAGCCTCTCAGAAGTCAGCTGATCGACTGGTTAGGAGAAGAAGAGTATTCGGACTAGGTAGAGGAAGCGGGATACTTTTCATCATTATAATCTTGGGAGCGTTGCTACCTTCAGTTTGGAGCGCTGCTGACAATCTTAAAACACCCTCGACTATGGCTGCAACTGTGCCTGTGCTTATTGGAGGAAATTATCCGCAAGATTGGCTTCAAGCCCTAAATTGGATGAGGGATAATCTTCCAGGAGATGCGGTCGTCGTCTCATGGTGGGATTATGGATACTGGATCCAGACACTATCTGGAAAGAGGACGCTCGCTGATGGGGCCACCATCAACACGACTCAGATTGCGCAGATTGGGAAGATCATGATGCTAGGCGAGAACGTCTCCTTGAAAATTTTAAAGAGCTTCAACGCAACGCATATCGTCGTCTACACCACTTTTAACCCGAATAACCCTAGCCAGGAGCTGCCGTTCGGAGATAATGCTAAGTGGTATTGGATGGTAAAGATAGCAGGCCTAAATGAGACAGAATACATAAACAATAACCAGTATGCTGACAAATACTACGAATCAACCCTATACAAGCTTATGAAGAACTTGGTGAACCAGACATACTTTAGACCTGTTTACAAATCCTCATATGGATGGGTTATTGTTTACGAGATTAGATATCCGTCGGATGAGGGTCTTTGATCTTCTCCCTCTCTAACCATCCTCCTCAACCCTTTCTCCATACCCATCTTAGTTGCTTTGATGTCATATTCTAAGAACTCTAAGGTGAATTTGCCGAGGGTCGAGTTCACCTCGTTCAGCTCTGAAAGACTAAACTTCCCCATTATTTCAGGATTGTTCACGTACTGGAGCCATCCCCAAACACTATGGCTCAAAGCGAGCAAAGACACGTACATGGCTCTGACGAGATCCAGCCTATCTGGGCTCTCAGTCGATAAAGCCTCCTTGATCTGCTTTAGATAATCGTTACACTCCTGGATCCATCTCTCCCCCATTTTGATCACATTTAGAAACTGCTTTAATCTACTTCCTTAAAACCTGGTTAATATCTTTTTCTAAGACCAGACCAATAATCAAAATATGAGAAATAAACATGAAAAAGTAATTATCAAAAGATTTATCTAAAATATAATGAAAAGTTCTTGTGATGAATATAAACAATCGCTAATACTGCAAAATGAAGGTAAAAATTTTGTGTTACGAGATTAATAATCTCATTATTTACAATATAATAGTATAATCTATTACTGTAAATTAATAATATGCAATTATAAAACAGCATTATGCATATGATAATATATATTTGAAGCATATATAAATGAAAGAATAATTGAAAAAATTTTATGATGTAAAAGCATTAATAAATCAAATAATAATAAAATATAATTGAAGTTATTAAAGATAAAAATTAAATATTAAGTATATTAATGAATAACGAAGTTAAAGATAAATTACTGCAAATTTTAAAAATATGAAAATTATTATTCTATCTTAAAACTCGAACAAAAAGGATGTCTAAAAATTCTTATAAGAACTTAGTTATAACATATCAGATATAAGATGGTTTGCAATTTCGATCCACCTATTCGTAGTTCAAAGATAAAACCTAATTTATGAAGAGGTGGTCAAATGATAGGAGAGGTCTTGCAGAGAGCCATGGTCTTTGACAGAGATGAAGCAATTAAGCGGTCTGTAGATGTGGCTCTTGAAAAGCTAAGGGTTTTCAGGGAAAAATATCCTTTCACTGAGAATCCGGAGGCTATAGAACGGCTAAGCCCAGAGGATGTTTTCAGAAGGAATACAGGCGAAATTGGAGAATTCTTTCGCTACATAGAGTATTATCTAAAACCCCTCGGCGGCCTCAGAACATATCCGAAAGTTTACCTGGAAATAAGAGAACAGATTGACCTTTTCAAGCATCTGCTTTACGTCGTGGTGGACAATAAGAAGTCTCTTGCTGAGAAAGTGGATGCGCCATGGAGTGAGATTAAAGGCTTAGGTGGGGACAGTCACATCGCTAAGAAAATCATCTTCTGCTTCAACTACGAAACAGGCTCGGTAATCCCGATCTTCAGCACAAGTCACCTCGAACACTTCCTAAACATAATTCATGAAACACCATGGCGTCCCATACACTATGGTGGCCTGAGCCTCGGCAAGAAATACGAAACTCTAACAGAAAAACTGCTAAAAGCAAAAGAAAGCTCACAAGTAACCAGTCCATGGGAAATAACCTATTTCTGCAGATTCTTATACGAAACCTACACACCACCGAAAAAACCACAGAAGCTCAACATAAAAAACAGTTTAAAAAAGGCATTAACAGAACAACAGGAACGCTATGCCAGATTCATGGCCTTGCTGAAAAAATTAAAAGAAGAAGGCAAAATATCGGCCGAACAATTGAGAGCATACAAAGACCAGTGGCAGAAAAATCCAGAAATTAGACAAACGCTAATCGACGAACTCAGCAATTAAAGAGAGGAGAAATACCGACAATACCTTAAAAACCGAAATTCACAACTTTAAGAATATCCCTAAGAAAAAAACACATTAATTAACTTCTCAGCAACATACTCTTCGTTCTGGTCTTTCCCCCAAGGGTTAGATACTTCTCCTGACTCTGGTATTCAAGTATTCTTAAACTAGCGTCGCAGCATAACCTTTATCTTTTTTATGTTCGATAACTCAGAGTTAAACAAGGAAGAGGAAGATGATGTCATTCAAAATGGGAAGGGTTGGAGACCTTAAAGTTGGCTCCTATGCAGTCATCGACGGCGAGCCCTGCCGCCTAGTCTCCATAGACAAGAGCAAGCCTGGTAAACATGGGAGCGCCAAATTCAGAGTAACCGCCATAAGCCTACTCGACGATAGTAAGCGAAGCTTCGTCAGCCCAGTCGACGCCCAGATACAGATCCCGATAGTTGAGAAGAAGAACGCTCAGATAGTCTCCATGAGCCCGACCTCGGTTCAGCTCATGGATCTCGACTCTTATGAGATTTTTGACGTGGCTATGCCAACGGATGAAGAGATAAAGTCCAAGCTAGCCTCTGGGAAAGAGGTTGAATATTGGAACATAATGGGGCGCTTAAAGATACAGCGGGTTAAGAGCTAATCAAACATGTTTAAAATGAGACGCGTCAAACCTATGCGGCTGAAGCTCCGAATGACCGTGGGCGAGCTCTCAGAGGAGTTCAAGAGGGCTGGCGTGATAGGAGCTGGAAGAGTAGGCGAAGCCGTCGAGATTGTAAAAGAAATGTTCGCGGATCCAGAGTACACTACTTTCCTAGCAATCGCCGGACCACTCGTGCCTAGTGGTCTACGTCTAGTTTTCACGGATCTCATCAGACGGGGATACGTTGATGTAGTGGTCTCCAACGGGGCGAACATTGTACATGATCTAGTGGAGTCTATGGGTGGAAGACACTTCGTAGGTAGCGCAGACGCTGATGATGCTAAACTTCGGAAAAGTGACGTTAACAGGATCTACGACATCTACATGGAAGGGCATGTTTTCGTCGACCTTGAAAATTATGTTTATGGGATATTAGACTCGATACCTGAACAGGATCGGGTAGGGGTCTCCATAAATGGTCTTTTAAAGGAGATTGGGCTGAGGGTTAAAGATGAGGACTCGATCCTGCTCAACGCTGCTAAGCGTAATGTCCCCATCTTCAGTCCAGGGTTTCTCGACTCGATGCTTGGGATCCCTCTCTGGATGTACTCGAAGCGTAGCAGACTTGTAATAGATCCGCTGAAGGATTTCGATCTCTTCTCTGGGAAAGTGTATGATGCTAAAAAGGCTGGAGCCATAATTCTTGGAGGAGGGACTCCGAAGCATCACACGCTTTACATGAATACCCTCAGGGATGGTCTCGATGCAGCCATACAGATAAGCTCAGCTAGAGAGGATGACGGAAGCCTCAGCGGAGCGCCGTTGAGCGAGGCCATCAGCTGGAGGAAGATTAAAGGGAGAAAAACTTCCTCAATCATTGGTGATGTAACCATCATCTTTCCCCTCATCATAGCCGCCGCATTAGAGAAAGTGGAATGCTAATCAGATAAAGGGCTTCAATACGAAAACTTCATTCCCCGTATTATTCTTCGGGTCTCGGCTGAGTAGGCTCATTTTTAAAAATTAGGAAAGTTTTTATGAACCTAGCTTTCCAGAAACTAAACAATATTTACAAGCTAGGTATATCTCCTATATTAAATAAGCTTCGGTAAGTGCGAAGATGGTCTTAGAGAGTCTCGGCTCATCCCTGTACGAAGCCTTAAAAAGGGTTATTAGGGCACCAGTAGTTGATAGAGAGATCGTTAAAGAGCTGATCAGAGATTTTCAGAGAGCGCTGCTGCAAGCTGATGTGAATGTTCAACTTGTCTTAGAGCTATCAAAGAATATTGAGAAAAGAGCTCTGGATGAGAAGCTGCCTCCTGGAATAAGCCGGAGAGAGCATATCGTCAAGGTTGTCTACGAGGAGTTGACGAAGTTTTTAGGGGAGAAACCTGAATCTCTCGAGATCAATCCTGGGGCACAAAATATCCTCATGCTCGTAGGGATCCAGGGATCTGGAAAGACCACTACTGGAGCTAAGCTTGCGAGATACTTCCAGAAGAGGGGTTTGAAAACGGGGCTTGTCTGCGCCGATACTTTCAGAGCGGGAGCCTATGAGCAGCTTCAACAGCTTGCAGACTCCATCAAGGTAGATTTCTACGGCGAGTTGCAAGAGAAGAACGCTGTCAAAGTCGCGAAGCGTGGAGTGGAGAGATTCAAGAATTATGATGTAGTGATAGTGGACACCTCTGGAAGGCATAAGGAGGAGAAGTCACTGATATTAGAGATGCAGAAGATAGCTGAAGCTATCAAGCCGACGGAGATAATCCTAGTCCTAGATGGTACAATAGGTCAGCAGGCTGCCATCCAGGCGGAAGCCTTTAACAAAGCTACGAGCATAGGTTCGATAATAGTCGCAAAACTAGACGGTTCCGCAAGGGGTGGAGGGGCTCTCTCTTCTGTAGCCTCTATTGGAGCGAAGATAAAGTTCATTGGAACAGGAGAGAAGATCGAAGACCTTGAGCCCTTCGTTCCAAGCCGCTTCATCGGGCAGCTCTTAGGCATGGGAGACGTTGAGGGGTTAGTCAGGAAGGTTAAGGAGGCTGAGGTTCCTGTCACAGAGAAGAATGTCAGAGCGATACTATCAGGAAAGTTCACACTTGCCGACATGTATCAGCAGTTCGAGGCTATGAGGAGCATGGGCCCCTTAGAAAAGATAATCTCCATGGTTCCGGGTCTCGGATACCAACTGCCGAAGGAACAGTTCGACGTCGCAAAGGAGAGGCTTGATAAGTGGCGCTTCATCATACAGTCGATGACTCCAAGTGAGAGGGAGGATCCAAAGATTCTGAATGCAAGCAGAATTAAACGCATAGCCCGCGGGTCTGGAACGGAGGAGCGTGAGGTGAGAGAACTTATAAAACAGTTTAACGACATGAAGAGAATGTTTAAACAGTTGAAGGGGAAGAGAGGGTTTATGAAGCACCTCCCCCTCAGATTCGGGTGATACATGATATGGGTAAATCAAGTGGGCCTCGCAGGAAGAGTCGAAGCGCCCTAACGAAGTCGGTTAGGGAGAAAGGTAAATTGGGGCTTAGTAGAATACTTGCTCAGTACGAGATCGGAGAGAAAGTTGTTATTAAAATAGATTCAGGGATTCACAAAGGGATGCCGCATAAAAGGTATCAAGGCAAGGTAGGAACAGTAATCGCCAGAAGGGGTAGAGCCTACGTCATAGAGATCCCTCAAACAAAGATCGTTAAAAAGATAATCGCCCTCCCTGAACATCTTATGAAGTTTTAGGAGAATCATATATGTCAGTACTTGAAAAAAAGGATATTACGTTAGCTGAAGTTAAGAGAATACTTGAGGCTAAGGAAGAAAACCTCGACCCTCTCCAAAGAAGGGTCCTAGACTATGTTTCAAAATTCTCGAAGCTAGAATATGACAACTCCATCAAAATGGTTGAAGAACTCACTCAAGACAATATGCTGGAGAAAAGCGTAGCCGTTCAAATCGTAAACTGTCTCCCATCTACCTTGGAAGAATTGAGAGTATTTTTAGGGAGGCAGAAGATTATTTCTGAAGAGGATTTAAACAAGATAATGAAAATAGTGGCAAAATACGCGCCTAAGTAGCGATCCCATCGACTCCATTAACTCTTTAGTAAAACCAGTTTCAACCATCGAAAGTAGATATGCTAAAATTTAATAAAAGATAATAACACCTTATTACGTTTAATAATTGAAAAAGAGTTTTACGGTGTGGCTTATTGCTCATATACGATAAAAACAGGGTTGATTAGCTGGAGGCTTTAGATTTGATTCGGCAAGACACATATGCAAACAAGAGGTATGAAGAGTATGCATACGTCCTCGATGATCTCCCGCACGGAAGACCTGGTATAGCTCATCCTACGTACCATGCTCGAAATATTATCCAGCTGGTTGGAGAGAGTTTCTTTACGCTTTTGGAGGCTGAGCCAATTAGAAACGCGACCTTCAAGATCCGTGAACGAATCTACATTGGAAAGTCTGGCAGATCGAAGATCTATCACATCATCGGCAGGATCACATATAATGACCTCACTTCCACCGCCAAGTCCGAGCTCCCTACAGTAGTTGAAACGATAATCACGTCAAATGAGAAGCCATTCATCAACTTTTTCAATACTTCTCAACCCGTCACCCCTAGGATGCATTCCCTTGAACTCATCCCAGGGATCGGTAAAAAGCTCATGTGGCAGATATTGGAGCAGAGGGAGAAAAAACCATTCACTAGCTTCGAAGACCTTCAGCAACGAGTTAATATTTCAGATCCTGTGAAAATGCTTGCGCGAAGGGTTCTCGACGAACTCTCGAGCAGCGAGAAATATCAGCTCTTCACGAGACCGATCTAGCACCAAATTTTTAAGAGTCCTCTCATGATTGATGGTGGATAAACATTGAAGGCACGTAACTTTAAAGATATTAAAGGGATGCCATATACTAGGAGAACCTTCATGGGCGGAGTTCCAGGATCCAAAATAACCAAGTTTACCATGGGGGACACCAGCCGCGATTACCCTTACACGGTTGAGCTGATAAACTTAGAGAACGCCCAGATTCGACACAATGCTCTCGAGTCAGCCAGGATTGCCGCTAACAGGTTGTTAGAATTGAAGCTGGGGCGAGAAGGGTATGCGATGAAGGTGATCCCGTATCCGCACGTGGTACTCAGGGAACATAAGAGGGTGAACGTAGCTCAAGCGGACAGGTTCCAAGAAGGTATGAAGAAGGCTTATGGTAAACCTGTAGGCACAGCTGCAAGAGTTATGCGAGGTGAGCCCATCATCCGTGCAGAGGTTACTGAGAACGGCATAGAGGTAGCGAAAGAGGCTCTTGAGAGGGCTGCGGCAAAGTTTCCGGTAAAAAGTAGGATAGTTGTGAGACCGAATAATTAGAGGCATAGAACCTAATAGATAAAAACATGCAATAATAGATCCTTCTACAGGTTTGACTTGTATGATTTAGAGATAGAACGTGTCTCGGAAGAGGTTAGAAAAAGAGGCTCTAGAAGAGTCCTCCTGCAGCTTCCTGACGGATTGAGACCAAGAGCCTTCGAAATTATCAAGTCTTTAAGTGAGAGGACCGACGCCGAGTACTTTCTACACGGAGGATCATGTTATGGTGGATGCGACCTAGCCTTTCATCAGGGAGAGGCTGTTAACGCTGACTTGATAATCCATTATGGGCATGATAAAATGGTCTTGGATGAAAAGATACCCTTGATCTACATCAACGCCAGGGTCAATTTCGAGGTGGATAAGCTCATAGACTCCGCCTCCCCTTTCTTAAAAGGATGGGGGAGGATAGGATTGGCGACGACCATCCAACACTCTCATCAGCTCGAGGAAGCTGCTAACTGTTTAAAGAAAAAGGGATACTCTGTCGTCGTTGGAGGTGAAGGTAAGAAGGCTCATGAAAAAGGCCAGGTTTTAGGGTGCGACTACAGTTCCTCTATCGATGTGGCTGCAAAAGTTGATGGATTCCTCTTCATCGGCGGCGGACGCTTTCACCCCCTCGGTCTCGCATATGCTACTCGAAAACCTGTAGTGGCTGCTGACCCGTACACCCTAACCGTCTACACGATCGGAGAATCGGAGTTGAATAGGTTTGCCATGCGAAGGATGGCTGCGATAGAGGCTGCTAGAAAGGCAAGCCTCTTCGGCGTCATAGTCAGCATTAAACCCGGTCAGCTTAAAATGAAGATAGCCGAACAGCTAAGAGAGACGCTTAAATCAGCGGGAAAGGAAGCTGTTACCATATGCTTGGATGAGGTTCAGGTTGAGAATCTCATGAACTTCTCAGAGTTTGAAGCCTTCGTTAATACTGCTTGCCCCAGAATCGTCTTAGACGGAGATATTCCTCTCCCTAAACCTATCATAAACTGGGATGAAGCCCTTATTATGCTTGGATTGAAAGGCTGGTGGGAGGGTTGGAAAGAATCCCTCCAAGGATAGAGATCGAAAAAATGCTTGAAAAAATGAAGCCCCACTTATCTCCTAAGGTTGAACTCGAACAATATACGACGCCTGCTGACATCGCCGCCGAGCTGTTGTTCACTGCCTCATTCATTTTCGACGATGTTCAGGGTAAGTCGATCATTGATCTAGGATGCGGATCTGGAAGGTTAGGTATAGGCGCCAAGATTCTAGGCGCTCAAAGCGTTGTCGGGATCGATATCGACCCAGACGCCGTTAGAACCGCCGTAAATAACGCTAAAGAGGTTATCCATACAGATAACATCTATTGGATCATCGGCGACATCAGCGCAATTCGCGGAGTATTCGATACAGTGATAATGAACCCCTCTTTCGGAACTAAGAAGAGACACATGGACGTTCGATTCTTATCCGTTTCAATGACTCTCTCGAGAGTAATCTACTCTATACATAAAAGCAGTTCAAGAGACTTCATAATCGAATACGTTAGAAGGAGAGGTTTTGAAGTCTCCGTGGTCTTGAGCAGTAGAATCAAGATCCCTCGTCTCTTCGAGTTTCATAGAAAACCTAGCAAGATGGTGGCTGTAGATATGCTCAGGATTATTCGATCCTGAGCTCTTGAGGAAACGCCAATCTTCAAGTCTTGTTTAAGAGTAAGCCTCTTTTGAGGGGAAGGTTTAAGGGCTTCTGATGTAATCAAATCTTCGAAAGGCTCAACACACATCAAGAGGAACGAAGAAAATGTCGAAGCAAGCCAAAATTCAAGGAGGAATCGTCTTCCCTGGCGAAAGGTTAGGGGTAGTCGAAGAGTTCTTTCCAGGCTCAGGATTGTATCAGAAGAACGGAGTGATTAGGTCGGCTGAGCTCGGGACGATTAGATATGATCCGTCGAAGAGGGAGTTAGCTGTCTCAAAGATAAACCGTAGCCTGCTGCTTCCTAGGGAGGGAATGGAGGTCTATGGAGAAGTAGGATCGGTCATGAGACACGATGCAATGGTCGATGTATTCATACTCGATGGTAAGTTGCTCCCCTCTCCCTACACTGGTATAATCCAAAGCTTAGATGGCAACAGAAATATGTTAATGGAGGTTAGAAACGGAGATATCGTGAAGGCTAAGATCATCAATACTAAAAATAGGATTCTTCAACTATCTATTGACAGTTCAGATTATGGAGTGGTATATGCTTACTGTTCTAAATGTGGAATGTTCCTCGAGAATCATAGAAACAGGTTAGCATGTCCAAGGTGCGGGCGTGTTGAGCGTAGAAAGATATCCACATCATACGGTGCGGAGGAACTGAATTGAAGCTTAACATAGTTAAACGCGATCAGGATCGTATAATGATGGAAGTTGGAGATGAGGGGCATACTCTTCTCAACCTTCTTCAAAGCTCTCTTCTGAGACTGAAATATGTTAAGATGGCTGGATATTCAAAACCCCACCCTCTCATGAATAAATCAATCTTAACGGTCGTGACTAACGATGGGAAATCCCCTGAGGAAGCTCTAGTAGAGGCTGCAGAAAATGCAAAGATCATGCTTAATGAGTTTCTTTCGGACTTTGAGAAACAGATTTTATTTACAGAGATAAACCGTGAGAAACAGGCAAGTTGATGAAAGAAATCATATCCCCCCCTATAAGACAGGTGAAAAGAGAAGTCAGGACTCTTGGAATAGCCATAAGAAAGAGGATCCTGGGGGAAGGGTTCAACATTGTTGGAGTTGTGTTTCGTGGAAACTCTCTACTAGACGGCGTAATGAAAAGCATAACTAAAGGGACTGATCTAATCCCAGATGTTGTCAATATGATTCTATCTTCTCCCCATTACGAACAAGTTCGGATTATAATATTGGAGCATCCAATCTCTTATGAGGCAGAGTCTCTAGACCCTTTAAGACTTGCACAATCCGTTAAAAAGCCTGTGTTAATTTTATCTTTTAACATCAACCCCCCACTCCTATGGGAGGGCGCAACTCACTTCCAGATTAAAAAAGAAGAGACAATCTTAAACATTACATCCCTCGGTTTAAAACCTCGCACAGCTGAAAGGGTTATTAAAATGGCCTCCCGGCTCGATGAAGCGTTACCTGAATGTCTCAGAGTCGCTAACCTCATACTTGATTCTCTAGCTTGTTGCGAGTAGACAAAACCTTTAAAAGGAGGATCCGCAGTCAGATTAAAAACGCGAGGTTACTTTTGATGAAGTTCTGCTCTCGATGCGGATCTATTCTAACCATAGATCGAGAGAAACAAGCATTAGTCTGCCCGAAATGCGGTACCGAGGAAATGATAGAGAAAGATGTAATATACTCGAAACATGGGGCTGAAAAAGATAAGGTTGTAATAATAGGCAAAAAGGAGCTGAACTTGAGGACGACTCCTCAAGTCAAGATCAAATGCCCTATGTGCGGTAACAGCATGGCGTATTGGTGGATGGTTCAGACAAGGGGGATAGACGAAAGCTCAACCCAGTTCTATCGGTGCACCAAATGCGATTATACTTGGCGCGAGTACAGCTGACCAAACAGCTTTTTAGCGCTAAAGATATTTAGTTAACACGCATCTGTATATCGGAGGATTATCTTTGTTTGATTTTGAGGTTTCAAGCATCGAATCTTTCCGCAACCTGGTTAAAGCACTCTCGGTAATCGTTGAGAGAGGTAATTTCTTGGTCGATGAGTCTCAGATCAAGCTCGTTGCAATGGATCCCAGCCACGTCGCGATGGTGGACTTTGAGCTACCTAAAGAGTTTTTCAAAAGATACCTGTTAGACGAAGAGACTAAGCTGACTCTGAACATTAATGAGCTACTCAAATTTCTTGACAGGGTTGAGAAGGATGAGCAACTAGAGATAAAACTCGATAAAGAAAACATGCTTTTAATCCAATGCAAGAGGGGAGGTCATACAAGGAGGTTTCTAATGCCTGTCCTAGAGCCGGTCGATGAGGAGGTTCCGTCCCCGAACATATTTTTCAAATCCCGCGCCCGTATGCTCACACAAAGCCTTAGGAAGGCGATAAGGGACGCCTCCCTTGTAAGCGAACATGTGAAACTCGAGATAACCAACAGCGGGGTCAAAATCAGTGCAGCAGGTGACATGGGAAGCGCATCGAGCCTCTGGGAGAAGGGAGCGGATGATATCATAGAGTTGAAGTCTGAGGAGGACTCCAACGCTACTTTCACTTTGAGCTATCTGCAGGATATAGTTAATACGGCGAGTGTCTCAAGCGAAGTCGCTCAACTAGAGCTTTCAACAGATATGCCAATAAAGATGAGTTTCGAGCTCCCTCAAGGAAGGCTCGTTTACTATCTAGCTCCTTGTATTGGGGTCTAACCCCTAAAAAGAACATCTTATAAACAATCTTAAGCTGTTAAATAATCCTATTCGGAAGATAGATATGCTTCTATTAACGACCGTTAAAAGGTGTAATAAAGGTAATTAGTCCTTTTTCAAGTTATCATTTTTAGATAAATATTAAAATAAGAACGTGTAGAGAATCTATTTTGGGATATATATGAGGAGTTTTGTAAAGATCTATGGACCACCCCTTTTGAAGGCGATAAGGGCTCTTGAGAAGATATCGGTTGACATGCCTGAAGTATGCATAATGGATACTACCATCGCTTTTGGGGGACCAGAATTCAACACGAATACAGGAGTAATGGAATATTTCTCGCAGATAGGGGTGGCTAAAATCTCTGAAGAGCGATGCGATAAGATAATCAGCAAGTCTGGGATGATTCTGGGAGAATATGACTTCTTCTTTGAATGGTTTAAGAATCCAACGCAAAGCGATATTAATAACCTCATCGCCAAGATTGACGAAGCTCTCTCCCCGCTCGGCGTTAAATATACGATTACGACAAAGTGATTTTTTTAAATTCCATTTTTTTGTTGATTAAAAATCTAGTTTATGGGTTTAAAGTATGGAGTATGCTACTCCTCGATTATTTCAACGTTAGCCCTAGGCACCGTCACGATCTCGCCGTTCTCTAGCTTTACTTCAACGACCCTAACCAGCGACTCTGACTCAAGTTTCTGAAGCTCGACCGGAAGTCTGAATACCTTTCCAATCGCCCCGAAGTACGGTTGCCTTATTATTCGAACTGGAGTTCCGGGCTGCATACCCATCGCAAGCTCATCCTCATCAGACTGCTTAGAGGCTTCTGAGTGGGGGATTATTATCTCAGGCCTGAGGACACCTGCCCTTATCTGAGTTGCGCCGTTAACTGAAGCCATATATCCTTCAAACTTTTTCAGAAGGTCAAATGTGTGCTGAGACATATTCATCTTGCCGAAGCCCTCTGTAATTATCAAGGTTAGCCCGACCTCTTCTTCACCCGTTATCGCTACCCCTATCTCCGTCCCCATAAACTTCGTGATGTCTCTATACCGGATTCCTCCTGCCACAATGCATGATACTCCCATCTCTACCGCCTTCTTCAAAGCCTCGTATGTAACTAAGCTCCCCCCGATCAGAACCTTTCCCTTATCTTCAGAGGTTATCAGGTCTTCACTCAGCGTTTCCTGAGGATTCTCAACAGCTATTCTAAGTCTCCCATGAGTCTCTCCGCCTATCCCGAAGATGCCTTGGATAAATGCCGAATTAGTGGATATTACAGCCCCCTCATTTGGCATAACCTCGATGACTTTTCCAGGTATGTAAGCCTCCACATCGACTGGCATAGGGAGCCCTCTGACTATGATTTGGCCTGTAACGTTGGAGATGCTCTCTATAGTACCATCTACGGGTGATACGACTTGTTTCTTTATAAGTCCAAACAGCGCGTTGTACGCAGCTATAACCTCCCCCTTCGAGACTCTCTCATCGATCTTCTTTTTCACGTATCTTGGAAGGTCTTCAGCCTCAACCCCCAGCATTATCGCCGCCTTCACTATCTCTGGGTCTCCTCGAATCTGCGCCCTAGCAACAATCGTATTGTAGTCTACGGTATCCCCGACTTTCACGAAGACTTCACCAGGGATTGGCAGCCTCCTCGTCTTATTGATGGTCATGCTCCTCTTTACTTTAAGCCCCGGAGTATACGCATGGGCTTCCTTTGAAACTTTCTCAGCTTCTACGCTTTTCTTCTTCATGTCACACAAGCTCCTCAAGCTTATCCGGAGGATATAGATCCAACGCTTTAAACCATTTGAGAAGTAGAGCCTTCTTCTCCGCCTCTTCCTGAGGGATCTGGAGCGGTCTTCCTCTTGCATCCAGGATTAACCCGACTTCTCCCCCCATCACAGGCTTCTCAACTTGGTGCCCTGATCCGGCGCCTACGTCTAGACCTCTATGAGGCGAGATCACTGCTTCAATCTCTGTATTCTCTGATAACGCTATACGTTTAATTTCTCCAAAACCTATGCTCTCCTTTATTTTGGATCCGTCGGGCATATTCAACTCCACCGTCATCGCTGTTTCCCCTGGATTGATGATGCCTGCTGGGGCTATCACTGTGCCGAGTCTAACTAGACAATCCTTATCGAATATGTTCCAGGCAGCCTCTCTGTAAACCGTTGAAAGGACTCCTAGATGAGGCATCATGAAGACACTATCTTGGAACATTCTTGTTACACCCTCAGGCTGAAAAGCGTCTATAAGGATCAACATGCTTTGAACCCTCCTAGGAGCGTGGCTGAGGAGCCCTCCGGTCCCTGCTATGATGTCGATGATCATCATTTTAATATAGGTCTCTTCAAGTTCCTGTTCGAACATGTCTGAAATAGTTCGCTGGACTTGAATACCCTTTAACCTGGTTGCAATCGACTTATGATGATTGAGGCCTAAGCGTAACGCCTCCCTTGCGACAGAATGCTCGACGATCAAGTCTTCAATAGTCTGGGGTATTGTTGTAGGTCTGATCATCTTGTTTGACAGTCTACTCGTAACCTCTTCTTCCTCTAATCGGAAGGGGAGCCATCTCATAATGTTGCTAACCCCTGCCTCCTTCATAACGTTCGTGACACTGTAGCTCATCCCGAGGTTTGCGCTGACGCTTCTGACGAATCTCCCGTCGACGATGGAATATACGTTCGTCGTCGCTCCTCCGAGACCTACTCCTAGGACATTCTTCTTGAAGGTGCTAGCTATAAGCTGCATGGCTAACCCTTCTCCTGCAGGTGTAGGCATGATATCTACGTCGGTCCACTTCATCAGCTTCGTGTAGCCAGGGGCGTGGCTCATCACATGCTCCATGAATAACTCGTGGACCGCCCTCCTAGCTGGTTCCGTGTTCTCCACCTCGAGTGACGGTCTAATATTATCGACGATTGTGAGGGCGAAGTCTTTCCCCATCATCTCGTCGACTTGTTTCCTAATCTCTTTGTTCCCAGCGTAGATTATGGGGAGTTGGTACCCGACTCCAAGTCTCGGCTTCGGCTCCGCCGCCTTAATGAGCTCAATTATCTCAACGACGTGTGCTGTGGCCCCGCCATCAGTCCCTCCAGCGACCAAGATCATATCCGGTCTAAGGCTTCTTATTCTACGGATCTTCTGGAACGGTTGACGTTCATCATCGCGGGAGATTATATCCATTACTATGGCGCCAGCTCCTAGAGCCGCCCTGTTAGCGCTCTCAGCCGTCATCGTCTTGATCAAACCTGCAACCATCATCTGGAGCCCGCCACCCGCGCTGCTCGTGGTGCAGTAGAGGTCGACCCCTGCCTTTCCATCATATGGCACTATTATACCGCTTCCGTCTGGGGAGAGTATTTTGTGCCCGGTTAATTCTTCAACCTCTCTAACAGCGTTTCTCACTCCTAGAGTCACATCCTCGTATGGAGCTTCAACCGTTGTTGGAGCCTCTCCAGCTATTAGAAACCTCCACTCTCCATTCTTCCTGCAGAAGAAACGAGCCTTAGTCGTGGTGCTTCCTACGTCAGTTGCGAGGATATACTGCATCTCATCTTTCGGCTTCTTCAACGCGGTCATCAAGATTCAGTAGAATCGACAACGTTGATGAAAGTTAAATTTTTCTAATTTTGAATCAGTTTTGGGCTTGCTAAAAAGGAATTAATCGCCTCCAAAGGCTTCTCTTTTTAGTTTCGCTTGGCTTCTCAACTTTCGTGCTATCCGCCTTAGCCATCTCCTCAATCATACTAAGAAGCTTCTCAACATTCTCCCTCTTCTCGAATACTGTGATGAGCTTCTCTCCCCCAACCTCAATCTTGTCTCCAAACGCGGGGAGGAAAGGCGATATGAATAGGCGCCCCATCTGACCTCCTATGTATGATAGAGGTTTAACCGTCTCTATCATTAGGATTGCTGCTGCTTCTAAACCATTCTTATGTATTATCATGGCTACCTTCCTAATCAGCTCCTCTTCTTCTTCAGGCGTGACTTCCATATTCCTGAACAAAAGGGGTTTCTCCCATCTCCTAGTAGTGTATTCATTCAATTTAAGGAATTCTTTGAATGCGGTTCGGTATTTATGCTTTGGTTAGCTACCTTTCCAGTAGGCTTATTAATCAACTTTGGTCTCGCAGCGAGATATAGGCCAACTAAACCCCCGACTACGAAGCTAAAGAACAACACCGTTATAAGTTCTACTGAAGGGTTTACAAAAGATAATATGAATATTATTGAAAAGATGATCTCAGAGGCAACCAGCTTCAGCAAAACCTTCAGATAGTCGGAGCTTGAACGCTTAATGACGAGATAGGAGGCTATGATTCCAGCTCCTATGAACACTATGAAAGTTACTGAACCTAGAATAAAACCATCTTCCGTTGGCATGAATGGTTGGAGAATGTTAACAGCCATAGCCCACATCCAGATGATTCCGTTGGATAGAAGAGCACCCGCCATATAATCGTTTAAATTCGGCTTCTTAACATCTTTTTGGATCAATCCGCCTCTTCACTAATCTAGATATTTAGGTATTTAAAATATTCAAGATACTTGTTCGCCATAATAATATCTCCAAATTCTAGACTAAGAACAACTTTCCCTCAAGCATTCTCAGGGGGAATGGTGTAAATTCTAAAAGCCTTTCCTGTTTTTATCGAGGCAACGTCTTAGTGACTAGAAGATGCTTAAGCATAATCACATGAAAAAATGAAGGGTCTTTTCGGAATATCCTCCTCAGCTTTCAAGCTCTCTTTTAATATTCTCAACGTACATTTCTGTTACAAGCTCGATGATCCTCTCTCCAGCCTTTCGAGACGCCTTAGTCGCATCTCCGAAGACTCCGGTAGGGGTCACTGCTTTGAAGCCTGCTCGAACATATTTAGAGGTTAAAGGACCCATATATCCGGTTGTCATCTCCTCTCCTCTAACAAGATCTGGTTTATAGGCCATCATAAGCGATGTCTCAGCGGCTCCTGAATGGCTTCCAGCCTCTTCTGCTGAGACTCCGAACTCCGCCATCGCGCCATTCATCTTTGAAATGAGCCCACCTAGATCTGCGAGGGCTATGAGGTTAGCCTTAAGCCTCGGAGCTATTATCTGGGTTGCCGTGATGACTGGAGCAAAGTTTCCGCCATGCGTTGGAATTAAGATGATGTTCTCGAAACCATGTCTGTCAAGGGCTTCACATACATCGAGTAGAACACGGATGAGCGTCTCAGGAGATATCGTAATAGTTCCGGGGAAATCCATATGGTGTTCACTACAGCCTGGCCTGATCGTAGGTGCAACCAAGGCTTTCCCAAGCCTCTCAGCAACCCGAATGCCGAAAACATCTCCGGCAAATGTGTCAGTTCCCGTTGGTAAGTGAGGCCCATGCTGTTCAATTGATCCGACAGGGACGATAACTGTTTTATAACCTTTTTCAATTGCTTTCTTGACCATTGGCCAAGTCATTTCTTCTATCTTTATCGTATCCAAGTCGAACAACCCTATTTAGGGTTGAAGTGGCTTCTATTTCCTTTTTTCGGATCCTAACCCTTTAGTGAGCTAGAGAAGATTTCTTGTTTATTAAACGCCTTTAATCGCCAAAATTATTAGAGAGTAATAGTATTTTTATCAGAATTGAGTGACAAGTTTTCCGATCTTCTAGACTCTTTGAGCAGAACCAAACTTGAGGCACTCGAAAACATCCATGTTATAGAACAAATCGAATATTTCACGAAACTGTGTAAGCCAGCCAAGGTTACTGTTCTAGGAGAGGGCGAAGAGGATATTCGTTATGTTAGGGACCTCGCATTGAAAAGCGGCGAGGAAACCACGCTCAAAATAAGGGGACAAACAGTACACTTCGACGGCTACTATGATCTGGCACGTGATGTAGGTGCAACAAAGGTTCTCACAACGAAAAACATGCGTCTAAGCAAGAGGATAAACACAATAGATAGAGACGATGGTCTGAAAGAGATTTTGACTTTACTGGATGGTGCGATGGGTGGGAAAGAATGTTTAGTGAAGTTTTACAGCCTTGGACCAACGAATAGCAGATTCAGCCTATGCGCTATGCAGATAACTGATTCCCCGTACGTTGCGCACAGCGAGGACATACTTTACAGGCAAGGGTATAGCCAGTTTAAACGGTTAAAGGGGTCGAAGGAGTTCTTCACTTTCATACACTCGGCAGGGGAGTTGAATGAAAACAGGGTCACGAAGAACGTCCATTTAAGGAGGATATACATTGACGTAGTCGATGGTAAAGTCTACTCCGTGAATAACCAATACGCTGGGAATAGCGTTGGGCTTAAGAAACTTGCTCTACGTTTAGCCATCCACAAAGCCAACCACGAGGACTGGCTGGCTGAGCATATGCTAATAATGGGGGCTCATCCTCCAGGAAAGAATAGGGTTACCTATTTCACAGGGGCTTTCCCCTCAGCTTGCGGCAAGACTAGCACAGCTATGATACCTGGACAGAGCATAGTTGGAGACGACATCGCCTACCTGAGGATAGATGACGAAGGGTACGCTAGAGCGGTCAACATAGAGCAAGGAATCTTCGGAATAATTCAGGACGTTAATCCTATTGACGATCCACTGATCTACAAGGCTTTGACGACTCCTCGCGAACTAATATTCAGCAACGTACTAGTCGCAGATGGTATCCCCTACTGGCTTGGGATGGGCAGAGATGACATTCCTGAGAAGGGTGTAAACTTCAGCGGAGAGTGGTGGAAGGAGAAGCGGGATAGTGAGGGGAAAGAAATACCTTTCGCTCATGGAAACGCAAGGTACACGATGCGCCTAAGCGAGCTTGAGAATGTGGATCCGAAATATAACGACCCTGAAGGGGTAGTAGTCGAGGGAATCCTATACGGAGGCAGAGATAGCGATACAAACGTACCTATCGCCGAAGCCCTCAGCTGGGAACATGGCGTCTATTTAGGAGCGGCCCTCGAATCGGAAACTACTACTGCGACTATTGGAAAAACAGGCGTCAGAAGATGTGACCCGATGGCGAACATAGACTTCGTTGTAGTCCCCCTTGGGTTGTATATAAGCAACCATTTCAGCTTCGGTCGAAGGCTCAAGCATAAGCCTAGAGTATATGCCATGAACTATTTCCTAAAGCATGAGGGGAGATACACGAATAGTAAGTTGGATAAGAAAGTCTGGATCCTATGGGCTGAAGGGAGGATTCGCGGAGAATACGATGCCGTAAAGACGCCGATAGGATGTCTCCCCCTCTTCAATGATCTGGAAACCCTCTTCAGAGAGGTTCTAGGCAGAGAATATTCTGAAAAGGACTATGAGATCCAGTTCAGCGTCAGGTTGACGAAGCAGCTTGAGAAGATTGAAAGAATGGAGAACTTCTTCAAAGACGAGGAGATGCCAGAAGAGTTCTGGAGCATTATGAAGAAGCAGAGGGAGGAGTTGATGAGCCTTAAACTTGAAACTGGGGAAGAGGTCCTCCCGCCAAGCTTTTTCCAAGCCGTCTGAAACCTCACCGTCAGCTCAAATCAATGGTTCTAATCCCCGTTTTCAGCCGTTTTCATAAAAATTTCTTTATGCTCGTGCCTCTAACTTCTAAACCATGAAGTCTTCAAGAAGATGCAGAGAGGTTGTAGAGAGGGATAGGCGGATCATCTCTCAGGCGTGTAGGATGGCTTACTACCCTTTCGTCATTGAGAAAGGTGAGGGTTCTAAGGTATGGGATCTAGACGGGAACGAGTACATAGACTTCTTGACGGGTGCCGCAGTCAACAACATAGGGCACTGTCATCCTGAGATCGTTAAAGCCATCAGGGAGCAATCTGAGAAATTCATCCACAATACCCTAGGCTACTCCTTCTACGAGCTTCCTGTCCTCCTTGCTGAGAAGCTTGCGAGCCTAACTCCGGGAAGCTTCAGGAAGAGAGTCGCGTACAGCCTATCGGGGTCAGACGCAAATGATGGAGCCATCAAGTTAGCGAGGTCGGCAACAGGCAGGCAGAAGATAATCTCATTCCTCGGATCCTATCATGGGACGACGTATGGGGCGTTGACTCTGACTGCTTCAGCACTAGGCTTGAAGAAGAGGCTTGGACCGCTCCTCCCTGAAGTTTACCACGTTCCATACGCTGATTGTTACCGTTGCTATTTTGGTTTAGAGTATCCCGAGTGTGGACTCCACTGCATAGGGTTCATAGAGAGCCTCTTTAAGATCCTGATTCCAGCTGAAGAGGTTGCGGCTTTCGTACTAGAACCCATCCAAGGGGATGCAGGGGTTATAATTCCCCCAAGAGAGTTTTTACGCGAAATCAAGAGGCTATGTGAGGAGAACGGCATCCTATACGTAGATGAAGAGGTTCAGACAGGGTTTGGACGCTCTGGAAAAATGTTCGCGATCGAGCATTACGGGATAGAGCCTGATGTTCTGATCGTTGCGAAAGCAATAGCCTCAGGGCTTCCCATGGGGGCACTCATTTCTAAAAGCGAGTTAATGGAGGAGTGGATTGCTCCAGCGCACCTTTTCACGGCTGAGGCTAACCCTATAGTATGCGCAGCCTCTTTAGCGACGATCAATGTGGTTGAAAAGGAGCGTCTCCCAGAGAAGGCTGAAGAGACTGGTAAGAGGGTTATGCGGAGATTTGAAGAGATGAAGGAGCGTTTAGAGATCATCGGGGATATTCGGGGTAAGGGGTTGCTTATAGGCATCGATCTCGTGAAGGATGCGAAGAAGACTCCCGCACGGCAGGAAGCTATGAAAACCTGCTATAGAGCATGGGAGAGGGGGCTAATCATGATTTCTTTCGGAAGATTCGGCAATGTTCTGCGCATAGCCCCCCCGCTGAATATTAGCCCAGAAGACCTCGAAAAGGCTTTAGACATCATTGAGGAATCAATCATCGACGTCGTTGAAGGAAGGGTTTCAGACTCTGTGCTGGGAGAGATGAGTGCTTGGGGATAATAACACTTTTAGATTAACCGAATAAAAAATTTCATTTCACTAAACCTTTTATCGATCTTAAGCTGATAGATTCTGATGAACATTTATGATGAGCTTGGAGTAAGAAGAGTAATCAACGCAGCCTTCGCATAGACGAGGCTGGGTGGATCCAAACTCAAAGAAGAAGTCAAGAGGGCGATGGATGAGGCTAACAGCTACTACTGCGATATGTGGGGGCTCCACATAAGAGCAGGTGAGATAATAAGCGATTTGACAGGTGCAGAGGCTGCTTTTCCAACCTCTGGCGCTTTCGCCGGTCTAGTTTTAAGCGCAGCAGCCTGCATAGCAGGTAAGGATCCCGAGAAGATGAGGAGGCTTCCAGACACTTCAGGCATGAAGAATGAGATCATAATCCAGAGGTGCAACCGTCTTCTCGTCTATGACAGAAGTATGGAGGTTCCAGGAGGCAGGCTCATCCCGGTCGGGGATGAGAGGTGGGGGTGCACAGCGGATCTGATTGAAAAGGCTATAAACGAGAAGACGGCAGCCATCCACCATGCCGCTTTGATGTCCCCTAGGAGCGAAGTTGCGCCTCTTGAAGAAGTTGTTAAGGTTGGGCATGATCACGGTATCCCTATCATAGTTGATGCCGCCGGCCAGACATGGCCTCTTGAAGGGCTGAAACGGTTTACCAAAATGGGCTGCGACCTCGTTGCTTATGGAGGTAAGTATGTTGGGGGGCCTCAATCCACAGGCTTCGTCTTAGGAAGAAAAGATCTCGTCGAGGCTGTTGGTCTGCACAGCTTCGTCGGAGCCGAGTCAGGGCCTTCGGAGATGCCTGGCTTTTGGAGAAGCATTGGACGTGGATATAAGCTCGATAGGCAAGAGATAGTGGGTTTAGTGGTGGCGCTTAGACTATGGATGACCCTTGATCACGAAACTGAGAGGTTTAAACCTGCTTGGGAGAAAGTCCACTACATTGAGGATAGTCTACGAGGTATCAGCGGCTTACGTAACGTGCGTTTAAACTATGTTCCTCAATCTGGTAAAGGATCGGGGTACCACACTATAGGGCTTCAGCTTAGCTTCGATGATTTCTCTGAAGAGAAGGTAAGAGGCATCGTTTCCGCGTTGAGAAAAGAAAATCCTGAGATCTGGGTTAGATACTGGGGGACTGGGAACAGCTTCATAATAAATACTCTCAATCTTGACGATGGAGATGAGAAGATTATAGTCGATCGCTTCAAGAAAATATTCTCATAAACTTTTTTAGCAACTCTTTTCTAACGCCCTCTTTTTTAGAAGAGTTAAATCTTCTTCTAAGCGATAATCTTCCCCATATTTTTTACGTAGATTATTTCATCTAAATAATAGGGTTGTAGGATGAAGGAATCAGCGTGGAGATGGATTGACGAGAACCGGGATAGGATAATCGAGATCAGCGACAAGATATGGGGTTACGCTGAGCTCGGTTTGATGGAGTACAAGTCCTCGAAGCTCCTTGCGGACGAGCTGGAGAAGCATGGATTTAAGGTTGAGAGGGGTGTCGCAGGGATGCCTACAGCCTTCGTGGCAAGTTGGGGGGAAGGGCGTCCTATGATAGGAGTGATGGGAGAATATGATGCGCTACCTGGTCTCTCTCAGGAGCCTGTCCCGTACAAGACGCCTGTCATTGAAGGGGCTCCTGGACACGGTTGTGGGCATAACATACATGGGACGTCAGGGGTGGCTGGGGCTATCGCTATTAAGGAGACGATGGAGAGGGTAGGGATCAAAGGGACGGTAAAGTTCTTCGGAACTCCTGCGGAAGAGAACTATGATGGCAAAGTCTTCATGGTTCGGGCAGGGCTCTTCGAAGGCGTTGACGCGTGTCTAAGCCACCATCCGAGCCAGATAAACACTGCTAGACTTTCGAGTAGTAACGCCGTCAACTCCGTTAAATTCCATTTCTATGGGAAGTCTTCGCACGCGGCTGGCTCTCCTGAGCAGGGGCGGAGCGCTCTCGATGCCGTGGAGTTGATGAATATTGGCGTAAACTACATGCGTGAACATATAATCGAGAAGGCTCGTATCCACTACGTCATCGAGGCTGGTGGAGGGCAGCCGAACGTTGTTCCAGACTACGCGAGGAGCTGGTTCTATGTTAGAGCCCCTGAAAGGGATCAGGTTGAGCAGATATACAATTGGGTTCTGAAGATCGCTGAAGGAGCCGACTTGATGGCTGAGACGACGCATAAGGTTGAGTTTCTTGGAGGATGCTACAATCTGCTTCCGAATAAAACTCTAAGCGAGATTGTGACCGCGAACATGAGGGAGATAGGCGTTATTCAATACACTAGCGAAGAGATGGAGTTTGCTAGAAAGATCGCGGAGACTGTTCCCAAAGAGCAGAAGAGGGATGTTTTAAGGAAATTGAATTTTCCAGACTGGGAGAAGTATCTCGACGTCGACATCGTCCAAGAGGTGATTGATCCCTGGGATGAAGGAATGGTGATGGCGGGATCGACGGATGTATCAGATGTAAGCTGGAAGACTCCGACGATGGAGTTCGGTACAGCCACGTTCATACTTGGAGCTCCAGGCCACTCTTGGCAAGCAACTGCCTGCAGCGGAATGAGCATCGGTCACAAATCCTTGATCTTCGCAGCGAAGACGATAGCCGGAGCAGGTTTAGACTTGATGACTAAGCCAGAGTTGTTGAGTAAGGCTCAGGAAGAGTTTAAACAGAGGATGAAGAATAGGGTCTACAAGTCGCCGATACCTGAAGAGGTTAATCCTCCGCTTGAGGTTGCAAGGTCGGCTTATGAAGCGGCTTTGAAGAAAAAGTAGCCCCAAATCTTTGAAGCTTCATACTTCCCTTTTTTATTTGGCGTATGGTTTATTATGTTTCAGGGATAGTTTCATGCTCGATTTATCTAACTATAAAGTCGTCGATGACCACTGTCATCCTTTCCTCCCCACGAAGGAGTCGAAGCCTTTTCCATCTTATCTTAAACTCTCTGATGTAGAGATCCCGCAACAAGACGTTGTTAACACTTTCTTATACCGACAGATGATGAAGGAGTTATCTCGTCTTCTAGGAGTTCAAGGATGTGATGAAGAAATTATCAAAGAAAGGGAGAAACAGTATAAGCAAGATCCTATAGAGTATATAAGGCTCCTTTTTAGTGACGCAAGGATCGATATGATGCTCGTTGATACGGGCTATCCTTCGATTGAGAGTACGGGATATTCGATAAGCATTGAAGAGTTCAGGAAAATTGTCCCATGTAAGGTGAGGGAGATCATTAGGATTGAAAGAGTTCTTTACAGCCTTATGAGGGCGCGGCTTTCATTCAACTCGGCTGTAGATGGTTTCCATAAACAAATAGATGAAGCGGTATCGAATGGAGCTGCGAGTTTGAAGACGATCATTGCGTATCGCACGGGCTTAAACATTAAGCGGAGAAGCGAGAATGAAGCTGAGATGGCTTACGCAAAGCTAGCCTTAGCCGTATCCGAGAAGAGAAGCGTCAGAGAAGTTTTATCAGCTAAGACTGACTTGGTTAAAACCGTCTTCGACTACTTCGCCTACTTAGGTATAGAGGCGAGTAGGAGTTACGGGATCCCTTTTCAAATCCATACGGGATTCGGAGACGCTCCTATGGATCTGAGTTTGTCGAATCCTTTACTACTCCACGAGTTCATAAACGACCATTCGGTTAAGAACGTAAGAATAGTTCTAGTTCATGGAGGGTACCCCTTCACGGAGGAGTCAGGGTTCCTGGTCAGCTCGTACCCGAACGTCTTTTTAGATCTATCTGAGATGATACCTTTTGCTACTATAGGCGCTGTCGAGAAGCTTCTAAACCTTTTCGAGATGGCTCCAACAAACAAGATCGTCTACGGTTCAGACGGGTTCAATATTCCTGAGTTTCACTGGTTAGCCTCTAGACGCGTCAAGAAATCCCTTTCAAAGGTCCTTGATTACTTGATTGAAGCTGAGGAGCTGGATGAAGAGGAAGCCAAAAAGATAGCTCAACACATCCTCTTCGAAAATGCGAAGAAACTATATAGGCTTTCTAACTGAATCCGCTCTTTTAAATCACGGGGTTCAGAGCGTTGCACTAATTAAAAAAATTAGGGTTTAAGTTTCTTCACGTATCTCTCGAATCTGTCCATCACTTCTTCACAGGTCTTTAGGGGGACAACCAGCGCTAGTCTTACATGCCCCTCCCCATTAGGACCATAGTTTGTGCCTGGGACTATTCTCAGCTTCTCCTCTTTGAAGATGCCCTCACAGAACTTTGCTGAAGGTATCCCCAACCCTGAGATATCGGGGAACAGGTAGAAGGCTCCTTCAGGCATCGGGCACTTTACTCCAGATATCTCATTCATACGTTTAACACAGTATTCAATACGCTCCTCGTACGCCTTCCTCATCTCTTCAACAAAGCCCCATCCGTTTTTCAGAGCCTCGATGCCAGCCTTCTGGAAAGCCACTGGGACAGAGCATATTCCTATAGGCACCCGATTCAGCAATTCGGAAAGCTGGGGTCCAGCGATTATGAATCCAGCTCTGCACCCCGTCCAAGCGAAGGTCTTAGAGAAGCTTGACAGAACCATAGTCCTCTCCTGCATTCCTGGCATATCGAAAATAGGCGCATATTTTCTTCCCCTCCAGATAAACTCGGTATATATCATGTCGTCGAAGACGACGAAGTCTTTCTCAACAGCTAACGCGGAGATTTCTTCAAGCTCCTTTTTAGTATAGACGATGCCTGCCGGATTATCAGGGTTGCAAATCATCAAAGCCTTAGTATTCTTCGTCACAGCTGCCTTAATGTTGTTTATCTCTGGTCTAAATAGTCCTGACTTATCCTTCTTCATTTTCGCCCTTACTATCTTAGCTCCAAAGTATGCTGCAGGCTGATTGTATCCCTGATAAGCAGGATCTAGAATAATTATCTCATCCCCTGGGTTGAGGACTGCGGCGAAGGCTTGGAATATGGCTTGCGACCCACCTGAGGTGATCGTAACCTGAGTCTCTGGATCCACTGTTATACCATACTTTGCATAATATTCCGCGATAGCCTTCTTGAATTCGAGGTCCCCCCCAAACGCGTAGTGGGTGTGACCCTCCATCATCGCCTTATAGACTGCGTCCGCTATGAACTTTGGTTGGTCGAAGTCTGGGTCCCCTGCGCCAAGATTGATTAAACCTGGAATCTTCCCAATCATAACTCTAGTGGCTGAGCCACCTCCTAGAGAGAGCAGTTCTTTTCTCGCGAATCTTTCCACAGACATGCTACCACGCTTCCCTTTAGCTACTCCAGATTAAATATAAAACCTCTTCGTTTCTTCTGAAAAAAATTAAATGTTTTTACTGTTTATGAATCCTTTGAAAGTTTCGAAAGGAATAAAACCTAAGATTACGAAGACATATACGCCCGCTGAAGACGACGCGCCATGCAGACGGACTCCTCTGAGGTTTAGCTGTGAAGAGCGGGTTACCCAGTCATGGTACAGGCGGGTAGGCGGGCGTCAGAATCCTCGCTCCTGAGAGAGCTCAACTTAGGAGGGCGAAGCCCGGTCTGTGAAGTTGAGGGTTTGTTGCGAGGGACAGAGACGCCCGTCTTTAGTTTAGGAATCCATCCTGCTTCATATTTCCCCTTAGGTGCATGTCCTCCTGTCCTTAAACCTTAAAAAGTTGGCGGGTGTTGAATATTCTGGTTTCAGGTGGATCCAATGGATCTGGAGAGACGTTACGAACTCTGTGTGCGGAACCTCGAAGAGATAATTACTCCGGATGAACTCCGTCAAATGCTCGAGGTCGTCGACCATCCTAAAGGTTACGTCGGCTTCGAAACCTCGGGACTCATGCATGCTGGTACGGGATTGATAGTTGGAAAAAAGATGCTCGACTGGGTTGAGGCGGGATTCGATTTCATCATCTTCCTTGCAGACTGGCATAGCTGGATCAATAATAAGCTCGGCGGCATCATGGAGAACATAAGGATCGGAGGAGAATATTTCAAAGAATGTTTCACAGCCCTCGGACTCCCCGAAGGGAAGGTTCGTTATATTTGGGCTTCAGACCTCGTTAACAGCTCTGATTACTGGGAGAAGGTTATAAGAATCATGAAAGGTTCAACGGTTAAAAGAATTCAACGGGCGTTGCCTATCATGGGGAGAAGTTTCGAAGCCGGAGACATCGAAGCTGCATGGATGCTATACCCTGCAATGCAGGCTAGCGACATCTTCCAGATGGACCTAGACGTAGCTGGAGCCGGGTTAGACCAGCGGAAGGTCCACATGCTTGCTCGAGAGATCGCTCCAAAGCTTGGCTTCAAAACCCCAGTCTGCCTACATTCGCCTCTGCTTCCAGGTCTTCAAGGCGAGACTGTTGAAGGCGCGTTCGATGAGGAGGCTTCGATAGATCAAAGTATTAAGAAGAAAATGTCTAAAAGCGTTGAGAAGGGGGCTGTATACGTTAACGATGATCCAGATACGATAAGGGAGAAGTATCGCCTCGCCTTCTGCCCTCCCAAACTTATAGAGGGTAACCCTGTAATCGACCATGCGAAGATGGTTGTCTTCCCCCACCTCGGTGTTTTAGAAGTTGAAAGATCCTCAAAGTATGGAGGCGATATTACCATCGAAGATTTTGCTGAGCTTGAAGAACTATATAGGTCTGAAGAGTTGCACCCCCTCGATTTCAAGATGGCTGTAGCCGAGGCGATGATTAAGATACTCGAGCCTGTAAGAGAGTATTTCCGGCATCATCATAAAAACCTAGAAAAAATGCGTCAACTACAAGTAACGAGATAAAAAGGGGATTTCAGAAACCTCCTAGTTTTCCCATCCTTTCAAGCATCCAAGCTAATCGATTACTATAGCCCCATTCATTATCATACCAAGCCATGACCTTAACCAGGTTGCCTTCCACCATCGTTGAGAGGCCGTCAACTATCGCTGAATGGGGATCATGAATAAAGTCAGACGAGACGAGGGGCTCCTCTGTATATGCTAGAATCTCCTTCAACTTGCCCTCAGACGCTTTCTTAAAGACTGAGTTCACTTGCTCAACTGTAGTAGCCTTTTTAACAGTCACTATGAGATCCGTTAATGAGACATTGGAGACTGGAGCTCTCACAGCTATCCCGTTGAGCTTCCCCGCGAGTTCAGGTAATACTAGACCTATTGCTGAAGCTGCCCCGGTAGTTGTTATTATCAGGTTTGTGGCTGCAGCCCTAGCCCTCCTTAAATCACTGTGCTGAAGATCTAAAAGTCTTTGGTCATTAGTGTAAGCATGTATGGTAGTCATTAACCCTGACTCTATCTCAAATTCATCGTTCAGAATCTTTGCGATCGGTGCTAGGCAGTTCGTCGTACATGAGGCTAGGGAGACTATTTCATGTTTGTTTGGATCGTACTTGTCATGGTTTATTCCAGGGACTATGGTTACGTCGACATCCTTTCCAGCTGCGGATAGAAGCACTTTCTTCGCTCCGGCTTCTACATGTTTAGCTGCCTTGGATCTCTCTGTGAAACGACCTGTAGACTCGACTACTATATCTACCATTAAATCTCTCCATGGCAGCTTTGAAGGCTCAAGCTCGTTGAGCACCTTAATCTCTTTTCCATCAACTATGATACTACCTTCTTTATTCATTACATCGTTCAGTAACTTTCCATGGACACTATCATATTTTAGTAAGTGAGCGAGGTTTTTACTTGTTGTAACGTCATTAACTGCGATCACATCTACGTCGTAATCCGACTCAAGGATCGCCCTATAGAGAAGGCGCCCGATCCGTCCAAAACCATTGATCCCTACCCTAACCATTCAGAGATGCCTCATAATACCCTTTCACTTATTTTAAATAAAAATCCTATGCCATTAAGGAAGGTTTTTATTATGACATGATAAATCTTAGATGGGTGTTTAGAAAGAAACACTCTTTCACTCTCACCGCAGGGCGAATGTTCAACTCGATCTCGAGGAGAACCATTCCCCAGCAATTACGTTAGGGTCTGGTTCTAACCCCAGGTAAGCCTCAGAAGGATCATGAGGCTCGCCTGCGGTAGGGGTGAAACCAAATAAAGACGAAGGTGAATGATGTGAATCAGAAGGAAAAACAGCTTGGAGCTAAATACATTATTGAAGCAAGCTTCGAGATCGAAGGAGTAGTCGAGAAACACGATGTCATAGGAGCGATCTTCGGCCAGACCGAAGGACTCTTCCCCAAAGACTTCGAATTAAGGGAGCTGCAGAAGTCGGGGAAGATTGGTCGGATAGATATCGAACTCAAATCCGAATCCGATAAAACCTACGGAACGATAACTGTGCCTTCGAGCCTAGACAGGGCTGAGACCGCGATCATAGCAGCCGCGATGGAGACGGTTGACCGAGTAGGACCATGCGAAGCCAAGGTGACGATTAACCGTATACTAGATATAAGGATTGATAAACGAGAAAAGATCGTTCAAAGAGCTAAGGAGCTTATGCGATCTTGGGTCGTCAAAGAGACGCAGGATATAGAGAAGGTTCTCCAAGAAGTCTCATTAGAGGATCAAAAGGTTCAGCCGATCCAGTACGGGAAGGAAAGGCTCACGGCAACCCCTGACATTTCGAAGGTTAATGAAGTAATCCTGGTTGAGGGGAGAGCTGATGTGATAAACCTACTAAAGAACGGGTATACTGGGATCCTCGCTTTAGAAGGTGTGAAAGTACCGAAAACAGTGATAGAGTTTACAAAAAAGAAGACAACGACGGCTTTTCTCGATGGAGATAGGGGAGGAGACCTCATCCTAAAGGAGCTGCTGCAAGTGGCTAAACCAACATACGTGGCTCGGGCTCCTAAAGGTAAAGAAGTTGAAGAGTTGGACGCAGAAGAGATTGCTGAAGCCCTCTCACATAAAGTGCCTGTTACGGAGGTCGTCAACTTTGAGAAGTACGGTGAGCTCGTTTCAAACTTGAAGGGTACGCTAGAGGCTGTGATGCTGAATCCGGATGGAGCCGAGGTAGGTAGGGTTCCGGTGAGCGAACTAGTAGACCGGCTGAGGGAGAGCGAAGGTGTTGACGCTATAGTATTCGATGGAATAATCACTGGGCGGCTATTAGAAACCGCTAGAGAGAAGAATGTCAAGCTCCTAATCGGGGACAGGATAGCTGAAGGCGTTAAAGCGCCTCAAGACATCAATATCAAATTATTCAGCGAGATTTCATAGTTTTTTCCACCATCCTTATCAATTGCTATACTGAAATTATTTTCGTTCAAATCAAGAAGGATTGAAGTTAATACCCGATACATCAAATCTCGGTTTTTTAAACTGGCTGCTGACGTTAATAAAGGGGGGCTTAAATATTTGGAGTGTAATGCAAACTGGTAGGCATGAATAATGAGAGTAATGTCCTTTTAACGTTAGCTTCATTATTGGTTCTCTGGGGGGTCTTCGTCTTAGCCTCTTATATGCTTAAGCTGCAGAGGTTCGGGCTAGAAGTCCACCCACTATACGCGTTATATAAATCGACTAGGTTGAATAGTTTTCTAGAGAAACTCGGGCGCCTGAATCCAAAATTCTGGAGGATAATAGGCAACATAAGCGTAACTATGGCTGTCGGAGAAGCTGCGTTAGTTACATTACTCTTAGCAAAGAATCTTTACAACCTCTTTTTCTCCCCCACGGAGGCTCTGTCCGTCACCCCCCTGATTCCTGGCTTGACTATCAAGTTATTCAGCCTACCAGGGTTCCTCCTCTCCGCAGGGCTCGCGATCCTGCTCCATGAGATTTCTCACGGAATCCAGTGTGTGATCGAAGGAATCCCGATAAAATCCTCTGCAATCCTCTTGGCAGTAGTCACATTTGGGGGCGCTGTCGAGCCTGATGAAAAATCCATCGAGGAGGCTGATAGAATGTCAAAGTTACGTGTATTCGCTTCGGGGTCCTTCATCAACCTTCTAACAGGGTTGATAGCTCTTCTACTGAGCATTCCTTTAAGAGGGGTGCTCCCTGACTACTTATATGCTTTCATTGATCCGATGAGATTCACTTTCACAAATCTTTCGATTAATTTAGCTCTTGTAAATATGCTGCCTATATATCCTCTCGACGGGGGGCAGATGCTGAATGCCTTTCTCCGCCCCATGCAAAAAGTAGGTTCTTGGATCCAGAAGATCGCAATGTATGGGTTTCTAGCCCTCCTGCTCTCGAATATCGCTCTAAGCCTCATGAGGTTCGGCTTGATCTCGATTTAGCCTCTTCATCGACTTTACCAAAGAGTTTCTTCGGCTCAGGGACTTTCAATAAGACTATGAATGCTGAAATGACGCTAGTTATGGCTGCAGATAAGAAAATAGCTCCAAAGCCGTAAGACTCCGCTATCACACCTCCGAATAAAGCTCCCAGAGTTGAGCTCTCTTCAATAATCGTCGTGTATAAACCCATTCCGAAGCCTCTGACCTCAGGGCGAATAAGATCAGCGATGTAAGCCCTCATAGTCGGCATTAGTATCGCGTTTGAAGTGGACTCCATTACCCTCGTAGCTAGGACGAGTTCGTACGAGTTCACCTGCCAATAACCTATCATTGTCCCTGCGAGACTAAATGAGCCTAGTAGAAAAACCGGTTTCCGACCATACTTATCCGCTAATATTCCCGCTAAAGGAGAGAATATGAGTGTGCAAAGGGCACGGACAGCGAAGAAGAAGCTCATGCTTGTCATGTTCAAGCCAAGCTCCTCTTCGAGGTAAAGGGATAAGAATGGATTAACCATTGTGTAGCCTAGACGTTGGAAGAGTATTGATGTCAAGAATATCCCGACGAAGACTCCTAATCCTTTTAACATTGATACGAATCTCTTAAGGTCTAATCTGTTTCTCTTCTCTTCTTTCACACCACTAGGCTTAGCTGGAAGGGTCTCCTTAACGAATAGGAATATGACGCCGGCGCTGATGGCTACAAAGACTCCACAGAATATGAAATAACTCGTAAAATCAGCTACATCTATGAAGATGCCTGCGACGATTGGTCCAAAAAACTGTCCTACTCCCCCAGCCATGCTATACAAAGCCATCGCTTTCCCCCGGTCCTCAGCTGGAAAAATGTCAGCCGCGATAGCTGTTATCGCTACAGGGATCATATAGAAAGAGAAACCTTCGATAAAACGTAGTATGAAAAACGTATTGAAGTCTTTATTTAAGAAGGCGAAGAGGAAGAAAACTAGAGCATAGACGGTTACCCCGAAGAGTAGAACCGGCTTCCTTCCCCTCGTATCTGAGAGTCTTCCAGCGATTATGGAGCTGAAAATCCCTGCAAACGTTCCAGCCGAGATTAGGACTCCATTACTCGACACAGAGATACCGTGATTCTTGAAAAAGATTGGGAGAACCATGTATATGGTAGAAACGGTGACCTGCATAGAGATCATTGCAAGAATCAGAATGTAATAGTTTCCACGTTGAGAGCTTTCAACACTCCGATTCATCATAAAGCTTCCTAAATTTGTATTTCTCTGAGGGTGATCAAACTGCATATTAATTTTTCTATCAGAAACGCATTTATTCTGAAATCTCAATTAAGAGATACTGCAGCGGAGGGTAGGACCGGGGAACTAGCCCTGCCCTATCACCCTTAACGGGCTATAAAGGGGGTCAGCAACCTCAAGGGAGCTGGTGAAGCGGGCTGTAAGGCGCTCAGCAATCCGTTGAAGGCCTGCCTCATGGGGCTGGCGGTTGTGGCCTTCACCTCTGTAGGGAGGTGAAGGAGCATTCACTAGGTGAACCTGGCCAGGCCCGGGAGGGAGCAACCTAAATCTGGACGTTCAGCGCTCATGTGTAACGGGCTCGAGGAGGGCTAAGCGTAGCTGCAGGTCGATTAGCCTGCGACCTTGAGGAGCCTCCGCTGCGCTCTAAACCATTGAGTATAAAAGCCTACAATCGTTGATCAATTTTTAGATGAGTCTTGCCACAGGTTAGAGACCTCTTCTTTGAAGAGTTTTATGAAGAGCTTGAGCGGGTTATTGGAAATATCAAGAGACAGGAAAGTGAGACTCCTCCACCTAAACTGTCGAGGGAAGTCACGGGGAAATGGATCGACTTTGTTTTTAAGCCTCCTGAAGATGACGTGACCCTGATCTCTGTGGATGGAGGTGTACAATTCTCAGAGTTCGCTTATGGAGGATTTATAGCCGTTGGTAGAGCGTGCGCTCTGATCCATATTCGAGATAGGGGTCAAGGGATGGTGAAGCGGGTTAAAATCTACTCTGGAGAAGTGTTCGATGATAGGGACCGTTACAGTATCCCTAGCTACGTGCGTTTGATCTCAGAGTATGAGGCTGCTAGAAAGGCTTCAGAACAGGTGCTGAAGGAGGGAGGGAAGCCTTTAGTGTTGATGGATGGCTCCCTGTATTTTCCCCGTTTTCCTTACGCGATCCACGATTATCAGCATCATTCAACCTTGATGGCTGAACTCTTCGAAGCAGTTTCTTCACTCTACAAGGTCAGCGTAGCCGAGGTTTTTCCATTAGCAGCAGTCTCTAAAGACTCTTCAGTCTTCTATCTCCACATGGAACTTCTAAAGGAGGCTGCCATTAAAGCAGGTTTAAAAAAGGAGGTTTCTCTTCTCGAAGAGGCTTCGTCTCCATATGATCTTAGGTTGAAAATGGTTGACTGGACTCCTGAAGATAAGGAGGCTCTTGAACCGCTCCTTGACACCGTTCCATTGTGCGACACAGCACTCATCGAGCACTCAGTATCTAAAACAGGGTTCTCCACTCCTCTACTCCTCGCACCCTCAATCTATTATGTGGGGGGTAGTATACCGGCTTTTTACCGTCGAATCGAGCGTGTTGTTGGTGGATCAGTAGCAGAGAGAGTGATCTCAGCTTTGGACGCCTTCTTCTCTACTCCTGGGGTGGCGATGACCTACTTCAAACCTGCTTTAGACGCACGTCCACTTCGAGTTGACCTGTCCGCCTCCATATTAGGATTCAAAGGAAAGTGGAAGAGTATGAAGAGGAGTAGGTTTGTCGATGAAGGGTTGAGCCTTGAAGCCTTAATCCGTATCCTTAACCATCTAGGGTACTGGTTCTGCAACGAAGTCGAGTATAATATCCCCCTCCATAACGCAGACAAGATTGCAAGGTTCGATACAGACCTCTATAAATCGAAATATGAGCCGTACTTGATTGAAAGGCTTAAAGAAGCTGGATTTGATACCACTAGAAGAAGGAGGGCACTCAGAGAGGTGGAACTATGATCGAGTACGGGATGATTATAGGGCAGGCAACTCCCGGCTCGTTCGAGTTTAGCATCTACAGTCCTGAACACCGTCCAATCAACTATGAATATGTTCAAGTATCTGTTGAAGAAATCTTCCGAGAGGGCTTAGTCAAGGAAGTAGAAGTCCTCGGTCAGGTCAAGCGCCTCGCATCAAGCCACCCCTTCTACGACCAGAGAAGTACCCCAAGCGCGTCTTGGAAGCAGAGGGCACTAGGGGTGAGCGACGAGCTTATGCAGATAATAGCCTCCGCGAAGGTTCTCGGATATATCCATGAAGAAGGTGGGAAGCGAGAGATCCGACATCCCCGCTCCCCTCCGATGCCAGGCACACCTGTGCTGAGAGCCTCTGATAGTCTCTTAAACGAATTCTTCAAGATTAGTGTAGAGGATGTTCCGCTGAAGGTGGGAAGCCTTCTCCACAGGGAGGGGGTTGATATAAGCATTTCGGGGAGAGAGTTGCATAGGCATACCGCTATCCTAGCGATGACCAGGTACGGTAAGAGCTACTTTGCAGGCAAGATCATGGAGGAACTTCTCAAGAGAGGAGCAACGATTCTGACGATAGACGCTCACGGAGACTATGCTAACATGGCTCTGGATCTTGAAGGGCGCCTTCACAAATTCTTCCATGATAAGATAACCGTGTTTAAACCTGAAGCCGCTGAGAGGTTTGAATCACCTAATACGGAGCCTCTGAACCTAAGTGTTTCCTCATGCAGTCTAAGAGAGCTTTACGCATTAGCTGGGATTGACGGCGACATCCAAAGAATAATCCTGAGAAGGGTCATCAAAGACCTATCGAAAGAGAAAAGGCTCTACACAATAGACGATATCGTAGCTAAACTCGACGATGAGAAGCCTGATAGGAAAGAAGATGAGAAGAGAATAGCCACTATCAAGATGCGTCTCGAGGATCTCAGTGACGAAGGCGTATTCACTTATAAGGATTTAGATGTTAGCAAGTTCTTCAAGCCGATGCATATGTCAGATATCTTCCTAAGCGGGTTGCCTGATCGTGTTCAAGACGTCTTCGTCGGAGTCATTCTCCAGAAAATCTTCGATGCAAAGTTCAGGAAGGAGCCTTGGGCTAAACCCCCCTTGTTTATCTTCATCGAGGAGGCTCATAGATTCGCCTTACCAGCCGAGATGGGTGGAAAGTTCTCAAGGAACATCATAGCGAGGATAGCGACGGAGGGAGCGAAATTCGGTTTATTCCTCATAATCATAAGTCAGAGACCGAGGAAGATCGACTCTGATGTTTTAAGTAATTGCAGCAACTTGGCGATCCTCCGCATAGTCAACCAGTCAGACCAGCAGACCATACGTGCTGCAAGCGAATCCTTCTCCGAAGACCTTCTAGAGGATCTACCCTCTTTAGAGCAGGGTGAAGCCATCTTGGTTGGTCCATTTGTCCCTGTCCCAGTCATGGTTAGGACGGCGGGTCGTGAGACGAAGCATGGTGGGCGGACTCCTGACATATACCGACTATTGAAGGAGGCTGAGGAGGAGGCTGAGAACGCGCAGAAGAGGAGAAGCCTCAAATTGCATTAAATTTTTGGAGCTAACAGCCTCACAAAATTAGGATCAGTTTTTAATAGTCGAAAGCATTTTTACTGAAGTCTCATACTAAAAACATGAGTTAGATGAGTGATAATGCCCCAAAACATGCTTTAGTCAGGCAGCCAGGGGATCGTTATAGAAGTTGTATCTCCTCTCACCCGCTCAGACATCTCGTAGATCTCAACCTTGCAAGGAAGCAGCACGAAGAGTATTGTCAAACCCTGAGAGAACTCGGTCTCGAGGTAATCACTCTCCCTCGGGATGATATGCATCCCGACTCATGCTTTGTAGAAGATAATGCAGTCATCCATAAGGGTAGAGCCCTCATCTGCCGGATGGCGAAGGATAGCCGCCGAGGTGAAGAGGAGGCTGTTATGGAGTTTCTTAAAACCTACATGCCTGTGAAAAAGGCGGAATATCCTGCTACTGTTGAGGGAGGAGATGTGGTTCATCTCCCGGATCGACTCATAAGCGGAGTGACTGAGAGAACCAACATGGATGGAGTGAAGCAGATTAGAGAATGGTTGAATGTTAGAGTAGATGTTATCGAGAATCCTAAAATCGTTCACCTGAAAAGCTACATCACCTACCTTGGGAAGAGAACCGTAATAGCAACTGAAGACTATGCGAAGCATCCTGCGCTGGAGGATTTAAAGGTGATCGTAGTTCCAAAAGAGGAAGCATATGCTGCGAACACGCTTGCGATTGGAGACATCGTGCTAATGCCTGGGAAATGTCCTCATGCTCACGAACTGGTCCATGGAGCAGGGTTCGAGGTGAGGCCTATCGAAGTGAGTGAGTTTGAAAAATGTGAGGGAGCTATTACCTGCTTATCTCTGCTCTTCTAGCCTTTATAGGAAGATGCTCTTTAATTTTTCAGATTGAGGGGTCTATGACTGCCTACAGTTTTTGAAGTATGCTTTACGAATGAATAACATTAAGCTTCTAAATGAACATAATCTTGTCAGAGCCGACTCAGTAAAATTCAAAATACACTTAGGTTTAAAGCAACGTATCTGGATACATTCAAAGGATATAGGCTTTCAGGAACAATACCATTATTTTTTCTTTATTTCATCTATTCTAATCTTAGCTCTCTTTAAAATCTCTGAGGCGATAAACGAGTATTTTGCAGGGTTGTTAATCTTTAGAAGAAGCCCTAGCTCGATCGCGTTATTCTTTACGCTGATAGTACGGACTTCAGGCTTAGAGTTTGGGGATAGCTCCTCTTTAACTTCGTCGGCAGCTTCTAGTAAAATCTTCTCGACTTCGGAAATTTGGAGAGCATCATCTATGGTAATTGGCACCGAAATCCGTATTTCTCCTGAAGCGGTTTTATTTACTACTATGTCTTCGATAATTTTCGAATTAGGTATATAGATTATTTCGTTTTCAGGTGTAACAATAGTCGTGTTCATCCAGTTCATATTTACTACTCTTCCGAAAAAACTGCCTACTTGAATCCAGTCTCCTACCTTGAAAAGATCATAGGTGTCAATAACTTCATAAGAACCTAGGTTTAACAGTAGGTCTCTGATAGATAACAGGAATATTACCGTAGAGATTATTATGATTGTAAAAACTAGTGTCATCTCTAATCCGAGCTGACCTAAGCCGGTCAAGATCCCAATTAACCAGATTAGAGATGTAGCTATACGCCTTGCCTGTCGGGCAACTTTCTGGTTGACCTTACCCAAAGCTTTCGATATCAAACTTCCAAATATTTTGGAGACTATCCAGGTTGCGATAAGTATGGTGAAGAGAATAGCTAATTTCAGAAAGAGATCGTACGGTATTTGGATACCAGCTTGGAGGATTGATGAAGTCTCTAGGGCTTTCGGACTCATTGCTTTGTTCTCCTAGGTTGCTTCAACATGTCTAATTTTTTCCGCGATCTCTTCAACATATTTCAAAGAACCTGAAATCAATACCTTGTCTCCCCCTTTAAACATGAAAGTCTTCGTCGGGTATATAAGCTGACCATTTCGAAATACTCCTACTATTCTACAGTCTTCTGGGACGCCTAAATGGTCAACGGTTTTGCCTATTATGCTTCCATTGGTTGGAATTCTAAGCTTTATAATCTTGAAGTCTTCACTCGCATTCTCATATAAAATTTCGGAATTGAGAGTCTCCAGAGCGTTCAAGAAGAGACGATATGTCTCTTGGGAGGGGCAGATTACAACATCTACACCTGCCTTTTTAAGAGTCTCTATGATTTCTGGCTGGTGCGCTCTCGCGATTACAAAAGGTATTCCGAATTGACTTTTAGCGATTTGGCAGACCTGAAGGTTAGTTTCATCATCATTGGTTAGTATAAACATAGCATCAATTTTGTCTGTCTCGATCTTCTTCCATATTTCTATTTCTATTCCGTTCCCATTAAAAATTGCGGCATCTGAGTGTTCAGCTATTTCTTTGCATCTCTTTTCATCTTTTTCAATGACTGTTATTAGATGTCCTTTCTCCGAAAGATGATAAATTATTGGCATTCCTATATGCCCAGCGCCAACCACCAATACTCGCAAGAGATTATATCCCAAATCAAATCGGCTATGAGTTAATTAAAAGTTTTATTGCAATAAAAATTAAGATAGGATTCCAATTTTTTTTCCTATCATTTGTCTTTTACTATACTCTCTTGCGAGTGTAAATAAAACAACACCCAGAAGCCCGAAGGCTAATCCTAGAGCAAGCGACTCTAAGCTTAAAGTCAGGATCATAAAGACTGAAGTGATGATAGATAAGATTGTTGGATATGGATATAATGGAACTTTGAAGTAACGATAGAGTTGAGGTTCAGCTTTCCTTAAACGGATTAAGGATAAGGCTACAGTGATTGCTGTAACATTATATCCTAGAGCAATCACATAGACTATAAAGTCAACAGATTTGGTCAGTACGAAAATGATCGCTAAAAGAGTAGTAAGCGCTAATGATGTATATGGAGAATTATATTTAGGATGGACCTTTTTAAAAACAGGCGGCAGCAGGTTACCTCTGGATAGTGCGTAAGCTATCCTTGTTCCCCCTGCCATACTGCCATTAATTGTGGATAAGGTTGCGACAATACTTCCAAAAGTCACAACGATCACTCCTATAGGTCCCATGAAATAATTTGCAGCGTCTTGCAAAGGTGTATCAGAAGATCCATATGCCTCCTGAGAGGCCCCGCCGATCGTCGCTATAGCTGTTCCCGTGAAAAGAATAGTGATCATGATCAGGGACAAAAAAAGAGCTTTCGGTATTGTTTTCCCGGCAATCCTCACCTCTTCAGATAACTGTGTTATGGTTTCATACCCTGCATATGCTGGAAAAATATAGCTTATCATGAATAACGTTGACAAAGGACCCCTTGGGAACAAAGGCTCAAATCTGCCCAGATCAAAACTGAAGAAAGATCCGATGATATAAAGGGAGATGGATGAAATTAGAACGCCGGTAAGAATAAATTGGGTTTTTCCTGTTGATTCAACTCCTTTAAAGTTTATTAAAGCGAAAAAAATCAATGTTATAGCTGCTAAAGTATAAGGCTCCAACCATTTTAAGAAATAATTAATAGAGAAAGCAAAGACTATTGCGCCTAAAGAGCAATCTGTTATGCTTCCAACCCAATCATACCATCCTGCAATGAATGTTAGTATTCCCTCCCCGAAGGCTCTTCTAACAAAGCTTACTGCGCCCCCCGCACCACCTGGTACGGCTGCTCCAAGCTCAGCGTATGAAAGCCCCCCGAGCAGTGCGAAGAAGGCTCCAATCAAGAATGTTATCACTATGCTAGGTCCAGCTGTTTCCACAGCTCTCCCCATTACAGCAAACATTGTGCCGCAGATAGCTGTGCCGACTCCAAGAAATGTTGTCTGAATAAGGTTCAATGCTCTTTTTAATGGAATTTCTTCATTTGGCTTCGTCAACTCATCACCATTTGAGATTCAGTCCTTGACGTTACGCAAAATTCATGGAATTATATTAAAGGATACCCTGAATTTAAAAACTAATCGGACGATTAACAAGGAATAAGTGTTCTACACAACTTCAGCTATCTTATAAGAACAGAAATAGTTTTTAAAAATTACTATTTAAAAATAAGAGGATTTAGTGAGGCGGCGCCACTATAGTCTTAAACTGTGGGTTCAAGTTCGGAGTCTTGCCTGACATCCCCTCATTGGCTATCTTAACCCTATCTGCTGTGATGTCGATGAGCAAGACTGTTGTTTTCCCTGCTTTAATCTCAAATTTTACGTGTATATCGATGTGACCTGGAGGTACTCTAAGATCGATCGTTGATCCGTCACCAAGGGTAGCGTTTGCTTTTGATATCTCCATCCTGATCTTCGAGTAATTTCCTACCGGTATCTCGCTCTCTGCGAGGTCTCTCGTTACGTTTACTAGCGCCAAGAGGTCGAAGTATACTGAATCGCCTTTTATAGGGATCGACACCCATCCATCTGAAGCATTCAAAATCTCTAGAGAGGTGATCGTCAGGTTCAAATGCCTCAAGTCAGGTACTGGAGCATCTGTAACTTTGACCGATAGCGTGCCTGTCTTACCATATACGTTTGTGATCAGGTTTGGAAGGATGAACAGGGATGAGGATACGATTAGCGCCGCTAATATCCCTATCACACCGAAGACCAAGACTTTTCTTACACCATATGCCATCTGTTCCAAGCTCCTCTGATCTATCTGATAACGATTATTAGCAGTGATACTTAATGAAATGCAATTGAACAGATTGTACAAGTCGTTGAACGGTTAAACCTAAGGCTTCAGTTTCCAAGTCCTAAAGGTCTCAAACCAGAGAATCGCCACTACTAGAATGCTAGTTATGAGCGCATATATGCTGTAAAAGTTCACCGCCTTGAACTGGGTTAAGAAAAAGAGGAATAACCCTGTAAACATGGTTGAATAAAGGAAAAGCCTAGGAAGTCTTAATGTGCCTAGCTTAACGAACTCCTTGAACACCCCTATCTTGACTTCTCTCACAAGTCTATAGTCGCCTCTATCATTCAAGGCTAGCCCTAACTCCTCAAGCTTGTTCAAGTGGTATAATGCCAGGTTTGGGCTCGAGAAGTGGAGGCGCCTCTGGAGCTCACGTACGCCTATCACACCATTTTCAGATTCTAGGAGAGCCCAATAAGCCCTGAGGGTGTTTCCCTTCAACTGGCTAACCAATTTTTCATCATCCAAACCGGCGGACCCCATAGATTAGCGAATTAGATGAGTTGAAAGAACTGGAACAATTCAGCTTTAATCCTTTATCTACTTAAAATATGTATCAAACGATTAAAGCAGGATGGAATATTTTTACACCTTTGACGATAAGTTTATGAAAAAATGGAAAGGGGCATAATTTGGAATATTGGTTGATGGTTAATCTTTCCAGTCTAATAGTCTTTTTTCGCCTTCAATCCTTCTCAGATCCGTTAAATCTTGTGTGACCTCTAATGTGCCAAGATATCTTCCATTTTCATCTCTGACGGCGAAGTATCTGATATATATAAGGCGATCTTTAACCGTTATCCAGAACTCAGCTTTATCTTTCTCCCCCTTCTTAAAAGCTTCAAGAATCCTCTTAACTATGTGGACACTCTTCTGAGGGTGACATAATTCAACCTTTCTCCCTATAACTGACTTAGTCCTGACGAATATTCTCTCTTCACTTTTATTGAAGTATTTCACCGTGTCATCAGCACCGACGAATGTTACATCTATAGGGATAGTGTCCAGAATGGCTTCAATCTCAGCTTTCGATAGGAAGTCTGTCTCAAATTCCAGCACATCATCCCCCTTTGAAGCTTCTTCAATTGGGGCCTCAGCAGCTACTGGAGAAGCCTTAGGGATTGGAGGAGTGAAACAACAGTACCCGATCTCATCGAACTCTCTCCTTATGTTTCTCCATTCTTCAGCGGTGACAACCTTCAAAGCTGTCGGGAAGAGGATATTATTCTCCTTGAAGAAGTGGCTTCTAAGAAGTTCAGTTAGAGTTGTTGAGACTTCGCTAAGCCTACTTTTGAAATCTCGAAAACCTATCATGTCATATTCGTTTACAAGCTTGCTGAAGATTTTCTTTTTCTCCCTGATCTTGTCATGTTCCATCCACATGACAGCCGGAGGCTCAGTTATCCCATGCCTCTCTATCACTGGGAAGAGGACATTCTCCTCGCGCAGGTAATGCTTCTCCGAGTCTGTGAAGTCTCTCGCTATATGCTCCAATCCATGAACCTCTTCTTCAATATCCTTCATCTCCTCAGTTAGGTTAAGCTTTTTTAAAATAGATTCAATTCTCTCTGCAAGTTGAAGCATGATCCTATGCTCTTCAAGAAGGATGCCGATCGGATGATCTAAGGATGCTTGAGGCTTCTGCTTTTCAAACTGTTCCTTGAAGACCGAAAGATGGATATCGCATAGGCGTTGGATTTCTTCTCGAGTGATACCTTCCTTCACAAGCTCATCCTCAATTTTAGCGATCTCTTCCGAGCTAACGCTCCCTAGAAAATGGTTGAACCTCTCCTTAACCTGTTGAGGAGGAGCACCCTCATGTAACTGTTTGATGATCTCTTTCAATATCTTCTTCCTTTCCTCCATAGATTAGTTCACCCCGCCTTGATCTTTCCTGCTAGAGCTCTCCCAAGCTCAACTATTCTACTAATGTCCCCCTCCTTCGGCGGTCCATTAACCTCCAACGCTCCGATGATCTCAATCTTCGACGATCCTAGAGTTTCTTGAACTTGTCTAGAGACCACTCCACCCCATCCGTAGGAGCTTAATACAGCTGCGTACTTGAGAGGAGGCTTTAAGGCCTTTACCAAGTAAGTAGCGTAAACGGCGAGGGGATGCGCCCCACCTAGGACTGTGGGCGCTCCCAAAACGATGGCTCTAGAATCCACCAAGTCTTTAGCTAAGTCTCCTAGATCGCTTGAAGCTAGGTTGTATAAGGCTATTTCAATGCCTTCTGAGGATAATGTGTCAGACATGACTTGAACCATCTTTTCAGTACTCTTCCACATGCTCACGTAAATGATGATCGCTTTCTGCTTAGTCTCCCCATTAGCCCACTTACTGTAAGCGTTTCGAATACGCTGCGGGCTCCTATAAATCGGGCCATGGCTCGGCGCAATCATGTTAATCTTTAGATCCTTAATCTTGTCTAGAGACCTCTTAGCCATGCCGCTGAAGGGCATCATGATCTCTCCCCAGTACCTCTGGGCATCGACGAGCAGATCCTCAACTTCGTCATCGTAAGTGGCTTTCGCTAAATGGGAGCCGAAAAAGTCGCAGGGGAACAGGATCCCATCCTCCTCTAGGTATGTGAACATAGTTTCAGGCCAGTGGAGCATAGGCGCCTCGATGAACCGGAGGGTTTTCCCGCCTAAGTCTATCGTTTCACCATCTCTAACCGCCTTCGCCTTCTCTCCAGGAACATTATAGAAGACTTGGGACATCTTGACGCCTTTTTCAGTTGCTACGAGCCTCGCTTTATCGCTGAGCCCCGTGACGAACGGTATCGCTCCAGCGTGGTCAGGCTCGGCATGGTTCATCACAAGGTAGTCGATCTCAGCTGGATCCATAATCTTGCGAATCTTCTCTTCTAACTCCGTCTCAAAGCCTGGATTTACTGTGTCGATTAAAGCCTTCTTTTCTTCCCCGACCACCAAATAGGCGTTGTAGCTCGTCCCCTTAGGTAAAGGAATCAATGCGTCAAAAAGTCTACGATTCCAGTCTCTGGCTCCGACCCAGTAGACGCCTTCTGAGAGTTTATTTACGTTACGCCAATTCATCTCCAATTCCTTTCAAATATTACAATAGTAATAATTTATATTTATCTTTTTCTAATCAATATTAACAGGGGATGAAGCAGATGACAATCCCATGTGAGATAGCAGTGAAATGCCTGTTACCTCCTGTGAGAGCTGTGATAGCTAAAAAGCTCACGAGCAAATATAATCTCAGACAAACGGAAGCAGCTAAACGCTTGGGAATAAGCCAGCCAGCTATAAGCCTATACGAGAAAAAGATGAGGGGAAAAGCCCTAAACTTAGACGATCCCGAAATCCTAGAGCTAATAGAGAATCTGGCTGAATCTATATCTAAGGGCAATCTACTGCATGAAAGGTTCATCCAAAGTTTCTGCGAGATATGTAGAACGGCACGATCCAAAGGATTACTCTGCGAGTTTCATAAGACTCTTGACCCTAAAATCTCGGCTGAAGGATGTAAACTCTGCATCAATATGGAATCTTTAAGATGTTTCTAGACTCTTGAGCAGTATTTATACTTTCTTGAAAGCTTTAACCTACCTTCATCGCTGACATCACTCTTTGTTCGATTGTACAATGAACATATTCTCAAGGAAGAGATTTTATAGAGGTCTCGGTCTTAGATAGTGCCTTAAATTATTAGTTTTTATTAGTCAAAAATGGATTCAAAGAGATTCTAATATCAAGATTGTTGAATACTTTTATTACCCTTTTATAAATTTATAAAATAATGTAAAAATCGTAATTCTGTTATTTTAGGCATTATGCTTTTCCTTTTTAGGGATAATGATTGTCGGCTTTTCTATTGGTATCGGCTCAACCCCCATTTCTCGGAATTTCGATAGGAACCACTTTCTATAATAATCACTTTTTTCCACCAACCCACCTCTATGAATAACATTAAAAAAGGATTATTTAAATCAAAACGGAATAAAAATACTAAATATAATTATTAATGAAATGATAGTTGAGAATATAATTTAAGGAAGAATTATCTTCTATTATTTACAAAATCTTGGTATCTTAATTTCATAAGAGTTTATAGATTTAAAAGAACTAGAATATCTCACACCGAATTTCATAGAATTCATCACGAGTCATAACAATAGTTTTTTAATCTGATTAAGGCGACATAAACCATTTATTAAAATGTGAGAAAAAAGAAAGGATCCTTTCTCTCAGCTAGATTTCGGCCAAGGCCTCTTTTCAGCAGGTATCATAGCATAGATTAATAGTATGAGAACAATCGGCAACACCATCATGGCGCCGGGCAGTGGCAGCCAGCTTGACATGAGGAAGTCTAGCCTACCGAAGATCATTTGAAATCTTGAGAGGACAGTATTCGCAAAGGCGTAGCCGAATGCGGCCATCATACCGTAGCGCGCTATCTTCGGTATTACAGCTCTGCCTCCACCGTGCAATCCAGGGAAAGTGAAGACGAAGAAGTATACGACTGAGACGACTATTATGATGAATATTAGGTTGCTAAATGCTGTCCACGCATCTACTCCGACTAGCTGCAGTGAAGCGGTTGATATGATCTGGGCTATGAACTCTGCAGTGACTGTAGCCCTCATCGAAAGACCGATGCCTATGCCGACCATTATTGCTAGCGGGAATCTGCTCAGCCAGAAATATTTACTATGATACCGGGTGTAGAGGATTAAGCCGAGCAGGAACACGACGAGGTATAGTGTGGCGCCTTGGGTGAAAGGCGTCCAACCATATCGACGGATATTATCGACGGCATAGACTATATTGTGACCAGCAGCAGCTCCGACGAAAGTATGCTCAGCGAACTTGAAGAAGACGTTATCCCTGAACGCAATACTATATATCCAAACAGTGAACAGCGCTGCAAGCCATATCTGAATTACGGATCCTAAATCCATACTGAATCATCCTCCCGAATATTTCTTACCGTAATAGGCGATGTTTCCAACAATTACGTATACGACAATGAGGAGGTGCGTCAAGGTCATCACATCCGCAGACTTTATACCCCTGGCAGGAACTTTCACAAGGTACTCCATCTCGCCAGCTTGTGCCCCGGAGGTGAGCGCGATTATCTGTCCAGCCTTCTGGTATGGCAGCATCGTAGGCTTCATCATGGCAAGGACGGAACATAGATAAGGCGTCTTGTAGGGTGTTACCCACTGCCGCACCCACCCCTCAGACTGGTCCCCTCCTGTCGTAAAGACTATGAGGAGGTCGAAGCTGCTGGCGTCTTTGATCCCTTCCATAATCGGATACTGGTCGAGGGGATTACCCTTGTAGTCCGTAGATGTGGTCGCCCTCAAGTCTTTACCAACCGCCGCCATAGCCGTCTCAGTTCCTGCAATATAACCGATGTGAATATAATCTACACCATATTGGGCACCATATTGCGAGGGGTTCACTTCCGCCATAGCTTTATCCCACAATAACGGACCTTCTATCGATGTAGACATAGCTATAGCTTTTAGACCTCCTCTTTTGAAGATGTGGTGATAAACCGCTACGGCCATCGGTCCTAGCTCGGGTTCTCCTCCTCCAGAGTATCCGAAGTCGATCATGATTACGGAGCCAGCAGGAAGCTTATCTATGGTATCATACCATTTTTGGGTTTCAGGAGACACGGGAACAGGGAAGCCGATGGGCTTGATCATGGGTATTATGAAAGCAATCAAGAGTAAGCCGTAAAGCACTTCCCTCGGAATATCTTCAAGCCTACTCCAGAACCCTCTCTTTTCCCTCATTTTTAACCCCCCTTCTCAGCCTCGGTCAGCCTCCCGAGGAAACCAGTCTCCTTTCCCGTCATCGTTCGAATACCTAGTGCGATAGCACCTAACGCAGCACTTATCATAATCCCACGCATAGCTGAAGTCGTTGGAATAGCATTAAGCCATGAATCAATGCTCACAACAAAAGGAGCATTAACAGCTACTGCTGGAGCATTTTTCAACAATGCTATCCCTCCAGTGACTAGAAGTATTACTGCGTCCACGTTCCTTGCTCTCAGGGCTCGGTATATGCCTGACGTCATATAGAATCCTAGAGAAGAGTATACTGTGGCGCTTAATGCGAAATAGGATGAATTATAAAGCCAAGAATATTCTGGCGAAGTGGCTCCGTAGGAGACTCCTACAACCGTGAATAAGATTATCATCAAAAGCAGCCAGACGCTGAAAGGCCACTGTTTCACGGTTCGACGAGAAATGTGGCGGGAGTGGAGAATAAACAAGTTGACGGCGCCGAAGCCGAGGGCGAAAGCAGTTAAAATGACCCCCCAATTCTGAAGATCCTTGACTACCGGGCTAGTCCAGCTAACTCCCCTCGCATCTAGGGGTGGGAGTTTCAGAAAATAGTCCATCATAATCAGTAGAGCCGTTATGAAGACCAAGGCTATTGGAATCTGCCTTCGAATAAGAAGCGACACATCAACCACCTACGCTTTCAAAAGGTCGAGTACTATTTTACTTCCGGCTGCTAGAGCTATTACTCCTAGGACTATCAGTATTATCGCTATCATTTTACCTACATCTTGCCCTCTTATGCTACCGACCTGAATGGGATCCTTAGATAAATATGCTCCAGCAGCGTAGATCTCTTCAGCTATAAGCAGATAATCGCACACTACTGCGAAGAAGGGGATCTGGTATCCTCTCGCAGTTCCAGCAAGCTGGATTGCCCCTATTCTGAAGAAAGTCTCGGAGAAGAGCATCGACTCAGCGTAGAATGGGCCTATCATGATATTTGCGGCTGGGCGCTCTCTCTCAGCTATGCCTTGAACAGCCGAAGCATAAGCGAACTGCTCCCCTGAAAGATACCTGATCTGTGTCTCAACATCGAACTCTTCAGGCTTTCCAGCCCTAACATAAGCGTCTTTCATGATCTCTGTTGCTATGGGCATCACCTGAGCCTGATATACAGAGTAGATGACTTTCGCACCTGCTTTAGCAGCTAGTTCTGATACGTATCCGAGGACGGATAGTCCAGCAACAAGCTGTGGAGCAACCGTCGAAGTTAGATCTCCTAGTCCTGTGGTAAAGTGGATGGGTTTATTCATCTCCGCTGCCCTGCCAACCATCTCTGGAATAGCGTCGAGCCCCGCCATCTTTCGGAAGGTCGGGATCTTCTTCTTCGCCTGTTCCATGGAAACAAGAACGAATATCCATATAGCGATCAGCATTCCGAGTGCAAAAATTCTCCCAGAGATTAGCATAGAATCACCGATTTTTCCAAACAAATATAGTATATACTGTTTATAACTTTTATGAAATCTTAATGGTAAACAGATTATAACCTAGGATTTGGTTGAACAGTCTAGTTCTTCTAATGGCCTAGTATACCCGTCTACTTTAAGCGAAAGATTCTCTTCTTCGATAACTATGATTTAAGGGTTAGTAGCCTTACGCTGGATCCAGCTGGTTTGTCCAAGTCGTTTACCTAGAAAACCTCCTAGAACCCCTCCAAGTAGGAACCCTACAAAGTAGATTATCAAACCCCATAAAGCTTCAGCAAGATCAAAGAGAATTAGCCTAAACGCTAAGTTGAGAGCCCAAGCAGCTAAACCTACTCGGACACCTGCTCTAATATGCCCCTCAATAATGTGGCGGGTCAGGGAGTAGGATCCAATGAGCGAAGATTCAACGTAGAAAAACAATGAGATAAGGGTGAGATTCCAAGCAGCAATGCCTGGAAAATATATCGAGGAGATGAAATCCCATAACCATGTTAACCCACATGCCAGGAGAACCGCACCTAGGAACCCTCCAACTTTAAAGGACTGATCACTTTTCACGGTTATTACCAAGATTAGAATTAGCATCACGAATTGATAATAACAGTTTCTAATGCTATGATCTGCCGAGTATCTATATTCTGAAGAAATAGTTTGAAGCGCGATATTAACTTCTTATTAGGAGATACTTTAGAGCTTTTCTAATACTCAAGTATCCTGCTGAAGCCTCATGGTTTACCAATCCTCTTAACAGAGAAACATGTTTATGCAAATGTTTCGAATAACTTATTTTTGGGAAACAGAATTCTATTCTTCAGTGATGAATGTTGGATGCTGAAGAGTCTGAAACATATAACGTAGAGGTAAGAAAACCTAAGAGGGATAAACTCGCTATAGTAGTAGCCTTGCTCTTAGTGGCTAACATAACCGCAATCGTTTTTTTCACCATCGATTTCAATCTTCAAGTCTCTAGGTTAGATAGAGAGATGGAGCTATTAAAGTTCCAGCATTCTAGCACAAATTTCGAGTTATCATCGCTTAAGGAAGAGTTGAAGCTGCTGAGGCTTGGCAACAATTCAGAGAGCCTCCTCCAAACCCAAGTCTATAATGCTACTCGGAGGTCCGTAGTTCTCATCAAAGTGACTACTTTAACAGGTAGCGGCCAAGGCTCAGGCTTCGTCTACGATACTGAGGGCAGGATCATAACTAATAACCATGTAGTCGAAAACTCACTGAAGATCGAAGTTACATTCATAGATGGGACGACGGTTCAAGCGAAGCTTGTTGGAAGAGATCCGTATTCCGATCTTGCAGTCGTCGACGTCGACGTAGACCCGTCTATACTCTATCCCTTAAGACTTGGAGACTCTTCAGAGCTCGTCGTCGGTGAAACAGTCGTAGCCATAGGGAACCCTTACGGCCTCGCGAGCACCATGACCCTTGGCATTGTAAGCGCTCTAGGAAGGCAGATGGAGGCTCCAGCAGGATATGCGATAGTAGACGTCATCCAGACGGATGCAGCTATCAACCCTGGGAATAGTGGAGGGCCTCTTCTAAACCTTAAAGGAGAGGTTGTCGGGATGAATACCGCGATCATAAGTGAGACGCGTCAATTCTCAGGGATAGGCTTCGCGATTCCCTCAAACACTATTGCAAGGGAGGTTCCATCACTAATAAGTAAGGGATCTTATAGCCATCCTTACCTCGGGATCCAGGGGATGGACTTAACACCTGCGATAGCTGAAGCTATGGGTCTAGATAAGAAAACTAAAGGAGCCTTAATAACCACAGTCGTCCCAGGTGGACCTGCAGAAAAAGCTGGGCTGAGAGGCGGGACGATGGATGTTGCAATAGAGGGTACCACAGTCAGAATAGGCGGGGATGTCATTCTAGGCGTGGAGAACAATGTGGTGAAAAACCTCTACGACTTGATAGTATACATGGAGAGGTATAAGAAGCCGGGAGACTCCGTAAACATGAAGATCCTTAGAAGCAATAGCATAATCGATGTTCAAGTAATTTTAGGGGAGAGACCTCCCCCATAAGAATCTGTCAACTTAATATGTGGATTATCATTGAGGCTATTATCTTAGCGCCTTGAGCTATAGCGTCGACTGAGACAGACTCGTCGGGCTTATGCACGTTTGAGAATGGTTCACCTACGCCTATGCTGAAACAGGGCATCTTTCCTTCATTCACCTGGTAGTTCATGTCTGTGCTTGCAAGGCTACCTGTAAACGGCACCTCTCGCCCAAGAACCTCTCCCACAATCCTCTTAGCTTTCTGGATGTATGGGTCATCGTAGGAGACTACATAACCTTCCCTAGCATTAATCAGGTCAACATCGTAACGAATGCCGGGATCGCTGGCTTTTACGTCTTCGATAACCGAGACTAACTCTCTCCTAACTTCTTCGAAAGACTCCCCTGGGACCATCCCGCGGAGCACTTCTTCCTCACACAAGTCTGGGACGGTAGCCCCCTGCACTCCACCCTTAATTGTGCCTATATTCAACATGGCAGTGAGCTTGTCTATGCCTATGCTCCTCAACTCCTTGGGGAGTTCTATTCCAGGAACTGGTATCTGTCTCTTTAATAAAACGTTCTTCCAGTAATCTGTTAAAGCTACATTAATCTTGGACATTTTTTCTATAGCGTTGACGCCGAGGATAGGCATCTGGCCATGGTATGATTTTCCACGGGTTCGGATAAGAAATCTTGCTCTCCCTTGCGCCGCTAATCCTATACTATTTATGCTACCGTCGAGTTGGATTCCATAATCCGCCTTTACTATGCCTTCCTTAAACAGAAACCCTAAGCCAGCTATCCCGCCGATCTCCTCGTCACAGTTTCCGGTCAGTATCAGGCTCCCCTTCAGCTTCACGCCCGTCTCATGGAGAGCTTCCAACGCATAGGTCATCGCAGTGATCGAGCCTTTATCGTCGCAGCTTCCCCTTCCCCATACGTATCCTCCTCCCTTGTCATAGATGCTTCGGCCGTATTTGTTATCCTTAGTATGGAGCCCACCTAGTGGGTCAACTGTCCACCCCTCCTTTTGGATGGCTGCTGTATCGATGTGGGCGCTTATGTGGAGGGCTGGATGCTTAACTAAGCCCCCATATCGGGCTACAATATTGCATCTAGCTCCTTCTAACCGTAAGAAGTCCGCTCCTGAGCTCTTCAGATAATCCTCAGTCGCTTCATGTAAACTTACACTGCAACCATACTCAGAAAACTTTGACTCCATTAGTTCGCATATTTTATCATAATTTAGTCCAGGCGGAACTTGAGTGTCTATTCTAACAAGCTTTTGGAGATACTTCACCGTGTCTTCTCGATGAGAGTCTATATATGAGAAGGTTGATTCAATTCTTTCATCCATTGATCAACACTCCTGTCTGGTATTATGCTTCCAGTTTTCTTAATATTATCGAGAAGTTTCGAGTCTTAAATCTCATTTCACGATTTTCTCGAGTTCTATGCCCCGCCTCCGCCTGTCTTCGAAGACACTTATATTAGAGTAGCCAACCTCTCTAACTCTTTTCACTGCCTCCTCTAATCTTTCACCAAGCTTAGTATAGGAGTGGCAGTCCGAGCCTATGGTTATTATATCGATCCCCTCACTCTTCAATTCTCTCAGGAACCCAAGGATAGGATAACAGTCGCCAATTCCATGCCTATAGCCTGAGGGGTTAACCTCAAACCCTACCTTATAGGCTTTCAGAGCGTCTATTGCTTCGTAAACAGTCGACCCGTATTCGCTGAAGCTTAGAGGCCCAGGTCTGCTAAGATTCAAGTATTTCCTAAAATAGTCGGGGTGAGCCATCACGTCGAAGAGCCCGCTCTCTACCGCTTCCCGCCATCCTTCGTAATATGTTTCGAGACATTCCTGAATTTTTCTGCCTCCAAAGAAAGCGACGGAGCCTGCCCTATCCCCTATATCGAAGCCCCTTATATAGTGGAGGCTCCCTAGAACAAAATCTAGAGGATACTCATCGAGAATGGAGGAGAGGAGAGCTTCCGCTTCAGGAAAATAATCAACCTCCAATCCTATTCTAAGCTTAACACTGGTTGAGGCTTGAGCTGACTCGATCTCATCAATATACTCGGATATTAGACTAGGGTGGAGACCATTATTAGCATCTTTACCTGCGATGATAAAATGGGTCGTGAAGCATATCTCGTCGAAACCCCTCTCCTCAGCTACCCTACAGTAATCGGTAACGGTTGCTCCAGGCGCATCCCCCGAGTGGTGTTCATGAACATGGAAATCCTTTATAACCTGCATGGTCCCCGCCTCCCCATTAAAATTAGAATAAAAATAGAACTCGATAAGGAGTATTTGAACGATCCGGGTCCAAAATCCAACTACTATGATTTGGAAGCCATTAAGATGTTCAACCCCGTTTTAGACACGCCGACTTTAAAAAAGGTTTAGAGAAACCGTTTTAAGCTATTCCTTATATGCCAAGGCCTTCAACAACACGATGTTTTCAAAGCAAGATCTGAGAGGAAATTAATATAAAGATCTCTTTAATAAGCTTCATTAAAGCGGGTGGGCGGGGCCACCTCCGACCGTTCCGCTGTAGAAACCCCGGATGTGTGAGGTGAGTATGAAAGTTAGACAGACTAGCCTATTATCTGTGATTAGCGCATTATACGCTGCGCTTGTAATCGTTTTCGCGCCGATATCTTACAGACTGATCCAGTTAAGGATCGCAGATTGCCTGATCCCTTTATCAGCCGTCTTTGGTTGGCCAGCAGTCTTCAGCGTCTCCTAGGAGCATTGATAAGCAACGCCTACTACTGGCTGGGTCCTTTAGATGTTATTCTAGAGCCTCTAGCTAATCTCATATCCGCGGCAACTATTTACTATTTTAGGAGGCGTCTATTCATTGCTTGTCTATTAGGCGCTCTCCTAGTAGGCATCGTAGTTGACGGGTACCTTTGGATATATTTTCCACCCCCAGATTTTCCCATCAGCCCCCCGTCTGGGGATCGATGATAGCCAGCATCACTTTAAGCAGCATCGTCGCTATAGCCTTCTTCGGATACTTCATAGTTAAGGCGATCCAATCCTCAGGCGTCTTAAAAGAGTAATATTGAAAAGAACAATATGAAAAACTTTTTTTGAAGGAATATAAATGAAGGGGTTTAATAAGATGTATATTTAGAGTGTAGTTTTTAAAGGAATTATCTTGATAAAGATTTCAAACATTAATATTGTAATAGATTTTAGGTTCATAATATTTTTAATATAATTTTTCCTTACTTTCAGGGATTGTATGGAGATCAAAAAAATCTTCAGGATCGGGGACTTCGAAGAGGAAGATGAGGTAGAGAAGAAAGCCACTCCACAAAGTGTCTCTCCTTCAGAGATTCTGAATAACTTAAAGGATAAGCTTAAGGAGTTTTATGAAATACTGCCAAAATTGAACGAGAGGAGAGAAGACCTAGAAGAAAACATTGAAAAAATTAAAGAGAAAATTTTGGAGATTGATCAGATTCTCCCGAAGCTTGAGGAAAGAAAGAGGGGTCTTCAAGACGAACTGGAGAAGGTTCAAAAAGAACTCTTAGCCATAGACGAGATAGCTGATATCCTCAAGAAGATAAGTTGACTCCTCGATTAAGAGATTGCGTAAGGCTAGGAGTTGACCCTAGGGCCTCTCTTAGCCAACTCCATTGGAGTGTAGGGAGGTTGTTGACGTGTTTAGATGCTGTCAAAATTTAAGTAAAACTCAGAGGTTCCTGAATGGACAGATACTACTAATACTACTTTTAATGCCTATGCTTATCAACTCAGCTTCAGCTTCCGAAGAGTCGTTAAAAATTGGGTTTAAGGTCACTCCTGAATTCCTGTATAACCAGTTGAATACTGGAGAGAACTATACTTTTCAACTCTCTATCGCTAACAATAATCTTACATTAAGGAGTGACGAACTTTTTTTAGCACCTGAAATTTTTTTCTCAGGCAATCTCATAATTAAAACTAGATTTATCTTAAGTAAGGAAGGGGTCATCAGATACGGAACAAATAAGATGATATACGGGGCTAAGTTAAGGGAATCGGAGCAGTCATCCACCGTCAAACTTCCGGAGATTGGAGAGCAGGTTGAACCACATTTCATCTACCATTGTAATCAGACTTACGACATGAAAGACGCGGCTTTAGATGAATGGCTTAGGCTCTCATTAAACATAAAGGTCTATGGCGAAGTTTACAGCATCCAAAATGGTTCATTTGAGAACAGGACTTACTTCGCGGGACCAGAGCTTTTCGAGTTTGAAACAGATTACTACTATATAGTGAGTGATGAAAAGATTCAATACATAAGTAATAAAATAAGTGAGATAGGAGAATCGGTTGAATCATTTCTTAGGTATAAAGGGGATATAGAGAATAAGACAGGAGAAACATTAGACATAGATTATGCAAATATCTTGAAAGATTATTATGAAATAAAGGATCTTTTTGAAAAAGGGGATTATATCTCAGTTTCGAATAAAATAGAAAACTGGCGGCATAGACCAGAAGAGATCTTGCTGAACTCCTTAACATTAAAGCTAGTTCAATTCAGCAAATATAAAACGTTGGCTGCAGATATAGAAGATATAAAGCTTAGTTACCTTGATGAGATCTATTATAAAGAATTAGAGATAAAACAGCTGCGAGATTCAGAAAACCTGTATATTTATGCAATAATAGGACTAGGTATTCTCAGCATATCTTTATTCGTATTACGGTTCAAAAGTAGAAGAAGTGAAGACCTAGATATAATTGAAAAAGCAAAGAGGCTAATAGGGAATAGATAATCCCGTTTCAAATAAGATTACTCCGAACTTCTAACCCTATCAAATACTGCACTTTTCCAAAATTTACTTCCAAGAAGAATATTCAGATGTTGAAGAAGAGGAAATTAGAAAAAATTAGAGAAGGTTTAGAATCCTACAGCTTCAGCCTCGAATCCGAGGAAGCTACAATCACAACCTCCATAAAGGAGACCTTTCTCAAAGTCGCTGACGATCCCTACAGGTCTGCCCCAGTTTCCAATCTCGTTATCTATGTAGAATCCCCTATGACCAATACTCAGAAGCTTCTCGTAAACCTCTTTCGAGAAGCGGTTATCGATTAACACTTCATCTGTCTCTCTTACAATCCTTGGAGAATCGATGGCGGATTGGATATCCATCCCGAAATCGACCACATTGACGATCGTCTGAACTATCGAAGGCTGGATTGCTCTCCCCCCAGGGGCTCCGACAGAGAGGTAAGGAGCCCCCTCCTTCAACAATATAATTGGACAGACGTTCTGGATTCTTCTCTTCCTTCCGTTAATCGAGTTAGCGTGTCCTGGTTCAGGGTTTAATCCATACATCGCATTATTCAAGACGATCCCTGTTCCTGGGACGACTACTCCGCAGCCAAAAATATTCACAAGCGTCTGATTGACGACTACAGAATTCCCCTGAGAGTCAGCAATGGCGAGGACAGTGGTACACTCCTCCGAATGCCACGGATCCCCTGGATGAATCTCGGCTGCTCTTTCGAAACTAATCTCTTTCCTCCTTTCTTCGGCATATTTTTTTGAAGCTAAGGTTTTTTGTGGCACTTCTATGAACTCAGGGTCTCCCATAAACTCGAACCTATCCGAGAAGGCTAAACCAATAGCCTCGGCGAGCAGGTGCAGGTGTTTAAAGGAACCAAAGCCGTAGGATGAGAGGTCAAAGCCTTCAAGAATATTGAGCATCTCTATGAGTGTCAGACCTGCATGACTCGGATCGTAAACAACCTCTAACCCTCTATAGGTTCCAGGAGTAGGTTTCAGAACCAGTGGTTCGTAGATCCGTAGATCCTCGAGGGTTATCAAGCCTCCATTCTCGAGCATATCATTAGCTATCGCTTCAGCTACCTCACCTTTATAGAATGCTTCAGGACCCGCTTCAGAGATCAGCCGGAGGGTCCTCGCAAGATCTTTGTTTACGAGCAGGCTCGGCGAACGTCTTAACCGGTGATTGTATGGTCTCGGAGGATATAATCCATCAACTAGAAAGAGTTTCCTCCAATGGGGAAATCTTGAAAAAGTTTCCATACCACTTATTATGTGAGAGACAGTCCACCAGCCTACGATGAAGCCTTCCTCAGCGATCTTGATCGCAGGCTCGAGCACCTCCTTCAGCTCCATTGTTCCATAGAGTTCAAGCGCCTTAGAAAGCCCTGCTACTGTTCCAGGAACGACGGCGGCTTTGTAGCCCACAATATTCTCATCGTTCCTAGTCCTCCTCCATCCCATCCACCCTGGTTCGGCCTCTTCAATTAATTCGTACATGTCCGGTGTACAGTTTTTAGATGGCCTCCCTACGTAGTCTATGATGATGTTTTCGCCTTTTGCCGTGTGAATTGCCATAACTCCTTCCCCTCCTATTCCATTCATGGCTGGCTCAACGACGCAGTCAACGAATGCTGAGGCGACGGCAGCATCGATGGCGTTCCCACCTTTTCTCATGATGTCTACACCAGTTTTACCGATGAGGGGATGCTTAGAGGCTACGACACCGTTCTTTACAATGCAGCTCTCTCGAACGGGTCTGGAAAGTCGTCTCTGAAAAATATAAGTCAGAAACCTCACCATATAATCCTAGTCTCAATGTTATTAAGAATATTTTCCATCCTTCGAACATCTTTCATTCATTTTAAATTGGAGTAATGGTTCAAGTTGTTTCAGCTTAGATGCTGATGCTAGGAGCCTGCAAACAGAAAAAGAATAGATTACTCTTCCACGTTTTCTTTTGCCTAATCTATGGAAGACACCTTTAACCTAAAAAAGATTAATCAAGAGGACTTGAATATTCAGGATAGGTTTTTCAGATTGGGCTTAGCATCGCTGTTCACAGGTGGGAAGGATAGTACGTATGCGACTCACCTAGTCCAAAAGAGGTCGGGAAAGGTCAAACACTTGTTGACGATGTTATCTGAGAACCCTGACAGCTGGATGTTTCACACGGCGAATATAGATATCGCTGGCATGGTGGCTGAGGCGGTAGGCATTCCGCAGACCATATTTAAAACCTCAGGTAATAGAGACGAAGAACTTGAAGATTTAAGAAAGGCTATCTCATCGCTTGGCGTTGAAGGTATTGTCTCAGGGGCAATCTCCTCCTCGTATCAAAAAAAGAGGATTGACAGTATATGTAGTAGTCTCAACATTGAGCACATCACCCCTTTATGGGGGATGGAAGGGGAGAAGCTTCTAGGAGAGATGATCGCATCAGATATGGTCATAATGATAACTGCTGTCGCTGCTAGAGGATTAGACGAGAGCTGGCTCGGGAGGTTTATAGACGCAACAGCTTTAAAGGAACTCAGAGAGCTAAACTTGAAATATGGTGTCGACATCTGCGGCGATGGCGGAGAGATGGAAACGATCGTTCTGGATGCTCCATGGTTCAGTAGCAGGATTGAGGTGAGGAAGGCTAGAAGATTATGGGAGAGGGATAGTGGAAGATATATCATAATCGATGCGGAGCTCAAACCTAAAAAGACTATTCCAAATAGGTAGTTTATTGAATCTTGAGAGCTCGAGCTTCGTTCCATCGCTATCTAAATATTTATTATGTTGATCTGCGTGTTCAACCTTCTAAAAGGTTAGAAATTATTGTCAAAAGTTTCGAATCATGTTTTTAGCCTTTTTAAAGACAAGGAAGTAGGTGTGCATGATTACCGAACAAGGTCTATCTTTCACTTGGAATGCTGTCGGGGACATTCTATGGTGAATAAAGATGAACATGTCGATTAATTCAAAGTTTGTTAGCTTATCTATCCACGTATAGTGATGAGGGTAGAACCTCCTCTCCTTCGTATGGTATTGGTCTGCACATTTGACAATTAATTTTCCGTGGTCTTTAAGCCAAGAAGGAAATCTCTCATTCGCTATCTCCATAAACTCTAAAAGGTCATCGTAAGTTTGAACATAGTCTCCATAGTCTTCTCTCCGGGGATCATCTGAGCCAGAGTATCCGAAGAAGTAGGGTGGGTCGTAGATTATCCCGTCAAATTGTTGGTTAAATTTTAATGATCTTACATCTGACACTATTTCTTGACCATAATCCTTAACGTCTGAAAAAATTACTTTGCCGTATTCTTCAAGCCGCGTATTACCGCTTAAATCGGGTTTAGTATACTCTTCCCAAAGATATCTTCTTCCACATGTGGGATCAAGAAGGATCTTTTCTTTCGAAGCGGGTATGTGAAAACTTAATATGTCTCTGAAAAACTCTCCCAGTTTTTTCTTACCGTTATGCGAGATGGGATACTTAGCCATCTTCTTCATCACTTTACTTCATTCAAAAACTTATAGTAAAAGCTTCTTTGGCGGAATAGTTGAAAAATCGGTTCTCAATGAGATGCTGCTGTGCATGTCTATAACATTTATAAGTCGATGAAATTTGTTTCAAGCCAGGTTGAGAACGTCTCGTCGAAGGGGTTAAATCAGCTTCCAACGTTTTATTCATGGGATCCATATGCTTGAAGTAGATAGAGTTAAAGTTGATGGAAACATATTTCTCGGGTTGAAGGCGGATCTACCTGATGCTCCTCCCCTTCTAGCCTTGATAGGTGGTAAAGGCTTCGTCATGTGTGGATACCTGAATCTGGAAGTAGCTGAGAGGCTTAACACGGTAGCAGCGTTTGTAAGCGGGGTGAAATCATTCGACGATATGTTGAATGCTGAGGTCAAGGGCGCCACAAGCAAGGCTAAGTCTCTAGGGGTTGAGACGGGCAAGGTTTTGAAGACTGTTATAGGGAGGCTAGCTTAGGCGCTGAGCCTCTAACTCCTCGCAGAAAACCCTGATTCTGTTCTTTGCACCTTTTAAGAGATTCTTCCCATGAGCTAACAGCAAGATGTCGAAATCGTAGAAGAGCAGCCTCTTTATCTCGTTTTTCGCAGTTTCCGCATCTAAACTATATTTTTCTGGGGGCGGAATGAGGTTCTCCTGCTCGTCCTGGAATATGGTATCTCCGACGATTACGATTCTAGGCTTCTGTAGGTAGAATGACATATTTCCGACAGAGTGTCCTGGAATATGAATCGCCTCAATGCCTCCGCACATGTTGATGTAGTCGCCGTGTCTAAGACCTCTATCTACTTTGACGCCTGTCTGGATTTCTATCCCACGAACGTCTCCCTCGCCAGCCATAACCTGAGCGCCTGTCAGCTCCTTCAGTTTCGGTAGGTTTTCTATATGATCTCCATGCTCATGCGTGATGAGTATCAGCTTTACCTCTTTCCATTCTCTCCCTATAGCCTTAAGCTGGTCTCCGATACTTTTCAGATCCTCAGCTGTGTAACCTGTATCTATTATGACTGCTCCTTCAGAACAGTCTAGAAGATAAGCCTCATTCGGCAGACCGTCCACTTCAGACAGTTCCACTGTCCAGACTCCTTTAGAAACTTCCAATTTAGACTCCACCATTTTAAACATAGATTAAATGATAAAAATTTTCACTTAGAAGCCTTCACAATATGTTCTTTAGCCATTAAAGGTGAGAAGGTTCTAGTAAGCAATTATTAAATCTTCTAATTATTATGTTAATTTAGGTGCGATGAATTGTCGAAGGAAATACCTGTGAAAATGATTAAGCCTGAGTTCTTGGACTTCGTAAACTATAACATATGTAAAGCCTACTCTGAGATGTATGGGAGAGAAGCGGCAGCCGCCTTCTTCCGCAGGGTTGGAGAGATAGGGTTCCAAGAGTTGAGGAAGATCATAAACTTCAAAAGCTCTGAACCGTTTGAAGTTCTAAAAACAGTTGCAGATTTTCTTGAAGATATGGGGTACCTGGCAAAAATCCAGTTGACAAAGGTGTCGAAGGATGAGGTTATCATCGAAATGTTCGGCGTATCTGTGATCAAGTCTTCCATCCGGCTTACTAATCAAGGGGACAGTCCAAGCCATTTCATGACGAATCTCATGTTCGCAGCCCTCAAAGAGATGTGTAATCTTCGAGCAGATATACAAGACCTTCTCTTAGAACAGCCGTCGGACAAGACTGGTTATACGAAAGAGAAATGGACTCTGAGGAAAATTTAGACGCTTACCAATGGTTGAAATGGACAATTTCTCCCAAGTTTTTCTTCCGTTTTTCCGAAGGCTTCTCATCAGGTATCCCCATAGAGATTAAAGCTACTATTTTGCCCTTTTCAGGTATTCCCAGTAAATTTTTCACCTCATCCTCTCTGAAATCACCTATCCAGCACGATCCAACTCCTTGAACCTCTGCAGCCAGAACCATGTTCTGCATAGCCATCGTCGTGTCGATGACTCCCCACCTTTCTGATACAGAATCGTAAGGCATTGAAACGCCCACTATTGTAAAGGCGGAATCCTTAATGAAAGAGTTGAATCGACCTGAAGCTAACTTTCTCTTAACCTCCTCATCAGTGACTACTATGAAATGCCATGGTTGCCTGTTAGCAGCCGAGGGGGCTCGCCTTCCAGCCTCGAGAATCTTGTTGAAAACCTCTTTAGATACTGGATCTTTTTTATATTTTCTAACAGATCTCCTCTCTAAGATCTTCTCAATGCACGACATTTAAACAGAAATAGAGAAGAAATATATTTTTAAACTTTAAAGATGATGTTGGTTGCTTCCATAAGGTTTGAGGCTATGTTATCCGGCATGGAGTCAGGCTCCTGGGGTATTGGTTCTCCTCTTCTGTTCACCCATATCGTTTTTATGCCTGCCTGTTTCGCTGGTTTAATGTCGCTGAGGATGGTATCTCCAATGCTTGCAACTTCTTCAGGTTTTCTTCCAATCGTTTTCAGAGATTCTACATAGTATCTTACTTCAGTCTTCAAAAACCCGTTCTTTGATTCGCTGAATACTCCTCTGAAGAATGTTTCCATCGCGTATTTTTCAAATGTTTTAGCCTTCTCTTCCGCATATTTTCCTGTAGACAAGTAGATTTCGATCCCTTTCTCTTTCATCATCTTCAAAGCAGGAGCAGCGTCTTCGAAAAATTTCATGTTTGAAAAATCTCTACCCGCCTGCTCTAATTTTCTGCAGATTAGCTCCGCAATCTTAGGGTCATATGGCTTGTTAAGGACCTGGAAAAGTAGTTGACAATGAAACATGATGTCATCATGCCTGTCTAAATGTTTTGTATGAATTAAGGAGCGGTGAACATCGTATAGGTAAATCCTGTATAATTCTTCTCCATCTAATCCTAGAATACCGTCAAGGCTTCTTTTCATCGCTGTATCAGTATCATGTAGGGTTCCATCATAATCGAGGAGAACCGCGTGAATCATAAATCTCTCTTCCGGCTTTGAATATTTAACTAATGACTTTTTCGAATACCACTTCTTTAAAATCGTAGCATGATAAAATATTTCAGATTGTTCGTTATCCTGTTGTTAGTGTGATATTATGTCGAGTCTAAGACTTATCGGGACGGCTCTCCCTCCGCCTATTCTGCAGCCGTATATACCAAGTTTCAACCGTCCCCTTATTTACATACCTCTTATGCGACCTAAACCCTCCTTTGAATCCTTTAGGTATGTGTAGAAGTTCATGTATGAGCGTCTTATCCTGCTCAGTCTCATCCAAGCGGTCGAACCTCTCTGATATCACTTCTATTATATACATCGGCTCGATCCCCATCGCCTTCTGCCAGATACGGTTTAGCCCATGTATGCGCGCAATGGTTCTCATAGCTCTCGACCCTCTGCTCCGAATACAGTAAAGGGAATCAATACAAACATGATCAAATAGTAATAGTTGAACGATCTCCTCTAATCTTTTCTTCACGTCTGGAGCATCGAAGTATTCTATCATCTCTCGATGATGCCTCGCTGTGGATCTTGAATATTGTAGACTAAGAGTTTTTCGAGATCGCATTTTAGGTCAAGAATAGTTTTATATATTGGATGGATAATCCATCCAATGTGGCTCCTTTGAATCTCCACCTTCAGCTCTCAACCCGCCAAGTGAGCATCATAGTCGTCATGACTGCAACATGCCTCTCAACAAACTATCTGATGCTTGGGCTTGTAAACGTGAAATTTATGGATCTAATCATCTTCACGCTTGGACTATCTTTAGGATCAATCGTCGGAGTTGTCGTGGGCGTCTTAACATGGCTCATATATGGAACCTTAAACCCTTATGGATTTTCTCTACCAATCTTGATTGCGACATGCATCGGAGAGAGCATCTACGGTTTAGCCGGAGGGGTTTTAAAAAAGTCTAATTTTTACGATCCTTCAAAATTAGGCTCAGGATACTTGACGGCGGGAACAAAATTCGCGATCTTAGGGTTTTTATTGACTTTCATCTACGATCAGTTCACGAACGTTATATCTGCTTTGACTGTTGGTATACCCCTCTATATGGGGCTCGTGATGGGTGTCCCCTTCTCGATCATTCACGAAGCCTCAAACGCGACATTCTTCTTCGTGGGAGCCGCCCCTCTAACATATTTAATTAAACGATTCTACGGTCAAGCGTGATTAGTTTGAACCTAGGGAAACAGTTTTGGATGTGGATGGCAGCATTCTTCGTCTGCACAACTATCACAGGCTTTTACGCTTCAATATTCTATTACACTCAAGCTGAATCCGCTAAAGCAAACTATGAGGGGTTGATGAGAGACCTTAAAGATCTCACAACTATAATCGACGTGAAGATAGATTACGGTAATGGAACAATAGTTTGGCATAATGGCACAATGATCCCAACGAATTCAAGCTTGCTAACTGCAACCACGAGAATAGTTAAAGTTGAATACTCGATAGGCGACTTCGGAGCCTTCATACTCAGCATCAACGGTCTGAAGGGTGATTCGAACCATTTCTGGTCTTGGAGCTACTTTGACAGAGAGAAAGGTGACTGGGTATTCGGTCCGGTCGCATGTGATAAATGGATGCTCCACAACGGAGACATAATCAGCTGGACATATGTAGAGTTTTAGGGTTCCTATTGATAAAACAAATATTGTCTTGACACTATTTTCATTTAGGGTTCCGATATGGATTCATATGCCACGCTGAAGCGATTGTCCAGATCAACAGCTTCAGGTTTAGCTCCGGCGTACAGTGAAGCCCATGTTCTTAAGGCGATCGAGATAATCGGTTCACTTTCAGGAATAGGGAGAAAAATGCTTTCAAAAGAGCTTGGCTTAGGCGAAGGCACAGTCAGAACTCTTGTAAAGCGTTTGAAGGAGGAAGGGGTTCTAGAATCCTCAAGGGGCGGGATGTTCCTCACCAGCCTGGGGGAAAAATTACTTGGAGACCTCCATGAATCTCTAAGGGCTACTGAGTTGGAGGAGACTATCATAACTGTAGGTCGATTTAACTATGCAGTTCTAGTTAAGGGGTTGGCTTCAGGGATTAAAAGCGGGGTTGAGCAACGCGATACGGCGCTCATCGCTGGCGCTAAAGGAGCTACGACTTTGATTTTTAAAGAAGGGTGTTTCCATATTCCGAGTTTAGAGATCGAATTTCCTGAAAGGATTAGTCAACGATTGATTGAAAGATTATCGCCGGAAGAGGGAGATGTGATAATAATAGGCACTGCCGACAGTCTTCTAGAGGCTGAGCTTGGGGCTAAAGCTGCTGCTCTCGAAATACTGGAGAAAAAGGAATAGTATGAGATCGCATCGAAAATGCTGATCGAGAATCCAATTTGAGAAATGCCCATAAAATCAATTCTCAGCATAATCTGTTTTTAAATTAGAATAGGCTTACGGGACGATGATTCTTAGCATTCAAAATATATTGGAGTTGTTTTAAACATTATCTTAGGAGACTTTTATGACAAATAAGAAAATGGCTTTGATTGTGTATAGTGGTACGATTGATAAACTTCTTAGTGTTTTGATCCTCTCGTCAGCTGCAATCTCAATGGATTTTGAAGTGCATATGTACTTCACCTTCTGGGGGCTTACTCTGCTTAAAAAAGGCGAGATGGACAAATCAGGTTTACCCTCAGACTATAAACATTTAGAGAATCAGCTTAAAGAGAAGTTGAAACAGATGAAGTATCCGGCGCCTTACGAGATGCTGAGAAGATTAAAGGAGTCTGGTAAACTAAAGATCTATGCTTGCACACCCACCATGGAGATGTTTGGCATCACAAAGAACGACCTCATACCTGAAGTTGATACTTTCGCAGGTGCTGCAACCTTTCTTGACGTCGCAGAAGACTCAAAAATCTCGATGATGATATAAGATAGAAAAGTTCATAAATTTTTAAGTTGACTTCAATCGACTCAACATCAAGATTTTGTATTAGAAATTCTATTCATGAAGAAGAGTAAAATATAGTGTATCTTTGTCGGGAGCAAAGAGCATAAAACTGCCTTCAAACAATAGAATTATGAAAAGAAATGAAGATCAGATTCGTAGCTTTAGGCGATAGTTTAACAGTAGGTTTTCAAGCCCCTTCTCCTTTCCTTCCAGGATCCGAGGAGTTCCCCTACACAAGCCTCTTAGAAGACATTGTAGAAAATGAGCTTCAAAGAAGGAAGCTAAGCTCCGTCGAATTCTCGTTCATTAATGCGGGATTGCTCGGAGACACAACTCAGACGATGCTTGAGAGATTTGAAGTCCATGTGATGCCAAAAAACCCTGATTACGTGATCATATGGGGTGGAATAAACGACCTCTTCACGATGAAGACTCCCAGCACTGTATTCAGCAACCTCATGAAGATCTACGTAAAATCGAAGGAGACAAAGATAGAGCCTATAGCTTGCACTCTAGCCCCCGTTTTAGGCTACGACGAGATTCTTCCTAAAATAAGAGAACTAAACGCCATGATCATGGAACATTGCCGAAATGAAGGGATTAAAATCGTTGACCTCTATTCTAGCCTCGCAGACGATACGGGAAGGCTTAGGGAGAGTTTCTCAAGTGATGGTGTGCATCTTTCGAATGCTGGATATAAAAAAGTAGCATACGCCATCTACTATAACCTCATCGAAAAAATGCTCGACGATTTTAAGCTTAAGGAATAAAATCTCATCATTATAGGTTATTTTAAAAGATATCTTTCGCTTGAGCATTATAGATAATCTCTTCGATAAAAAACCAATTATTTAACTAGAAGAGCATGGATCGCATAGCATATATAAGTATCGTCGATCCTAAATGAGGAGTCTGTAATGCCGAAGAAAAGGATTAGTCGGGGTAGATCAAAAGGAGATAAAGGCCATTCAGCGATGGTGCAATGCAGTTACTGCGGATCACTGGTTCCAAGAGATAAGGCTAAGAAACAAACTAGGTGGACCTCTCTAGTCGACTCTAGACTGTTGAAAGAGCTGCAGCAGCAAGGCGCACGAATATCTCGTGAGAGGGTAGTCAAGTATTTGTGCATCAGTTGCGCCGTTCACAGGGGCGTTGTGAAGGTTAGAGGAAAAGAGGAGAGAGCTAGCAGGCCAGTCCGGAGGAGGACTTAACCGTCTCTTCATTTACCAGCCTTACCGTGAAAGTAGATGACTCTTTGAAGAACAGTAACATGAGATAAAACTCCAATTAATATTACTCCCCACTCGATAGACTCTATTACGAAGTATGAAAGCATGGTCGCTAATGCTAGAATAATCATCCTCTCCGCCCTCTCCGCAACTCCAATAGACGCCATATTAACGCCGGATGCTTCAGCCCGCGCCCTCGTGTAACTGACCATTAGGGATCCGGTGAGGGCGGTTAATCCCCAAACTGGATCGCAAAGCTTCGCCCAGATCACAGCTGACAGAAGTATAGCGTCTGAATACCTGTCTGTGACTGAGTCGAACAAGCCGCCGAAAACCGAGGTTTTGCCGCTTATCCTGGCATATATTCCATCAACTGCGTCGAGGAATCCGGAGAGGAGAACCAATAAGCCAGCGATCATCAAAGCCGAATCATTCATCTCCCAGTTTACATAGAACCAACCCCCCGCTATAGAGGAGACTAATCCAAGCGAGGTTAACAGGTTGGGGGAGAACCTTAGATAGGATAGTCTCCTGACCCCGGGAGTGAGGAGCTCTTCTAACCTTCTCTTCATCTTGCTTGAAACCAAAGCCATCTCTTCATAGAAAGATGATATGTTTAAGCCTAACCCTTCTAGACAAGCTCTTGAGATATGATGCCTCTCGCTGCTATGATACCAGTCGCAGCTGCACCGACTATCCCTCTTGAGATGCCGGCGCCATCACCTGCAACATAAAGGTTAGATATTCTCGTCCTCAAATGATTATCCGTCTGAATGTGCATCGCATAGAACTTTATCTCAGGCGCATAGATTAATGTCGACTCCGAGTTTACTCCAGGTATCACCCTATCCAAAATCTCAAGACTTTCTAAAACATTCTTAACAATCCTGCTAGGATATGCCATGGAGATGTCGCCTGGAGTAACATCTCTGAGAGTGGGCTCCACATAGCTTCTCTTAATCCGCTCCCATGTCGAGCGCCTATGGGCGCGTAGATCGCCTAACCGCTGCAGGATTGGTTTTCCACCTCCAATAGTGTTAGAGAGCTGAGCTATTCTCCTCCCATACTCCGTCGTGTTTTCTAATGGCTCAGTGAGGCTTATCTTTGTTAAGAGAGCAAAGTTTACGTTCGGACTTCCAGTATCTCTCATTGAATGGCCGTTGACTCCGAAGAGTCCTTCTCCGTAAGCCTCTCTCACAACGAATCCTCGAGGGCATGTGCAGAAGGTCCTAACGAAATCATCATAGCTTGGAGTATAGATGTGAAATTTCGGATCCCAGCACTTGAATTTGTAGGTGATCTCCTCCATGACTTCGTTTAAAACCTCGATCCGGACGCCAATGTCAATAGGATTAAAGCTCATCCCGTTGCCGGTTCTTCTCATCTCCTCGATGAGCCAGTTTGAAGCAGCTCTACCGGGGGCGAGAATGAAGAAATCGGCTTCAAATTCTCCTTGGTTTGTTTGAACTGAAAAAGCCTTATCATCCTCAACCAATATTCTAGTAGCCTTAGTATTGAGATGGATTTCAACACCTTTTCTCTCTAATTTTTCTTTTAAACCCTCCATAACCCTGGGGAGATGGTCAGAACCTATATGGCTCTGAATGATCTTTACAAATTTGAGACCGGACTTGACTGCGTGAGCCTCAAGCCTCTTTTGCTCTTCTTCGTGAAACGAAGATTCGACTCCGAGCTCTCTAAACACCTCCCTAATCTTGAAGATTAGACTCCAAGCCTGGTCTTCAGTCACAAACTCTGTCAAGTTTCCTCCAATAAATGGGTTATAGTTTAGTTTTCCGTCGGAGTGTAGCCCGGCTCCACCAACATAGTCTTCAGCTTCCAGTACGATGACTTGAAACTTATCAGCCAACTCATAAGCTGCGAAGATGCCGGCTGGTCCAGCTCCGACAACAATGACCTTCTTCAAGATCATCAATAAATGATCCTCTCAGTTTTTAATATCTTTTAGAAGAGGCCATACTCAATATTGCATATTTATGTTAATATTGATGAAAAATGATTTAAAAATATATAATAAATTATATAAGAGTTGTAGGGATTGTTATACTAATTTCAGGAGGGCTGCGAACTGAAGTCTTATTCGGTCTCTGATCCTCTAGGGGATGGAACAGTAGAAGTTCTTGTGGAATCGGATCTAAACCATAAACTAATCCGTCGAGGTAAGGTGAGGGATGTCTACAGCTTGGGAGATGAGTTGCTGATAGTCACAACTGATAGGGTCTCGGCTTTCGACACCGTCCTTCCAACCCCTATCCCCCATAAAGGGAGAAGCCTAAACAAGCTATCTGCATACTGGTTTAGACAAACGAAGCGGATATTCCCTAATCACTTCTTGGGGATAATTGATGATAGAACGATACGTGTATCCAAAGCGGAGCGTATAGATATCGAATGGGTGTGTAGAGCGTATCTCTATGGGTCCGCGTGGAGAGCTTATAAAGAGGGTATTAGAGTGATAAGCGGAGTCAGGCTTCCAAGTGGTCTATTGATGGCTGAAGAGTTGCCTGAGGTTATTCTGACACCTACAATCAAAGCAGACATCGGTCATGATACGGAGATATCAAAGACCGAAGCCATAGATTCTAAACTGCTGAGTAGAGACGAATGGAAT
>JAGTQU010000002.1:11576-40993 GCA_018396695.1 Candidatus Bathyarchaeota archaeon | reverse complement strand
CTACGATCCGACTATATGAGTTCTATAAATCTGAGGCTGGAAGCCGAGGCATCATAATCCCCGACTTCAAGCTAGAGTTTGGGAGGACGAAGGATGGTTTGATTCAGATAGATGAGCCTCCGACACATGACTCAGCTAGGTTTTGGGCAGAAGAGCATTACCAACCGGGATTACCCCAGGAAGCCAGATGTCTTGATAAAGAGTTCTTGAGAGAGTTCCTCCGAAGGTTCGGCTACTCAGGGGAAGAGCCCCCTCCACAGATTCCGAGCATCGTTGTAGCAGAAGTCGCTAAGCGATGTGTAGCATCATATGAAATCTTGAGCGGGATGAAGCGTCTTCACGACTTTAAGCTAGCTAGCGTGGATGAAATCCTAGAGGAGTTAAAAACTTGAGCCTTAGAGAAAGTTGTGGGGTATATGGCGTATATGCTAATTCCAAAAATGCTTTTCCTCTCCTTTACTGGGGAATGTTAGCTCAGAACCATCGGGGACACCAGAGCCATGGGTTCGCTATTCTTAATGAGAGGATTGAATCCTATACCTCTCTAGGTTTAATTCCGGTGTTATCTGAATCAAACCTCAAAAACGAGGTTCCTTTAATGTCAGGCAGGATTGGGATAGGAAATGTCCGTTATGCTACGTCTGCCTCGTCAAGTTTAGAGTCTCTCAAAAATAATGCAATGCCTGTCATAGATTCGGATGGGGAAAGTACGATTGCATTATCCTTCAATGGAAATGTTGTAAATATTCGCAGATTACAGAATATGCTTGGAATTGATCCAAGTCTATCTGATGCGCATGTCATCTGTCGAATGATCCTTAAAAAGATCAGAGAGACTAAGTCGCTAATCGAAGCCTCAAAATACTGTATGGAGTCCATTGATGGATCCTTCTCCATCGTCGGGTTGACGAACAAGGGGGAACTTTTCGCCTTTAAGGATCCTGTTGGCGTAAAACCTTTATGTTATGGCTGCAAAAAAGGGGTAAGCGCCTTCAGTTCGGAGAGCGTCGGCTTAGACATCAATGACATCAACCTTGATCATGAACTCAATCCTGGAGAGATGATGATAATCGCTGAGAACAGAGTGGAGCGAACTCAGGCCTTACCGTGTAAGAGGAAAGCCTTCTGCGCCTTCGAATTTGCTTATTTCGCGCGTCCAGACTCCAAATTCAACCATAAATACGTATATGAGACTAGAAGAGATTTCGGAGTCAATCTAGCCAGAAAATACTCGGATATAGCCTCTAGATGCGATGTCGTCATCTCACTCCCTGAAACAGCGAATGATGCAGCTTATGGGTTTCATGAAGAATCTGGGCTGAAATGGGATATGTTGACTAGGAGGCACAGATATGTGTCTCAGAGAGCATTCATAACAGGTGTCGAAGAGAGGTCTAACGTCATATATAGGAAGGTGAATATATTGAAGTCGAAAATCAAGGGAAAACGCCTCGCCGTAGTAGATGATAGTATCGTGAGGGGGGATACAACGCGCTCAGTGGTTAAACGTCTAAGAGCGGCAGGAGCGGAAGAAGTGCATCTTTTCATCACTTTTCCAAAAATAATCGGACCATGTTTTTACGGTATCGATATGGCGAGCTACAGTGAACTTATTGGTGCTTGGAAGACGATTGAAGAGATAACTTCGGAGCTCGGAGCAGACAGCGTCAACTATCAGCCGATAGAAGACTATGTGGCTGCCACAGGTATGCGTAAAGATGAGCTCTGTCTAGGATGCGTTACAGGAGAGTATCCGACTCCGCTTGCCAACGAGATGGCTAAAAAAATGAAGAAGTATATACTCGAAGGAGGGAGAGAAGATGGACGCATTTATGAGAGTTGCTAATAACTGTAACAAAACTGAAGGCTACAAAGCTTCGAGACGAATCTTTTTCATATAAAATTTCATCCAAAATAGAGTGTTTCACAAGTAGAATCTAATATTCTCAAAAAGGGTAGGTTTCTAATAAGAGGTTAGGATGATCCTCACTTATGTTCATCCAAGTCATGGTTATCTTTTCCGTTCGCATATATCCACATTGAAATGTCATGTTTTCGAACCATCATGGAAACTCAATCAGAGTTGAAAGACTATAAGATTTTTTTTAATTAGGTGACTTTCCTATGAAATTCCAATTTAACTTTGAATGTTTTTTTCGATAATCAGCAAGATTATGGCTGTGGAGACCATGAATATTGAGATTGGGAATATGATAATTATGCTAGACGCTTCTATGATGATCGAAGTGATGGAGGGGAAGATCGCTCCTGCTAGATTTACTATTAGAAAATAGATGCTGAAAGCTAAGCTCCTGCTCTCAGAGGGGCTATTATTTGTTATCACAACGTTCATGAGGGAGAGTATCGCAGAGACTAAAGTCCTGTAGAGAACATATGACAAGACAATTAACGTCGCCATTTGAGCTAACAGGGGCATAGTTAACAGGATAGAGATCGCAATTAAGATCGTGATTATGGTTCTTCGTGTCCCAAAACGATCGCCGATTAAACCTCCTCCTAAAGCGCCTATAATGCCGATCAACGGTCCTACTCCAAAAATCATGCTCGCTAAACTTTGAGATATTTCCGCAACATTAACGAAGAAGGTCGTCACGAAGGCACCTAAATTCACGAAAGAGGCTTCAGTTAGTACGCCGATAGAGAGGACCATGATAAAGGGCTTCGAGAGCAGGGCGCGGAAATTACTATTCTTTCTAGAAATAGCCTCACTGTCTCCAGCTCTTTTCCCCCTCATATAAAATAATGTTACTAATCCTGTTATCAAGATCGGGATGGCTATAAAGGCAAAGACGGGGCGCCATCCAATTCCTGGCATTAAAGCTCCTAAAATTATCGGGCCAGTGGCTATTCCTAGGCTTCCTCCTGCTAGGTGGAGTGCCATCACCTTGTTGAGAAGATGTTTCGGGACATCGCTGGCTGTTTTCAGGCTTGGAGGGTGATACATTGTGGATCCGAAGTGGAGTAAACTGAAGCCGACCACTATTAATGCAAAGGTTGAAGAATATGGTATGATGAAAGCTGCTAGAGCTGTGACTATGAAGCTTAAGGTTAAGGCAGCTGTTCTCCACTTGTCTGATAGAATTCCCACGGGAATGTATAGGAAAACTTGGATGAGTAGAGGGATTGAGATAAGCAAACTGGACTGGACGAGAGTTAGACCAAGATCCGACCTTAATGTTGGTAAGATTGCTGGAGCAACATCTGTAAAGATATGGATCATGAAATGTGTTGAGACTAGGAACGCTACTGTGGTGAGGTATCCGTCGCTATAATGTTTCATTCCGTTTCACCTTCTAAAGTGCGAGTTGATCTGTCAGCAGATCTCGAAGAACTCTCCTAAGAATCTCTTCGAACTCTCAAAACTATTATGTTAGATATTTATCTTTTTTGGATGATTCTTCAAAAATGTTAGGATGCTCGCAAATTATCAGTAAGCTAATTTAAGTTGTACTGTGCAGTAGGAATGCTTCTATTCTGAAACAGATAAAAGATAGATGGATTTAAAGCAGCCTCTTAAGCTCTTCTTGAGAGAGTCTCTTACACTCGTCTATGGTTTCTATGGCACGTCTTATATGGGGTATTGTAATCGAGCCTCCAACTATGAGGGCTATGTTTAAAGTCTCAATCAGCTCTTCATCGCTAACACCTAGCTGTATACACCTTATTATGTGATAGCTAATACAGTCGTCGCATTTCAGTACAGTGGATGTGGCTAGCCCCAACAGTTCTTTCGTCTTCTCGTCTAGGGCACCTCCTCTGTAAGCCTCACTGTCAAGCGCCCAGAATCGTTTAGTAGTCAGATTTCCTATCTCGAGTATACGCTTATTCATTTTCTTTCTATACTCGTCGAAACCCTCTAGCTTTCCCATTTTTACCTCAGTTTTAAAAACATTTACGTCTGAAAAACCTTCCTGCTAAGTTAGAGATTTATTGACATTACCTCTTGTTGATCTCGATGGACTTGATAAAAGAAGGTGACGATGTTCTGCTATACCTCGACGATAGAAAGACATTCCTTATTCGCGTCGAAGAAGGCCGTCAGCTTCACACCCATAAAGGATATCTTCAACTGGGCGAGCTCATAGGAAAACCGTTCGGATCAGCTGTAAAAAGTAGCTTAGGTGTGACCTTCTACGCTCTAAAACCCTTAATTAGGGATAGACTCGCTAAAACGGTTAGAAGAACCCAGGTGATGTATCCGAAGGATATAGGCTATTTGCTGATTAGAACGGGTATAGGACCAGGGAAACGTGTAATCGAAGCTGGAACTGGAAGTGGCGCCTTAACTATGGCTCTCGCGGAGCAGGTGAGACCAGATGGGAGAGTTTACAGTTTCGATGTCAACTCTGAATTTCAGAGTATAGCCGCGGCTAATATTGACAGAGCAGGATTATCGCCTTACGTTGAACTCGTAAGTAAGGATGCGGCTGAAGGCTTTGATGTTCAAGGGGTTGACGCAGTTATTCTCGACATGGCTACTCCTTGGGTCATCGTCTCTAACGCGTACGACGCCTTAATTGGAAGCGGAGTCTTTGCCTCCTTCAGCCCGACCATAGAGCAGGTAATGAAAACTGTCTCGGCTTTGAAAACCCACCGCTTCGTCGAGATAGAGACTATCGAACTCATCCTAAGAAAAATAATTGTTGAACCGAATAGAACGAGACCTGAGACGCTTATGATAGGACATTCAGGGTATTTGACAACTGCTAGAAAAGTTTCCTAAAGAAAACGTGACTTATCAGATTATAAGTGATTTAAACATGAATAATTCTAAATTTCTCTTCATGCATTCTATATTGGATCAGACATGTTGAATAGCGAATCTCTTCAGTTCATGAAAGAGTTAATGGAAGAGTTCGGGCCTTCAGGTTTCGAGCGGAGTGTCTCTACTCTCTGCAAAAAATTCATGGAGCCTTACTCCGATAGGATCATCGCCGATCGGATCGGATCCTTAACCTTCGTGTCAGCGGGATCAACTGATAGACCTAGGGTTCTACTAGCGGGGCATGTAGATGAAGTCGGGTTCATTATTTCATCGATAACTGAGGAAGGTTATTTGACATTCAACCCTTTAGGAGGATGGTGGAGTCAGGTGCTCCTCGGTCAAAGAGTCACTGTTCGAACCAGACGGGGTGATATTCTAGGGGTGATCGCCGCTAAACCACCTCACATACTTCCTGAGGAGGAGAGGAAAAAGGTTGTAGAGCTTAAGGACATGTACATCGACATTGGAGCAACTTCAAAAGAAGAGGTGGAGGCTACAGGCGTCAAGATCGGTGACCCTGCCATACCTTGGAGCCCATTCAGTTTATTGCAAGATGGTAAAGTAGCTATGGGCAAGGCTTTTGACGACCGAATAGGAGCGTTTATTCTCATGGAAGTCATAAAGAGGATCAAAGAGCAAGAGATCCCTCATCCAAATACGGTCTATGGAGCCGTAACCGTTCAAGAAGAGGTTGGTTTACGAGGCGCTCAAACGGTCTCCCATGTAGTGGATCCGGATGTGGCTCTAGTCCTCGAAGTAGATATCGCGGGAGACGTTCCAGGGATTAAGCCCCAAGAGGCGGCTACTAGGATGGGTAAAGGACCTGGGCTGGTAACTTTCGATAGGAGTATGATCCCTAACCCGTCTTTGAAGGAGTTCATCATAGATGTAGCTAAGCAGGTTCAGATCCCTCTACAACTCAGCCAGATGTATGGTGGGGGAACGGATGCGGGTAGAATCCACTTACATAAGTCAGGCTGTCCCGCTGCGGTTATTACGGTTCCGACGCGTCACATCCACAGCCATGTAGGACTTCTCAGTCTAAGGGATACGGAGAACGCGATTAGGCTTACAATAGAGCTGATTAAACGTTTAGATTTGAAGATCGTTGAAGAGTTCACGAGTTTTTAGACTTTACTATAAACTCTTTCATTTTTTGGGTATAAACCTACTCCAGTCGATCTTCAACATTAAAATGATGAGAAGAATAAGGAGGCCTATGGATGCGAGAACTGTCCAGATGCTTCCAGCTTCGAATAGGTCTCGTATTAATGATATGCTATATCGTCCAGCATATGCTAGTATAATGCACATCAATGTCTTTCCAGCGAACATTGCTACGAAGGCTTTCTTTAGACTATACTTCAACATGCCTAAAGGGATCATGACTAGATCGTCTGGAATTGGAAGCAGTGCGAAGGCAAATATGGTGATGACACCGAATCTTTGAATGAGCAGCCTCACGTTATCTAGTCTCTTACCATACCTTTTATCTAGGAGTTTTCTTCCTCCCCTTCCAACGAAATACGACGAGAATTCTCCGATAGCTGATCCTAAACCGCTTACGATGCCTAATAGAATTGGATCAAGTAGCGCGCCTAGAGTGTATATGACTAAGGCGTAGGGGATTGGAAAGAAGATGCTTAGGTTTCCAAGAACTGAGATACAAAATGCACCTGCGTATCCATAATCTCTTGCGAATAAATCAACCCATAGCCAGAGGTCGTCAAAAAAGTTTAGCACAACGAATCGAAGCCAGATCATTTATCAAATCCCTTCTTCACTACCCTTCTGACAGTTATCTCCTAAAAAGGCATTCATCTTATAGAAAAAATATTTTAGATGCAAGGTTGTTTAATCATCTAATTCTTAGTGAAGCCTTGAATCTGGCGTCTTCAGAAATAAGGTAAGTATTTCACTGTGTATGTGATAGGGTTGAATAGATGTATTCCATTGAAATATCGGATTTAAGTATCGAAAACGTGGATGACGTGTTCCGAATCTGCTCCCACTCTAAACTGTCAGATCCCATTCAGAAAATTGGAATCAGGCTTAAGAGGAGATGGCTTCTAGAGATCCTTGAGAAGAATGGTCCGCCGACTAAAATTGCTTACATAGATGGTAAACCTGTCGCCCAAATATTATTCTACCCAGAAGCTGCTATACCCTTCATAAGCAACCCGAGGAAGGATGTTATTCTAATCCACTGTATCTATAATCCTTTCCCAGAAGCTAGAGGGAAAGGTGCTAGTACTCTTCTGCTCAGGAGCTTGATTGATGATTGTCGAAGCGGACTGAGGATCCTAGGAGGGCGAAAATGCACGTTTATAGTGGCTAAACCATTCGAAACCGGAGAAGGCGTCTCGCTAAACAGCTTCTATTCAAAACAGGGTTTTAAAAAGAGAAGAGACGAATTGTTTCTAGAAGTTTCTGAAGAGTACAAGTCGAGAGTAGAAACCGAGTATAAGCCTTTGCCCGAAGACAAAGGGAAAGCCTTGATCTTCTATAATCCGCTATGCGAGTACTCTTATCCTTTCGCTTTTACAGTTAGAAGCTTCTTAAAGGAAATTGAGCCTAAACTGGAGATTGAACTAGTGGACGAGTGGATGAGACCATGGGAGTCGATAAGAAGAGGGAACCATTGGCTCATAGTGAACACCAAACCCATTAAGAGCTTCTGGACTAAGAAAGATGCATTCAGAAAAGAAATTGAAAGTGCCCTTGCTAAAGGTTATTAGCCTACGGTTAGCCTTTAATAGTTGATGAAAAAAGTGGTATTTGTTTGCATAGAGAATTCAGCTAGAAGCCAGATGGCTGAAGCGTTCGCTAAACATTATGGTGATGGTAAGGTTGAGGCTGTGAGTGCTGGAACGATGCCTACTGAGAAGGTTAATCCGCTAGCCGTTCAAGTTATGAGGGAAAAAGGAATAGACATCTCAAAGAATAAGCCGAAAGCCATAGAGTATAAGGATATTGAGAATGCAGACATAATTATAACGATGGGGTGTGGGGCTGAAGGATTTTGCCCCGCATCTTTCTTGGAGAGGGTTTTGGATTGGAAGATTGAAGATCCTAAGGGCAAGACCGTTGAAGAGGTTAGAAAAATAAGGGACGAGATCGAGATGAAAGTGAAAAAGCTCCTCGACGACCTCGATCGAAAAGTAGATTAACTTACCGTTAAAGATAATGAAGGTGGAAAAATGGTTAAAGACGTCGTCTGCAATATGGAGGTAGACGAAAAGAGAGCAAAGTGGAAATCTGAATACGATGGTAAAACCTACTACTTCTGCGCAAAGACTTGTAAAGAAAAGTTTGACAGGGATCCGAAAAAATATATAAAACCAAAATAACCTAAAGATATACCTAATCAGTAAAGTAACTTTTATAACTCTCTTTTTTAAAAGGCTTCTGAATGTTATATTTATAATAGTCTTAAATTTATTCAAATTCACTTATTTACGCTCGTCCATTCCCTTATGCATTTTTAGTTGTCTATGTTAACATTCTACTTAATTTTTCCAATGAAAAAAGGCCAAAAGGAATTCAAAATCAATCAGTAAGCTAATGCTATGTATGATACTGAACCGACTTTCGACCCCTCTAGTTTACAATATTAGTTAATATTATGAAACAAGTGAAAAGATCAGGTGCTAACAGTGAATCCGGTCATCATACTATTGTTTACAGCTACGATTAATTGGAACATCTATTCATGGCTAATTTTAGTGGCAATAATTATTATTCTCGTGGCATGGTATTTCAAAAATAGGCACACCATTATGTTGCAAATGGATTCCTTTTGAATTCCCGCTTTTCACAGCAAAACCCTCCGCTTTGATATGGCGCCGGGTGTGGGATTTGAACCCACGCGACCCGAAGGTCACAGACTTAGCAGGCCTGCTCCCTACCTGGCTAGGAGAACCCGGCTACTATCTTATCTGCGCCACACATTTTTAAACATTTGAAAAGAAATAGTCTTTTAAATAAGATTTTTCATGAGGTTTGGGTGCGGCATATTTCAGACGGGCTTTATAGTAAAGGATTATCAAAAAGGTTGAGGTGTATGAAAATATGGAGAAGTATCATCTACGCAGACTGGATAAGGAGATAAAAGATTTAGAGCAGATGAAGAAGATACTTAAAACTGCTCAATTCATGACAATCTCCATGGCTGTTAAGAATCAGCCCTACCTTGTCTCTTTAACTTACGCTTATGATGAGAACGGTAACTGCTTATACTTCCACTGCGCCCCTGAAGGCAAGAAGATCGAGTATCTCAAAAAGAACAACCTTGTATGGGGGGAAGTCCTACTAGATTATGGTTACTCTCAAGGAGAATGCACCCATCTCTATGCTTCCGTGCACTTCTCAGGAAGAGTGAAATTCGTCGAGGACTCGAATGAAAGGAATCATGTATTCGAATTGATGATAAAGCGCTTAGATAAGGATCCAGAGAAGCTAGTCAAAAAGATGCTAGCACAAGTTGATTCGTCAAACGTTCTCGTTGGAAGGATAGATATCGATTACATGAGCGGAAAAAAGTCTAAGGAGATTAGTATCTAAACTAATCTCTTCTCCCTCAACAGATCTTTCCTACGCCATGAAGGATGCTTAAGCCTAGGCGATTCACCGAACCCACATGCTGCACATCTCTTCAACCTAATGTGATATGCTCTTCTACCGCATCTTCTACAACGAATATGTATCTTCTTACCTGTATGTAGAGCTGCTTTAGTCGGCATTTCTAAGAGACTCCATTACTCAGCTGATGGTGGAGGCGAGATCATTATAACGTTATCTCCTCTAAGGATTATGGTTCCAATTTTCTCAACATTCTCTGGATCACTAATATTCTCTGCATCCTTCAGTACAAGGTTGACATGCTGGTCGAACCCTTCAAGCATACCTCTCAGAGTTCTACCACCTCTAAGCTTGATTAAAACAACTTTGCCCAGACTCTGTTCAAGGACTTTCTCAATCATCTCAGCCAATTTCAGCCACCGTTTTATCTAGTTTTGCTCGCGAACATTATTGAATTAAATATTCCACTATTAAAGATTTGGTAAGAAGCGTCTCAATTAGGGAAAGTTTTAAGGATTATCTATGCAACCATGGCTCCTCAAAAATAGATATGGACTAAGGAAAGTGATTTTTACCGAATCGCATCATCCCATGATTTTAAAGAATCTTTGGCAACGCTTTATCCTATTGATAAGCAGTTGCATACCTTTTCGAAGAAAATTTGAGGAGATGTCAAATACTATTTAGCGTTTCTCAAAAGATTTATTAATATGCATTCAACTTCCTTTTTAGCTTCAGTTGAGTTTAGACGGCTTTCTAAGTCGAATGAAGACTCTGGAAGGAGGAATAGGATTTAAATCTCAATATCAGATGTTCAATCTATTCGTTTGTACGAGAAGGAGTAAAAAGAGGGTAGACTAATATGATGTTGACAGATGAAGATTATTGGGAAGTCCTCAAATCATTTTTAGCCGAGGAAGGGCTTGTAAAACAGCATCTCGACAGTTTCAACGACTTCGTGCAAAACTCTCTCCAACAGATTATAGATGAGATAAGTGGAATAAGCATAGAGACTTCAACCCGCACTTATGATATAAAATTCGGCACGATCGAGATCGGAGAACCAAGGGTTGTTGAAGTTGATGGCACAGTCAGAAGCATATACCCGAGGGAAGCCCGTCTAAGAAACATGACTTACTCTTCCCCTCTCTATTTAGATATCGTCCTCAGCGAAGAAGGAAAGGAGATTCTTGAAAGCGTAAACATAGGCGATCTTCCAATAATGGTAAAGTCGAACCTCTGCCTACTCTCGAAACATAAGCCAGAAGATCTGGCACTCGTAGGAGAAGACCCAGAAGAAGTCGGAGGCTACTTCATCGTAAACGGATCAGAGCGCGTAATAGTCTCACTAGAGGATCTCGCCTCGAACAGAGTACTTATAGAGATCGATAATAGAGGCTCGAAACCTATATACCGTGGAAAAGTATTCTCAACTACGATAGGGTTTAGAGCCCGTATCGAGATGGCTTTGAAACCTAAGGGAGAGTTATCCGTTTCCATACCTGGAGTACCCGTTTCCATACCTTTCATGATTCTAATGAGAGCATTAGGGGTTGAGACAGATCGGGACATCGCGGAAATGATTTCTTTAGAAGATGAGTTTCTCGACGAACTAGAATACTCCTTTAAAGAAGCCTTGGAAGTTAGTTCAACTGAAGATGCGATACTCTATATCGGAAACAGAGTCGCCTTTGGACAAGTGAAGGAATTTAGAATCAAAAGAGCGGAAGCTATAATCGACCGAAATCTCCTGCCTCATATAGGCCGTGAGAAGGAGAACAGAATTGACAAAGCTATATTCCTCGGAGAAATGGCGCGGAGAATAATTGAACTTAAACTGGGGAGAAGACAGGAAGATGACAAAGACCATCTGAAGAATAAACGAATCAAACTTGCAGGGCCTCTGCTTGCAGAACTTTTCCGAAGTGCTTTCTGGAGCCTGTACAGGGATATGCGATATCAGTTTAGAAGGATGAGCAGCAGGCGGAAAGGCGTCCTCATCCCGGCGGCCGTTCGACCTGGAATAATAACAAGTAGGCTTCAGCATGCTCTAGCGACAGGAAACTGGCGGAGGGGTAGGGTCGGTATGACTCAGCTCCTCGATAGAACTAATACTATATCCACTTTAAGCCACCTAAGGCGTTTACAATCTCCTTTGAGTAGAAGTCAGCCTAACTTTGAGGCTAGGGATCTCCACTCTACTCATTGGGGGAGACTATGCCCCAGCGAGACGCCTGAAGGAGCTAACTGTGGTTTGGTTAAGAATCTAGCTCTCATGGCTAGTGTTTCCATTGGAACAGATCCTGAAAAAGTTAAACGAATACTCCTCCAGCTTGGAGTGCATCCGGCTAAATTAGCTGACGAGATTCTCAGAGTCTCAGGGGCAAAAGTCTTCGTTGAAGGATGCCTGCTAGGTTATGTAACAAATCCTGAAGAACTTGTAAACACTGTGCGAGAGATGCGGAGGATGGGTGAAATTAGCGGAGAAATAAATATTGCCTATTACAAGGATCATAAGGAGATCTACGTCAACTGTGATGAGGGTAGGATCCGAAGACCTCTCATAATCGTGAAAGAGGGGAAACCTCGGCTGCGGATGAGGCACATTCGCAACCTTCAGACAGGTAGGTGGACTTGGAAGGATCTCATCAAAGAAGGGATAATCGAGTTCCTTGACGCTGAAGAAGAGGAGAACGCATACATAGCTATCAATCAGACGGAGCTCAACGAAAACCATACACATATGGAGATCTGTAGTTACGGAATCCTAGGAGTGACGGCGTCTATCATTCCCTACGCCGAGCATAATCAGTCCCCTAGAAACACATACCAAGCTGCGATGGCCAAGCAAGCCCCTGGGGTATATGCCCTCAATCATAAGGATAGAACTGACACGAGGGGACATATTCTCCATTATCCACAGAAACCTCTTACAAAAACGAAGCCTATTGACATGATCGGATATGATTCAAGGCCCTCTGGACAAAACTTCATTGTAGCAGTCTTGAGTACGGATGGCTATAATATGGATGATGCTTTAATATTCAATAAATCAAGTATAGAGCGAGGTTTAGGACATTCAAGTTTTTACCGAATCTATAAAGCAGAGTGTAAACAGTATCTCGGTGGATCGAAGGATAAGTTAACCATCCCTGAAGCCGGGATAAGGGGTTATCATGGTGCTGAAGCATACAGGCTTTTAGAGGAGGACGGTCTGATATCGACTGAGACCGAAGTGAAAGGGGGAGATGTTCTAATCGGGCGTATAAGCCCACCTAGATTTATGGAGGAGTACAGGGGGCTCGAAGTTAGAGGGCCGCAAATGCGCGACACCTCGGTAGGCGTCAGACCGACAGAAGAGGGGGTCGTCGACTCGGTATTCATTACAAAGGATATTGAAGGTTCACACCTTGTCAAGGTTAAAGTTCGAAGCCGAAGGATCCCTGAGCTTGGAGACAAGTTTGTTTCACGCCACGGTCAGAAGGGGGTGATAGGCATGATAGTTTCTCAGGAAAATATGCCTTTCAGCGTAAACGGTATAGTCCCTGATGTTTTGATCAACCCTCACGCTTTCCCTTCAAGGATGACTGTGGGGCAGTTCTTGGAGTCTATCGCCGGAAAGGTGGCAGCCCTCAGAGGCGAACTTGTAGATGGGACACCGTTCAGCAATGAAAATATAAGTACTTTGACCGAGATCTTGAGCAAACTTGGCTTCCACGGTGAAGGGCGTGAGGAGATGTATGATGGCGTTAGCGGGAAGAAATTCATGGCGGATGTTTTTGTCGGAATAGTCTATTATCAGAAACTTCACCATATGGTTGTTGATAAAATCCATGCGAGGGCTCGCGGACAAGTCCAGATGCTTACTAGGCAACCGACTGAAGGAAGAGCTAGGGGTGGAGGGCTAAGATTCGGAGAGATGGAAAGGGACTGCCTCGTCGGGCATGGGGCTGCGATGCTTTTAAAAGACAGGCTGCTCGACGAATCCGACGCCTACACAATCTATGTCTGCGAAAGATGTGGGAAGATGGCTTATTTCGACATTAGACAGAGAAAATATGTCTGCCCAATCTGTGGTGAGAAGGGTTCATCTCAGCCTGTGACAGTATCGTACGCGTTCAAGCTTCTCCTTCAAGAACTTCAGAGCATGTGTCTTTCACCTTCATTAGAATTACTGAGGGAGGTTTAAGATGTCAAAGATCATAGACGCCATCAAATTCGGTGTATTATCCCCCGATGAGATAAGAAAACTCTCAGCTGTAGAGATCCAGACCTCCGACACTTACGACGAAGATGGAGCCCCGATTACAGGAGGCTTAATGGATGGAAGGTTAGGGACTCTCGAGCCACGCCAAAGATGCAGAACTTGCGGAAACATCGCTTTAAACTGTCCTGGACACTACGGTCATATCGAACTCGCCGTTCCTGTAATACACGTCGAGTTTGCTAAGCACATTTACAGGCTCCTCTCTGTGACTTGCCAGAATTGCGGTAGAATCCTTTTACAAGATGAAGATATTGGGGAACTTAAAAATCTGCAGGAGAAGGAAAAAGCTCTCTATGGCAAAGTGAGCGAAGATATTTGGATTGAGATACTGAAGAGGACGAAGAAAACTAAGAGATTCAAGCAATGCCCCCACTGTGGGATGAAGCAATCCAACATAAGATTCGCTAAACCCACTAGCTTTTATGAAACAGAAAAGTCTGAAAGCGAAGAGGATCTAGAGGAAGACCAGTCTGAAGACCAAGCGATCCTTGAAGAAGTTAGCAGGCGTCTAACACCTAATGCTATTCGAGAATGGTTTGAAAGAATCAGCGACGATGATCTGCGTCTCTTAGGCTTTGAGCCTAAGGTATCGAGACCTGAGTACATGATACTCCAAGTTCTTCCAGTTCCTCCAGTAGACGTGCGTCCTAGCATTATTCTTGAGTCAGGCATCAGGGCTGAGGATGATCTGACTCATAAACTAGTTGACATAATAAGGATTAATCAGAGGCTTAAAGAAAACCTTGACGCCGGGGCACCAACCTTAATCATAGAGGATCTATCCGAACTTCTCCAGTATCACGTAACTACCTACTTCAATAATGAGGTTTCAGGAATCCCTCCAGCTAGGCACCGATCTGGAAGAACCCTTAAAAGCCTAGCGCAGAGGCTTAAAGGGAAGGAGGGACGGTTTAGAGGGAACCTGTCAGGCAAGAGGGTGGACTATTCCGCTCGGACGGTTATTTCTCCGGATCCTAACCTTGACATTAATGAGGTCGGCGTTCCAATTCACATAGCAGTTCGGCTAACAATACCTGAAATCGTTACGGAACGTAATATTGAAGAGATGAAAAAACTGATCATCAACGGACCCTATAAGCATCCTGGAGCACTTTACATCATCAGACCGGACGAAAAGCGAATCAGGTTAGAATTTGTGGCAGATAGAGAGAAGGTTGCGGAGAGTATAGAACCCGGCTTCATAGTTGAACGTCATCTTAAGGATGGCGACATCGCGTTATTCAATCGTCAACCGAGTCTCCACCGGATGAGCATAATGGCTCATCGGGTTAAGGTTCTTCCATATAAGACGTTCAGAATGCATCTTGCAGTCTGTCCGCCATATAATGCTGATTTTGATGGAGATGAGATGAATCTTCACATACCTCAAAGCAAAGAAGCTCAAACTGAGGCTAGGCTGTTAATGCAAGTTCAAGATCAGATTCTATCACCTCGATACGGGGCTCCCATAATCGGAGCTACTAAAGACTTCATCACTGGGGCCTACTTACTAACCTCGCGTAAGACTCTGCTTAAAGCAGACGAGGTTGGAAAACTTCTCGCAGCCACAGGATACTTAGGAGATATTCCTGACCCGGTTGTTATCGAACCTGAACCACTCTGGTCGGGCAAAGATATCTTCAGTCTTTATCTGCCAAAAGATTTCAACTTTGTATCTCGGGCGAATATCTGCCGCCACTGTCCGAGATGCAGATACGAGGAGTGCGAGTATGATGCTTATGTTAAGATTCAGCATGGAAGGCTCATAACCGGCGTCATCGACAAAAATAGTATCGGGGCTGAAAAGGCTGAAACCATTTTCCATCGCATCATTAAAGATTATGGGACAGATGTAGGTCACGACTTTTTGAATTCGATATGCCGGCTCATAAACAAGTTTCTCTCCATAAAAGGATTTACATACTCGCTAGACGAATTAGTCGTGGGAGAGGAAGAGATCAAAGAGATTAACAAAGTCATGAAACTGATGGAGAAGAGGGTTGCAAACCTAATAGATGAACTACAGACAGGACAGCTTAAAAGGCTCCCCGGACAGACCGTGCAGGAAACCTTCGAGATTCAAGTAATGAATGAGTTAGCAAAGGCGAGGGATAAATCCGGAGAGATAGTTGAAGAAGGCTTAGAGGAAGAGAACGCAGGCATAGTAATGACGAGGAGCGGAGCAAGAGGCTCAAGCCTCAATATCGGTCAGATGATGGGTGCTGTTGGGCAGCAATCCATAAGAGGAAAGCGTATAATGAGAGGATACCTGAACAGAACACTTCCGCATTTTATAGAGAACGATCCTAAACCCGAAGGGAGAGGCTTCATTTACAGATGTTATAGAGACGGGCTCACCCCAATAGAGTTCTTTTTCCATGCAATGGGTGGAAGAGAAGGGCTCGTCGACACAGCAGTCCGCACCCAGCAGAGCGGATATATGCAGAGACGTCTCATCAACGCCCTGGAGCATTTGAGAGTCGAGTATGACGGCACAGTCCGCGACTCGATGGGTAACATCATCCAATTCAAGTACGGGGATGATAACGTGGACCCGGCTAAGAGCGACCATGGCAAAGCGGTGAATGTTGAACAGCTTATCGAAAGAGTTAAGATTACGGCAATCCCCGGCGAGATAGCATCCAAAGATTTTATTGAAGCGAAGCTGGCGGAAATCGAGCCGTATGTTACCTCAAGCCTCATAAGAGATCTACGAAGGCGGATGATTGAGGCTAAACTCACAGAGGAAGCCGTTAACGAGATTCTTCAAGACGTCTTGAAAAACTATGAATTCAGCCTAGTAGAGCCCGGTGAAGCCATAGGAACAGTAGCAGCACAGTCTATTGGAGAGCCGGGAACACAGATGACCCTGAGAACGTTCCATTATGCAGGCGTAGCTGAACTCAACGTCACGCTCGGCTTGCCGAGACTTATAGAGATCGTAGATGCTAGGAGACACCCCTCAACCCCTATCATGACCATCTACTTGGATCCAAAGTATAGAAAAAGCAGCGAAAAGGCAAAGGAGGTTGCGCAGAAACTTACCCATATAATCATCGAAGACCTTATTGAATCAATTAATGTTGACTTGAAAAAGGACGCGATAGAACTGGTCTTTGATTCGTTCAAACTGGAGTCTCTAGGAGTCAACGTCGAGGAAGTGGAGAAGGTTTTACCGAAATTTGAGAAAGTCGAGGGCAGCTATTTGGTAAAGCTTTCCGAAGCTAAGGATGTGAATCCTGAAAAGTTCCTTGAACAGATAACCAATATAAAGGTGAGAGGGATACCTGAGATTAAAAGAGTGCTTACAATATTAAAGGGCACCGAGTGGATCATCAGAACAGACGGGTCAAACCTCTCAGAGGTTCTAGCTATAGAAGGGGTTGATCCATTAAGAACAACTACAAATGACATCCATGAGATTGCTGAGATACTTGGAATAGAGGCTGCCAGGAACGCTATAATTAGAGAGGCTCAAAGCGTATTGAATGAGCAGGGCTTGGACGTTGACATCAGGCATATAATGTTAGTGGCAGATATAATGACTAACTCAGGTGAGGTGCAGCAGATAGGTAGACATGGTATAAGCGGAGAGAAAAGTAGCGTCCTAGCGAGAGCGGCATTCGAATTGACCATTCAGCATCTCGTCAACGCCGCGATAAAAGGCGAGAAGGATCCGCTTAAAGGTGTTGTTGAGAATATTATTGTAGGACAGTCGATGCCTCTGGGAACTGGGAGCGTCGAGTTATTCATGAATATGGGAGTGAAAAAAGATGAGTAGTTTAGACCAAGAGCTGAGAATGGCTTTAACTACTGGAAAAGTTTATTTAGGATCAAAAATGGCTTTAAAAGAATTGAAAAGGGGAAGAGCTAGAGTCGCTATCGTTTCTTCAAACTGTCCAGAGGATGTGAAAATGAAGATATCGCAATACTCTAAACTATTGAATATACCCTTATTAACCCATTCTAAGAATAGTGTTGATTTAGGAACGTTATGTGGAAAACCTTTTCCAGTATCAGTAATCGTTATAAATGAGACAGGTAACTCAAAAATATTAAATTTGGGGAACTAGGAGAATGCTCAGCAACATCAAAATAACTGAAAATGAAATGAAATATATGGCTCTTCTCGAGAATATGACAGGAGCTACAGTATTGGATTGCATAATCGATGAAAAAGAGAACACTATCATATTCGCTGTAAAGAAGGGAGAAGTTGGACTAGCTGTAGGGAAAGCAGGAGAAAAGATAAAGAAATTTAGATCAATAACCAACAAACAAGTTGAGATCTTTGAATATTTTGAAGAGCCAGAAAGGTTTGTTAGAAACGCTTTGAAACCTGCACGAGTGAAAGATGTCCAAATTGTTGATCGTGTAGATGGCGGCAAAATTATCATGGTTAACATAGACTCTAAAGATAAGGGAATTGCCATAGGAAAAAATGGTCAAAACATTAAAAAAATTAGACTATTAGCTAAAAGATATTTTAACCTTGATACAGTAATAATAAATTAGAATCGATAAGCTGCACCGGTGAAAAAAGGTTTAAATTTTAGAATTTTCCAAAAAATCTTTACCGTATTTCCATCTCAACATATACTTCGCTAGGAACCCTGATACGCATTATATTCCGCATAACTCTTTCCCTTGCATCGATCTCTATAAGCCTTTTATGGATACGCATCTCGTATTTATCCCAGGTTTTGCTGCCATCACCGCAAGGAGTTCTGCGAACAGGGACCAAGAGTTTCTTAGTCGGCAACGGTATAGGACCAACCATCTTCACCCCAATTTTATTAGCAATATCTTTTATCTCGCGGCAGACTACCTCTAGCTTCTCCGTGTCAGTGCTTGTTAGTTTGATCCTCGCCCGTTTAATCATTGATGGCCCCTCGTTCTTTCAGCAATGCATAAACTTAAATCTTATCCTTTTTCCTAGCTTTCTATTTCCAGTACCACACCGGCTCCTATCGTCGTCCCCATATCTCTTAGAGCGAATCTACCTAGCTGTGGGAAATCTTTGAAGACTTCCATCGCCACTGGTCGTAAAGGCTCGAACCGAACTATGGCAGCTTCATTTGTGCGTAAATAGCTTGGGTGGTCCTCCACTACTTGTCCACTTCTCGGATCGATTTTCGATATCAACTCCGCGAATTTCACAGCTATCTGCGCAGTGTGTATATGCAGAACTGGAGTATATCCTTGAGCAATCGCAGTCGGATGATGTATGACGAATATCCTGCCCTTAAAGGCTTTAGCCACTTTTGGAGGGTTGTCAGGATATCCGCATACGTCTCCCCTATTAATCTGTTCCCTGTTTACTCCTTTAACGTTGAAGCCTATGTTGTCCCCAGGCACCGCCTCGTTCATCCGTACATAGTGACTCTCTATTGACTTGACTTCTCCTTCAACGTTAGCCGGTTTAAAGACGACTTTCTTGTCAAGCTTCAGAACACCAGTCTCCACCCTTCCTACTGGAACTGTTCCAACACCCCTTATAGAGTACACTTCTTGAATAGGGATCCGTAAAGGCTTGTCGATCGGCTTCTCAGGGACTTGGAAATAGTCCATGGCCTCGAAGAGAGTTGGTCCAGTATACCATGGCATGTTGGTACTACGTTTAACTAGGTTGTCTCCAGTCCATCCCGATACTGGTACGAAATGAATTTTGCCAATATCATATCCGACCATTCTTAGAAGTCTTCCAACGCCGTCTTTAACCTCTTCGTACCTCTGCTGACTCCAGTTAACTGTCGGATCATCCATCTTGTTTACAGCTACGAGAATCTGGTCGACGCCCAAAGTTTTCGCTAGGAACGCATGTTCCCTTGTCTGTCCACCTGGATTTGTTCCAGCTTCATATTCGCCACGTTTAGCAGAGATGAAGAGGATCGCCGCGTCGGCTTGGCTGGCGCCTGTAACCATGTTCTTAACGAAGTCTCTATGACCTGGTGCGTCTATCACGGTGAAGACGTACTTTGGAGACTCTAGTTTATAGAATGCGAGGTCTATGGTTAATCCTCTTTCACGCTCTTCCTTAAGCTTGTCCATAACCCATGCGTACTTGAAGGACTCTTTTCCCAAAGCCCTCGCTTCAGCTTCATACTGCTCTATAACTTTCTGGCTAATCGCTCCGCTGTCATAGAATAGGTGGCCTGTAGTAGTGCTCTTACCATGGTCTACATGCCCGATGATTATCAGGTTCAGGTGTGGTTTCTCTTTGCTACTCATTTGTTAAACCTCCTACACTGAGTGAATAGTATGCAACTTAAAAAAGTTAGGTTTCTAAGAGGTTAGAAATTGAATTTTAATGGAGAGAATCTTAAGCGAGGAACAAGTTTTTACATATAAATATCTGTGAGAAGTCTCCAATTAGAAGAGTCTCCTTCTGTTTTCGCATTTAAATTCTGCATAATAAAGCTTAAGATAATTATAATTTTCTTCTTCTGATGCGCAAGATTTAAACTAATGTTCTCCTGTCGCCTTATAGGAAGCTAATGTCGAACGGATTATTCACAGGCCGGAGACTTAGGGAAGTCAGAAAGCGGATGCGAGTTAAGAGCCGAGACTATATCAGACGATCGAAGCGTAGAAAAGAGAAGTCCGACCTACTTGAAGGCGCTCCGATCGGTCGTGGAATAGTTCTACAAAAAGTTGGAGTTGAGTCTAAACAACCTAACTCTGCGATTAGAAAATGTGTGAGAGTACAACTTATTAAGAATGGTAAACTGTTGACGGCTTTCTTGCCTGGAGATGGTGCCCTAAACTACGTTGATGAACATGACGAGGTTGTCATAGAAGGCATAGGAGGACCTAGAGCGAGATCCATGGGAGACATACCAGGTGTCAGATACAAGGTTTCAAAGGTGAATAATGTTCCTTTGAAGCTTCTTGTTCTTGGTAAAGTTAAAAAACCGATGAGATAGATTCCCTTCAATCTTTTTCGACCATTTTTAACGTTGAAGGTATATTAGCTAAGAGGAATAGTGAAGCAGAAATAAAGCATGCTAACATGCCTAAGGATTCTTGTATTATCGTCATTACGATCGGTCCGACTATTGATCCCAGGTCGAAGAAGGTTCTGTATACTCCGATTGCTGTTCCGCGATAAGAGGGTTCGACAGATTCGGCAGCCACTACAGGGCTTATAACCCAGATCGCGCCCGTAGATATTCCTGAGCAGAAAATTATTAAAGTCAAGAGCTCGAATGAGGTTGCAAATCCTATGAGCAGCGTAAGGAGTCCGGTGAATACTACTCCAAAGACGAGTACAGGTTTTCTCCCTATTCTATCGGCGACTGTTCCCATAGCAAACATAGATATCACGAAACCCAGAGATCTAGCCCCCATGATGAGACCTATGCTCTGCAAAGTAAAGCCTAATGTTTCTTTAGCATAGATGGGGAAGATTGTAAACAAGATACCGTTTGTCATTAAAAACTCGGAAAAGGTAGCTGCAGATACGATCAATAGGTTTCTGCTTTTGAATACTTCTCTGAGCTGTGAAAGAGATAAGGAAGTGGATGCTGTGCGAAGTTCATGTCTTCTTACGTTTGGCGCGAAGAGAAGGATAATTAACCCTAATCCGCTGAGAATCGAGCATAATATTAAACTCATTCTAAAGTCTAGAGTGGCGATTATGTATCCGCTGAAACTTGAGCCTATAATCGTGCCTACAAACTCGATCCCTTGGAAGAGCCCCATAGCGCTTCCACGGTTTTTAGCATCGAAGAGCTGAGTTACGAAAGTCATGGATATTGCGAAGAATAAAGGGGCTCCAAAGCCTTGAAGAATCCTGGTTAACAATAATTGGAAAGGGTCTACAGCAAGAGCATTGAGGAATATGCCTACGGTGGTTAATACGAGTCCAATAACCATAGGTAGATAATACCCGTATCTCGCTGAGATTACTCCGCTAGGTATCTCGAGGAGTATTCGACTCATCCAGTAGCCTGCAACTACTAGCCCTATTTGTATCCCTGAACCACCGACTTGCTGTGCAAATATTGATAGAAGAGGGTTTATGAGGCTCGTGCTGAACATGGTTACCAAAGCGACTATGCAAAGAATGAAAAAACTGAGGGGATACTTTTTAAACATCATAGGTCAATTAGAGACGCATTATAAGCATAAAAAACATCGTAGTCGAAAAAGCCTTTTATTCAAGTTTCTTATCTTGAGTCTCTGAATTAGAGGGGAAGGGTGAGTGAGCCAATCTAAGAAGACTGTTGAGACTGGAGACGTTAAACTATTTGGAGAGTGGAGTTTCGAAGGGGTTACTGTGAGGGATGTGGGGCTCCAGAGATATCTTCGACTCAATCCTATCTATCTGCCACACTCTGGTGGCAGACATGAGTCTCGCCGTTTCCATAAATCCGACTTAAACATAGTTGAGAGGCTGATAAATAACTTGATGCGACCGGGAAGCAGTGGTGGAGAGAAGGCTCGGGTTACGAGCATCGTGAAAAGCGCCTTCAAAATAATTAATCTTAAGACTGGTCGCAATCCGATCGAGGTCTTAGTAAGAGCGGTGGAAAATGCTGCACCGAATGAGGATACGACGAGGATAGGCTATGGTGGAGTAGTTTATAGGCTCGCGGTCGACATCTCTCCTCAAAGGAGGATAGATCTCGCTTTAAGGTTCATCGTACAAGGAGTTAAAACTGCAGCATTTAACAATAGGAAGACTCTTGAAGAACTTTTAGCCGAACAGTTGATTGGCGCTGCTAACAATGATCAAAACGTCTTTGCGATCCGAAGAAAGCTTGAGATGGAAAGAGTCGCGCTAGCATCTAGGTGAAACTTACCTTCTCAATATTATGTTGATCCAAGGAAAGATGATTTAACTCCTCTATACAAAATTGTTGCAGAAGATAAATCAGTGGAGTATAAGGGGATGCTATTTTTCCTTCAACTGGAGTATTTTTCTGGCTGAAACCTCTGCAGCTATTCCACAAACCTTATAGCAACCCTCTTCGCTGTGTCCTCCAGCCTTCAGGAAGGCTTCTCTCTGCGTATTTTCGCGGAGATCGAACGATCGCCCGTAAATCATCTCTTGTATCTCGCGGCAGAGCATCGATCCTAAAGGCTTTTTGAAGCCAAACTCTTTCTCAAGTTGTTTCTGAAAGTCCCTGCAGATCTCGTCAGCGACTTTGCAGGCTTTAACATACTGGTTTGTATTCTCCATCCTCTCTCGGCCATAGGCTAAACCTAAAGCCATCAATCCCCCCAGTATTGCGCCACAGGTTTCTCCTCTCCGCGCTACTCCTCCTGAAAGAACCGTCGCAGCTTTGAAAGCCTCCAGATCCCCGATCATTAAACCCTCTTGGAGCGCTAGGAGGACACTCTGCGAGCAGCCACTGTTTTTATCATATTCATGCGCCATATTCCTAATCTTTTTGACAAGTTCTTTGTCAACCATCTGAACCACGTGAAAATTGTTCTCATCTTTTAAGTATAAAATTGTGATCATACTGGATCAAGATTCGATTGAATAATCCTCGTGGAATTCTTCTCAGGCTAGAATTTTGAACAACCCATTTTCCATAATACTTCAATATTTTAGAACCTTCAGAATTAGAGGCACTCCCGTTAATCTTTCAGGAAAGAATACCCGGTTTTCGAACTGGTCATTAGATAAGGATATTCTTTTTGGACAAGTTTAAAAATAAGTCTCAAGAAAGAGTTTAAGGTTTGAGGAGCCGAGATGCTGATCCGTGAAGTCGTTCTAGAAAACTTCATGTCATACGAGTACGCTCGAGTACCTTTGAAGAGGGGCGTCAACCTAGTCGTCGGTCCCAATGGCTCAGGGAAGTCAAGCCTCCTCCTAGGTATCTGCGTAGCTCTAGGCGAGACTTACACAGAGCGGTCGAAGCGCCTAAGCGATCTGATCCGTTACGGCCAAAACCAAGCAAGGATAAGCGTGCTGCTGGATAATTCGAAGAAGAACGGTCAGAGGCCATTACCACAGTTTGATTCCGATATTATCCGTTTAACAAGGATTCTGAGAAGAGATGGGAGATACTTTTTCGAGATTAATCAAAGGAGCGCGCAGAAGTATGAGGTCCAAGAGATGTTAGAGAGACTCGGCTTCGATCCTGACAATATGCTGATAATAATGCATCAGAATATGCCTGAAAACTTTGCGAATCTCCCCCCCCAGGAGAAGCTGAGAATACTTGAGGAAGCCGTCGGGTATAGCTCATTAAGAGCCGACGTCATCGAAGCGAAGAAGAAGCTGAGAAGCATCCTGAGCGAGGAAGAGAGCCTAAATCAACTGTTGGAAAGGGCTAGAGAGACTCTTAACTACTGGAGGGAGCAGAATGAGAAACTCCAAGAGAAAAGGAAGCTACGGCTCCGGATTAACTTCCTCCAGCAAGAATTGGCGTGGAGTAGGGTCGCTGAGCTTGAGAGAGTTAGAGGAGGAATCCAGCAGGAAATCGAGCAGTTAGATTCTGATCTATACTCAACGGAGGCTGAGATAGAAAGACTTGGAAAACTAGTCTTTGAAAATGGCGAGCTTCTGATAAAGCAAAGGGAAGAACTATCAGCCTTGATAAAGAAGAAGATCGAATCTGAGAAAAAGATAGGCGTCTGCGAGTACGGGCTCTCAGTAGCCAAGAAAAGACTGGAAAAACTCGATCCCTTGCTTGAAACATCGAATACCCGTCAACTGAAGTTTGAAGAGAACTTTAAGACTGTGAAAACGAAGCTTAAACCTGATTTGAATACGCTTGACGATTTCTTCAAGATCATCAGAGAGATCGAAGAAAACCAGAGCGAGGTTTACAACATATGGCTTGAGGATTTAAGAAGCCAGAAGAGAGACGCTGAGGAAACCGTTCAATCCCTCATGAAACAGCTCGAAGAGGCTGAATCAAACGCCAGCCTCATCGCAGAAGAGATGAAGATGGTTCAAAAAATCATAGATGAAGCCAATGAAAGATATGTTGAAGCACGTATCCAAATGGCCCTCACTAAGGAAAAACGGAACATCCTTCAAAAAAGAATGGATGAGCTGAAGCGGGAGCTAGATAAATGCCTCCTACATCTGAAAGACGCTGAGGCTGAAGCGTTGATAAAGGGTTCACGCATCGATACGGGGAGGTCTCTCGATGAGATTTTTGGAGACATAAAGAAGACCAGTGGTATGCTGCTGGTGCTTGGAAATGTTTCGGAAGAAGCTGAGGGGATGTACGAGTCTTACCTGAAAACCTTTAATGAGCTGTCAGTAAAAGCTGCGCAGGTGCAGGAGGGGCGTAGACAGGCGATGATCGAGGTGGAGGAGCGTTCTAGAAGATGGCTGGAGCTGACCCAGAGCTTGATCGATAAAGTGAACGAACGCTATAAGAGGCTTCTCGAAATGTTACAGGCAAATGGGGAGGTGAGGCTGACTAATCCGAACGATATCGAGGAGGCTGGGCTAGAATTATACGTCGGCTTCAAAGGAGCTGTACAGAGCAAGCTAGACTCGTATACTCACAGCGGAGGTGAGCGTAGCACAGCGGTCATGGCTTTCCTTCTTTCTTTACAGCAGAATGTGGTTTCCTCTTTCCGGGGTGTTGATGAGTTCGATCTCCATATGGACCCTAAGAACCGTGAGATAGTGTCAAACTTCATAGCATCAACCCTAGAAGACACTGATGACCAATATCTCGTGATTACTCCAAGCCAGGTTACTTCAAGAGGAGAGAATGTGCATATCATAATGGTTCATAAGACCGAGAGTGCGTCATTAGTCACAACAGTGGAGGCGCAATGATGGCTCAAAAAGTCGTCTCCGAGCTTCAAGGAATCATAAACCTCTGCAAGCAAGCTTCTGAAGGAGTCTTAGAACCATTTACTGTCGACGTAGACTATGTTCTATCAGTCATCAGAAAGTATTACCCCTTGTTAGACTCTTTCGAAAGCTTATGTTTAGACGCCTCAGCAATAAAAGAGCTTTCAAAAGTCCTTGAGAAACAGAGCGAATGGGTTCACCATCAATCAACAACATTGTATAAGGATCCCTTCATGATTAGTCAACAGATTTTAAGGAACGACCTTGGATCGCTTCTAGATGCTTTCCTTCGATCGTGGCATCCGATAGTAGAGCTTGAACAGTTGTCTGCTACAACACTTGTGAACTCTCTGTCATATTGGAGTGATCTTTTGCCTACAGCTCAAAGATGGGCTCAACCAGAAGTGAAAGTTACTGAGACTGGCTCGACTTCGAAGAAGAATGCTATTGAAATGGGTTTAATCTCTGAGGAGGTTTTTGCGAAAGTAATCGAAGATGCGTGGGAGGGGCTCAAAGAAAAGTCCAAAGGGAGTGGAAGGATACCGTACTGGGATTGGGTTGGCGCCGAAACATATGAAGAGACTCTTAGAAGAGCATATTTAACGAGCTATCTTGTAGGATACGGTTATGCCTACTTAGAAGTTGATAGGTTCGGAGAAAATATCTATGTAACCCCCCGGGAAGACCTGAGACCGACTTCAGAAAAACCGAAGACCTCTCAACCAATAATGGTGGATAAGGAGGAGTGGGAGAAGTGGAGAAGAAAGTGAAAAGGACTGAAGGCGCCTATTCTAAGAAGGTGAAGCAAGCAGCCCATTTATTATTCTTTAAACATCATAGGCTTCCAGGGGTTAGGGGATGGGAGTTAAAACAAGAACTAGGATCAGATTGGCTGGAGGTTGTGGAGATTCTGGATAATCAGCTCAAGAACGTCGATTTACAAGTTAGCCACGTATTCGACGAGCCGGACATCAACCTTGAACCTAGCCGAGAGCAACTATTAGATGCAAGGTTTTACATCACGATGAGAGGCGATGTTGACCAGAAGACTGTGAAGACGATAGGCTGGAGGTTCGACGACATAGCAGGGCTAGCAGTTGCAGTAGCTTACATAATATCAAAGCAGGGGAAAGCCAGTAGAAGCGAAGTTGAAAGGGTTCTGATGGAGAAACTGCCTGGATGGCGGGTTAAAGCAAACTTAGATAATTATATAGATGAAGGGTATCTGGGACAAACAGAGAACGGATTACTCTATCTAGACTGGAGGAGTAGGGCTGAGATAGATGAGAAGAAGCTTGTTGACCTCATCCTCAGCTTCGGAAAACAGACTGCCTAAAAACACGTTTAAATCCCTATAAATATTTAGGGTTAGAGGAATCAAAGTCTTTTTATTCAATAACTATCCTCTTTAGGATTTATTCTGATGTAAAGATAACCTAAGCTCTTCCTGAAAAAGATTTGATCTTTTGTAATTATGCATCTAAAAAATCTCCAGAATCTAAGATTATCTTCATCTCCGTACTCAGAGATCGCGATCTCTGAAGCAACCTTCCAAGGCGACCCGATTTCGAAGGGTTTTAGCACGCTAAAAAACCCTCAACTCAGCAGAACTATTGACAAAATATACAATTTTTCTTCATAAATGCATCGTAGAATTTTCTCATTTTCAGAATCTAGAGAATTATTTATCTTAAATATTTAATTTTTATTAGAGATGTCTTCAACATCACCATATTCCGATGAAAGCGGTTTAGAAAAAGCCAGAGAATTTGTAATTATAGAAGTCGAAAGTTGTATAACCCGATTAAATTAAGAAATATAATATTTTTAAAGCGAATAGAGGAGAGATGAATCCGAAAGATAAATCAACTCAATCATGTTCTTACGCTTGAAATTAATTTTCTTATTTTTTCTCTGAAATTTTATAATTGTTGACTATTTATAGATATTATAATGCAATAATTCTCTACAAACAAGATGATTCTCTCCCTTAGGCTACCGCTTCATCATATAGAAGTTTATTACTTAATTACATTAACTCTATCATAATGCATCAAAATCAGATAGAATTCCCCACTAGATTAGTTTACGAAGGTTCTGCAAAGATCAAAGTTCCAGAGCTTGAAGTAAAAAACAATGAGCCTTTAGACTATGCTATCTCAAAGGCTCCAGTATTCTATAATCCCATCATGAGGCTTAATAGAGACTTCTGCATCCTTGCCCTTAAGGCCTATCAAAAAAACTTCTCCAAACCTATTACCATATGTGAGCCTATGTGCGGCACAGGTGTGAGAGGCATCCGGATCGCCTTAGAAGTCCCAGAGGTATCTCGGGTCATTTTAAGCGACATTAATCCTAAAGCAGTTCAACTGGCCTTCGAAAATGCTAGATTGAATAATGTCTCTGAGAAGGTTAGGATCAGGTGGATGGAAGCGAGTCTTCTTTTATCCCTCCATTGCCATCCGAACAGCAGGTTTGACTATATCGACATCGACCCTTACGGTTCACCGGTAAAATATATGGATTCAGCTCTACGGGCGATAAACTACGGCGGTATGATAGCTTTAACGGCGACTGATATGGCTCCACTATGTGGCGTTAACTCTCGTGCCTGCCTAAGGAAGTACGGAAGCTTACCCATAAGAGCATCATACTGCCACGAACTAGCTGTGAGGATCCTTATAGGAGCCTTAGTCAGAACGGCTGCACGATTCGATTTAGCCGCTACACCGGTTTTCAGCTATGCCATAAACCATTATATAAGATTGTACGCGATCCTGAGAAAAGGGATCAAAAGAGCAGATACTATGCTAAAGCAGGTGTCTTTTATAAGACACTGTCTAAAGTGCCTTGATAGAAAGACGTTAGATTTAAATGAGATCGTCTCTAAAGTCGAATGTAAAAAATGTGGATCCGAGACGCTTCTGAGTGGGCCCCTCTGGATCGGAGAGCTGGCTGACAGAGGTTTTGTAGAAGAGATGTTGGCAAACTCAGAAAAGATTGGGTTATGGGATTTTAGACTATCAAAAACGTTGCATCTTCTGCTAGAAGAGATAGGACAGCCGCCAACGTTTTTCAATATAGATGAGCTCTGCTCGAGAGTTGGAGTTAAATCGGTCTCAACGGATCTAGTCGTAGAGAGTTTGCGGGAAAAAGGTTTCAAGGCTTCGAAAACACATTTTGATGAGAGGGGAGTAAAAACTAATGCTGACGTAAGCGAACTATACGAAACGGTAAAAACTTTATCGAGGAGATGATTCTAGGACGTCCCGCAAATGGATAACCGAAAGAAGAAGAGATCACTTCTATAAAATGGCTAAAAAGTTCGGGTATAGGTCTAGAGCAGCTTTCAAGCTTAAACAAATCGATGAAAGGTTTGGAATTCTAAAGAATGTGAAGAATGTTCTCGATTTAGGCGCAGCTCCCGGCGGATGGCTCCAAGTCGTCGCAGAAGAGATAGGTGAGGACGGGTTTGTACTAGGTGTTGATCTAAAACAAATAGAAACACTCGGGTTCAAGAATGTAGAGACCATTATAGGTGATATTACTTCTCCAGATATAATTGAAAAGATAAGAGAAAAGTTTTCGAGAAAATTTGATCTTGTTTTATCCGATCTCTCTCCCAACATTTCAGGAATTTGGGAGCTAGATCATGTGCGACAGATAGACTTGTCCACGAGGTCTATGGCGATAGCATCAGACGTTCTCAACCCTGAAGGATGGATGGTTCTCAAAGTCTTTCAAGGTTCGGAGTTTAATAGGTTCGTAGAGGAAGTTAGAGAGAACTTTAAGTATGTCTGGCTTTTCAAGCCTAAGGCTTCTAGGAGAGAGAGTGCTGAAATATACATCGTAGCTAACAAGTTGAAAAGATAGGGTTGATGAATACTCGGCTTCTATACGAGTTCTTTAAGAACTCTTGCCACCAGTGCGTTAGATTGTATGGTAGGAACACCTGTCGTTTCAAAAATTATCTGCTTCATCCTGTAATTGAAGCCCATACAGTT
>JAGTQU010000002.1:0-11545 GCA_018396695.1 Candidatus Bathyarchaeota archaeon | reverse complement strand
GGTCAGTCTCCCAAAGCCTTAAAACCATCCTCACCCCCGTAGGGAGATACGGCGTCGGCGTATACTTCAAGCCCTTCCTTACCCCATTCTTCCCATGCTTTGGCTGTCTGCTCTTTGGCTGGATAGATTACGCCTAATCGACCTTTCCTTATAGATGCGTTGACGACCCCTCGAACGATCTCGGACGGAGTTACTATAAGGGATTTCGATTTAAACTCTGGAAACCTTCCAGTGCAGAGGAGAAGGATCACTTTGACCCCTTCACTCTCCAACTGTTCAATCCGATCTTGTATGAGAGGAACTATGAAATCTTTGGTAACTTTAACCTCAGTCCCATCACGCATCCTGGTTACAAGGATATACGCTCCAGGTTCAATTTTCAAATTCTTAATTTCTTCTGTCGTAAAGTCATCTAGGGCGCCTGCCTCGATTACCTCATATTGATGACCTAGAATCATCATCATGTCGGGCAGGATGTCAACTCTGGGAGACTGACCTATAGTCACTAAACCGATCTTTGGCATTCGAATCAGGTATAAAAGGCGTTCGAGATTAATATGGTTAATGTCGATAGGTCATATGAACCTTTTCTTCAGTGACCTTTTTTCAGCTTCCACTATCCTCAGGTAAAAATCGTCAGACTCTTCTATAGCCGTCCCTAGGATCTCCCAAGCCTCTTCTAGATTGACTCTTCTAGCAGATGCTATGATAATGCCTCTCCTACCATATAACGAGACGATTTTAGCCCAGTCTCTTCCTCGGTTCCACCATCGAGAGGCTTCCTTCGGAATAACCCGTCTATACTGGAGTAGTGCTGACCTAACTTCCTCTACCGTTCTATCGAAGACCCCTAACTCTTTTGAGCCACATTTAGGGCAGGTTATCTCTTCAGGAAGATCCTTAATTCGATGAGTTTCGGCATAATCTCTGCAATGTAAACATGCGAGGACTCTAACCTCGTTTAGAATCCTCGCTTTCACAGACTCGATAATGATTCGATCCAACTTTTCAGGAGATACGATATCTGTTTTCATGCTTATGCTTTCAAGAGCTATCTTCGCTAACGGGCTGGCATCGCTCCCAGGTTCTATCCTCGCAACTTCGATCCCCCCTTTCGATATCTTCTCCAAGAGGTCTATCGTTGCTTCAACATCTAGATCCTTGAGAAGGGTGTCTTTCAAAGCTTCTTCAAATATGCATGTCCCCTCGAAGCTTTTCATCAGCTTACCGAGGGTGATGTTGCTGAAGTTCGCTGATTTGCTCAAAGCACCGGATTTTCTGGCAACATTGATAAGCCTCCTTTTAAAAATCCCGCTTTTCTTTATTGCATCTATTATTATAACATTAAGGGAGAGAGTAGCCATCTTCTTCAACATCTCAACGACATAGTTGGCATCCACCTTGCCAACCACTTGAATTACAATATGATATGCATCCTGCTGAACACCTATAGGATAACCTATATCCTCGGAGATTAGATGTCCCAAAAGTTTAGAGATTGTTCGGTTAACAAGAGTCCCAAAGTGTGCATGGATTACAATATTATCATTCCACGGCTCAACCACAACCCTACTATCAGTTGGTACGGGGTGGCCTAGCTTGAAATGCTCAACGGTTTCAGCGATCGATCGTAAAATTATCTCGTTTCTGGCAGGATACTCCTCCGCAAGCTCTGAAGCAATCTCTTCAGGTTTTTCCCCCTCTCGAAGCCCTCTCTCAACTCTTAGCCTTATCCTTCCAACCTCTAAGGCGACATCTAAGGGTACTGGAATCTCATCTCCTATCCAGCTCGGTATAGCCCCAGTGGGATCATCCTCAGCTTTAACATAGATCTTATCGTTATGAATATTCAATATTTTCCACGGACTCCCTCTTATGATGAACTTGATCCCAGGTTTAGCATACTCTGCAACAAAGGCTTCGTGCAGTATCCCCACGGGGCTGTCATCCTTTACGTCGATGACGAGGTAATCTTTCTCGTCAGGTATCATAGAGAGCGTGTTGAAAAAATAGTTGTATAGGGTTTTCCGCTCTCCTCTAGGCTTTATGAGGACTTCATCCTCCTCTGAGAGCCAGACTAGCCTTGGAAACCGATTGTGCATATATCTGCCCACGAGTTTAATGTCTTCCTCGTCAAGTCGAGCGTATGGAAACGCTCTGCTGAAGAGGTTTTTGATCTGAAGAAAGAATAGTCTGCCTCTAGGCATGATCTCCGCAACTATCTGATTGATGAGGACATCGTAAGGCTTCTCAGGGATCTGCAGAGGCTCCATCTCTTCCCTAAGCGCTCTTCGACAGATAACCATCGACTCTAAGGAATCATCGCTATCTAAAGCTATGATGATCCCCTTAGCCTTCTCTCCAACCCTGTGACCGCTTCTTCCCACCCTTTGGAGTAGCCGAGTTACCTGTCTAGGGGAGTTATACTGGATCACCAAGTCTATGCGCCCTATGTCAATGCCTAATTCTAACGAAGAAGTGGCGACAACTGTTCTAAGCTCACCAGTCTTCAATCCTTTCTCCGCGGCTACTCTGCTAGTCTTAGCCAGGGAGCCGTGATGAATGCTTAGCGGGAAATCTAGATTCCATACCTTAAACCTGCTCGCTAAAACCTCAGAGGTAGATCTTGTGTTCGTGAAGATGAGTGTAGTATCATGCTGTTCAATAAGGTCTTTCATGACTCTAAGTCTCGTTGCAACCTCAGGATGAGTGAAAAGTTTAGAAGCTAGCTCATAATCCTCAGGCTGTGGCTCAGGTCTATAAATCTCGAATACGATCTCTCGAGCAGCGGAGGCTTGTACAACCTCAACCGTTCTACCTACGCCGACGAGGAATTGCCCAACCTTTTCAGGACTTCCGATGGTCGCGCTTAACCCGATCAGCTGGAACTCTTCCTCCGTTATTTCCCTTAAGCGCTCGAGCGCTAAGCTAAGTTGACTCCCCCTTTTATTATCGGCGAGTTCATGGATCTCATCTATGATCACCCATCTGACAGATTTAAGATACCTCTTCATCGTTCGACCCATGAGAACTGCCTGGAGAGTCTCAGGGGTTGTGATGAGTATCTCTGGAGGGTTATGTCTCTGAACCTCCCGCTCTCTAGTAGATGTGTCCCCATGCCTTATTCCTAATCGAATATCTAAGTTCATGCACCACCAAGTGAATCGCTCAAGTATGTCCCTGTTGAGAGCTCTAAGAGGGGTAATGTAGAGGATGCTTATGCCGGGAGGACGCCTACTCATGAGAAACATGTGAAGAACAGGTAACATCGCAGCCTCGGTTTTACCTGTCGCCGTAGGAGATATTAGAAGAACATTTTTTCCTTGAAGGATTAAAGGGATTATCCTTTTCTGCGGGTCAGTGGCTTGAAGAAACCCTCTCTCTTCTATCAATCTACGGACGGGAAGCGAGAGTAGTGAGAAGACATCCTCCTCGTTCAATTCAAGCCAAGTTTAAATTGAAACCCAGTAATAAAAAGAATACTTAAGCAAAGCGTATGTCCTTTATGAGCATCCTATTCTATGTTTCTGGAAGATGGAAAACACTATAAAATTAGGCTTCGGATGAGCAAATAGTTTTAACGAGTTACCCTATTGAATGCATAAAGGTTAAATTATCTCATATGCTTCACTCATGGAGAGGAGTATTAAAGGTGAACGCCTTCCAAACATATTAAGCCAAAATGGCATCGACAAACCTTATTTAGAAAACTCGCTTTCTAAAACAAAATGGAATAAATCTAGCGAGGCGTCTACTTTTTCAAGACTTGTGCAGAGTGATAGAATATGGAGAAAAAGAGAGAGGTAGTTTCTGAAGCTCTGAAAGCTGAAGAAAAGCTCAAATCTGTTTGGCTGATCTTAACCCCTGAGGGGGAGTTACATCCCATTGAAGAGTTCAGTTTTAACGGATATGAACGATTAAAAAAATTCGCTGACTACGAGATCAAGAAGAGCAGGGCTGTCGACCAAGAGCCACCGCACATAGCCCTCATGCGTAGCTTGGAGCTCGTTGATCACGAGCCAGCTTCTGATCCAGGGAACATGCGATATTATCCTAAAGGAAGGTTGGTAAAGTCGCTTCTAGAGGAGTATGTCTCTAACATGGTGCACGAATATGGAGGAATGGAGGTTGAGACTCCGATAATGTATGATTTAGAGCATCCAACCTTAGCCAATTATCTGAATAGGTTCCCAGCGAGGCAGTATACCGTGGAATCTGACGAAGATCGATACTTCCTAAGGTTCGCAGCATGTTTCGGAGGCTTCCTGATGAGTCATGACGCAACAATAAGCTACCGTAACCTTCCTATGCGTCTATACGAGCTGACGAGGTACAGTTTCAGAAGAGAACAAGCTGGAGAGCTAGCTGGATTGAGAAGGCTACGGGCTTTCACAATGCCTGATGTGCATGCCTTCTGCAGAGATTTGAAACAGGCTAAAAAGGAGTTTAAAAGAAGGTTTAAGCTCTGCAGAGACGCTTTGAAGGGTATAGGGTTAGAGGAAGAGGATTATGAACTAGGTCTCCGAGTTACGGAGGAGTTCTATAAAAAGAATAAAGCCTTCATACATTCAATTGTTAGAACTTTCGGTAAACCTGCGCTAGTAGAGATGTGGCGTGAAAGATTCTTCTACTTCATTCTTAAATATGAGTTCAACTTCGTAGACGCCCTTGACAAGGCTTCAGCGCTATCCACAGACCAGATAGATGTGGAGAATGGTGAACGATACGGCATAGTTTATATGGATGACACAGGACGGCTGAAACACCCGTTAATACTCCACTGTTCGCCGAGCGGAGCAATTGAAAGGGTTATCTACGCTCTCCTCGAGACCGCTTACATGGATATGAAGAAGAATATTGCTCCTAAGCTTCCTCTATGGCTCTCACCTACTCAAATCCGTTTAATACCTGTATCAGACTCCTTTGAAGGTGAGGCCCTAAAGATATTGAGACAAATTGAGAGGCGCAGAATAAGGGTGGATCTCGATGATCGAGGAGAGACGGTTCAGAAAAAGATCAGAGACGCTGAAAAAGAATGGGTGCCATATATAATAGTATATGGTGAAAAAGAGGTAGCTGCTGAAAGGCTTCCAGTAAGGGTTAGGGGAGAAGAAAAGATTCGATACATGTCTCTTAAGGAGCTCATTAGTGAAGTCAAAAACAATGTTAAGGGCAAACCCTTCAAACCTTTACCTCTGCCATTAAGACTGCAGCAGAGACCCCGATTCGTAGGTTAGATCCCGAACCGCAATTTTTCTATCTTTCTCTCTTTCCTGATCCCCTTCTTATACTCTTTATAATGCTCGTTGCAGAGGTAAGCCTTCTTTCCCTCAACTTTTAACCCAGCAGATTTCGCGTTTTGGGTAGATATTGAGCGAACAGCGTCTTCCTTACATCCTGAAACAGTACACTTTATGCCTTTGCTGATTTTACCCAACGTATCACCTTTAGCCGAATCACCGAAAAAGTGACTTACGCACATTATAAAAATTGCGAATAATTCAAGCGCAAAAATCTCTTTAACCCGACAAGAATCCGGTTAAAGAAGCTGTTAACCGAGACAAAACGATACTGGTTAATCTCGACACATACGTTTCGCAAAATATTAATTCGAGCATCTATTCTTAAGGAATAAGGATGCTCCTTGGAAGACTATCTTGGACACCTAGAAAAATCTGGTAAAAGCCTAATAATCTATAATGGGGGAAAGATCATTTTCGAGAGCGGTAGCCAAGGCATAAGGCCTCACATCGAAGCTTTAGAAAAATTGGGGAGAGAAAGCCTCAAAGGGTCAATCATACTTGACAAAATCGTTGGAAGAGCCGCCGCATTACTGATCCTCTACTCTAACGCCTCAAAAGTTTATACTCTCCTAGTAAGCTCAGGAGCCAAGAGTCTTCTAGAAAGCCATAAAGTAGGTCTAATATTTAGAGAAGAGACACCCCTCATTAAGATGAAGGATGGAGTATTCTTATGCCCGTTCGAAAGAATGGTTCAAGATGTCTCGGATCCAGAGTATGCTTACAACATCATCACCAGTAGACTATATCAAATACAATATCCCGCTCTAAGCTGATAAAGGACTAAATACTCAATCCTTTCCATATTCATCTTAATGGAGATCGCGGAATGCGAATCGATATAATAATGCTCATTTCAGGCTTGAGTAAAGAAGAGATCGAAAACCGTCGCAGAATTCTCCTCTCATACGCCTCCCCTGGGACGGAAATCAGGCTAATTCAGACTAGAAACGCCCCTAAATCTGTTGAGTCTCAAGCAGAGATGGAGTTAGCGGCAGCAGGCATCCTAGAACAAACAGTTCGAAGCTCAAAAGACGGAGCAGATGCATTGATAATCTGGGGAGGACATGATCCATCGTTAAAAGCAGCTAGAGAATTAACATCAATTCCAGTCTTGGGGCCTGGAATGGCTTCGATGCATCTAGCCTCGATGCTAGCTGAGAGGTTTAGTCTTCTAGTCCAGCTTCCTAATGTAGTCGACCTAGCTAGGCGTCAGGTCAGGGAACTCGGATTAGAAAGTAAGTGCGTGGGAGTCTATCCTGTTGGGATCCCCGTACTCAAGTTAGGTAAGCTTGAAAGCTTCAGCCGTATTAGGGCTACGGCGGTCAAATCTATTGAGGATGGAGCCGATGCGATTTGTTTTGGATGTATGGCTATGAATGACCATGCTGAAAAGCTTGCTCAAAACCTGTCGGAGTCCCATCCAGGGGTCATAGTCATACCTCCTGGAAGGGCAGTCATACGCGTCGCTGAGCTGTTCGTTAATTTAAGTATATCTCACAGCAGGAGGAGTTACCCTAAACCTCCGAAGGAAGTAGCTTTCCCCCCTTAAAGGTGTTCTCGATGACGAACATAGGTATTACGCTTTCTAGAAGCGACCCCGCCGGGGTCAATATTCTCAGAGCCCTAGAAAGAGAAGGGTTTAAAGAATTCGAGTCTGGATCGATTTTAAAAAGCGGAAACATTTATCTCTTCGCCATTGACCGGCTCATCGTTCCGGAGGAGAAGTATAAGGTATCTTCTGAAACCCAGCCATACCCAATTGATTATGACGCCCTTGCTCAAAGGTATGGCATAGAGTACTATGTTGTTGCTTCAAGGCACTGGTCTGAGAGTGGGAAACCTTGCTTGACAGTTCATCCAACTGGAAACTTTGGCAAAGCCGTCTATGGAGGTAGAGCTAGAGAACTGCAGCGGACAGTTGCCAACCCTATGCGCAACGTTTTCCTCGAACTTTCGAAGAATACTCCGAAAGGTTACGAAGTATCTTTAGAAGCGACTCATCACTCTCCTACCGAATTTAAAACTCCGATGTTCTTCGCCGAGTTAGGCAGTAGTGAACGCCAATGGCGTGATGAAAATGCTGCGGATCACTTAGCTAGAGCAATATCGAAGGGGATAGCGTCATCTCAAAAGGTTGAAATCGCCATAGGTTTTGGTGGGGGCCATTACTGTCCAACCTTCACCGTTATGGAGAGGGAAATCGCATTTGGGCATATATGTCCAAAATACGCCCTTGACTTACTTACAGATGATCTCATCTCTCAGATGGTTGAAAAGACGCTTGACAAGGTTGACTTTGCAGTAATCGACGAAGGAATAAAGGGCTATCAGAAGAAAAAAATTGAAGTCTCGCTTAGGGAAATAGGGGTCAGAATGCGGGAAAAATAGCTAAATTAATGAAATTGGGTTTGTAAATATTTCTAACATATGTTCATAGATTAGTGATATATAATTTTCATCCATATACTATATATGCTTCCCTAATATTAACAAAAAAGACTAAAAATGATGGTGTTAGGAAAAAGATTAAGTGGACTAGCATTCATAATGCTCGGTTTCTTAGTGATAAGTATTTCAGCTTATGTCTATGAACAATCATCGCAAACAATATCTCAAAACATCGTGGAGATAGCAACAATCACTCTCAAGAATTCTGATCTCGGAAACATTAATGAAGGCCAGACACAGACTTATACTAGCTCGACTATTCCAAACCTAGGGAACGCAGTTTCCATAGCTATAACTGTAGAGAATGTTAAGCTCCACTTTAATAGTAACCTAGATGAATACAGCGAAGCCTACTCAACATATGACATAGACATCGTACTTGCGGAGAAGCCGGATGGATCAAGCCTCGAAGTAGGTAGCACTGTGTGCACTCTAAGCCCCTTATCTCCAGATTATAGTTCAGTCGACCTAGACGTTGTCGGCACCTACCGTTTCAATTTTGAAATAACTACAACTGCGAACTCGGTAGATGAAGATACGCCGACTAGCGTCACGATAGTCGTTTCAGCTCAAAGCTCCTAAGGTGAGATAATTGAAGAGAAGACACTATGCCCTGGTTGTTCTCGTAATAATATGGTCAGTGATTGTTGGAAACATTGTGCTAGTTACTCATCTTTGGAGCATCCCTGTTTATCCAGTTCGCATAGATTATCCCAGATTAGTGTTACTTCTCACATCCGCGACAGTTACATCATTATATTCTCTATATCTTGGGCTCAGGCAAATATTCAAAGAGGCTTAATAAACTTGAAGATATTTTCTTTGAGGTAGAATTTTTGTGAACAGTTATCAAAATAATCTAATAATACCTGCAAACTTTTTTCAGATCATTAAATATTCTGGGTCTTCAGATTTATTTTTTAAAAAATATTCAAAATCATTATTTGTTTTCCTCGCTAAATTATCTTTATCCGCCCATAAAAAATATTTTATAGATTTAACGAGAATAAATAATAAAGATAAAAAAAGAGAGTCGGAAGAATCGGTTTTCATTCTATTAAAAGCTTGTTTGGTCTTTGCTTTATTAATTCTTCCTCCCATGGTTTCCGCATATTTTTTCGAAAAAGGTTCCCAATCCGTGTCTCAGCTAATCATAAACGGCAATATTCTCATGATGGAGGATTTCGAGGAGCTTACTCCACCACAGAACCCTCCAGGGTGGTCTCAGATCGACGGTAATTGGACGACTTGCTATGATGGTGAAAACATCGTCTATCAGCAAGATGATGAAAGCGACAAGAAGGCTCTGACAATCGCAACAGCTTATAATGAAACCTGGTATAACTTCACCTATCAGGTTAGGCTAAAATTCATTACGGGAAACGATAAAAAACCTGATGCTGGAGCCCTACTAATCTTCCGTTACGTTAACGGTAACACTTACTATTATCTCAGGATCGAGCAATACTCCGATATGCTAAGGTTATATGAGAAAGGCGGGGAAGGAGAAGGACTTCTGAGAGGCTCAGCGAATATTGCTTTGGTTGAAGGCGTTTGGTATAGCTTTAAGATAAGAATCGATGGGCAAATCGTAAACGTCTGGGTTGACGATATCCCCTACCTAACGAACATTGATATGAGGGGGTCAATAACGAGTGGACAAGTTGGAGTGGGAACCAGATACTACAAATGCTACTTCGACGATATTATGGTAACTGAGAGTTGATGAAATTAAAGAAATATTGAAGTTTTTCGAACTACTCGAAACTCCATATATCTCTATCCTCCCAGATCTTGCTAAGCATATCTTCAGCAGTCTTCTTAGGCAGGCCAAGGAAGAGTTTATTCACGTGTTTACACATTCGTTTGATTGAAGCCCCCTTAGCCCAATCATCGCAGTCATGTCTGATCTTTTTCGCCTTGGGGTCAATCTCTATTCGATACTCTCTAACCCTCGCATCAATCCCTCCGATGCTGGTGATCCTCCAACTTAGTTCACTATCCGAAATCTCCTCAGCTCTCTGAAGTCGTGAGATCGTGGTAAACCTTAACAGTATGTCAGCTATGCTCAGCCCGTCTCCACTCGCCTCTCCGAGGTTGAAAGACTCTAAAGGCTTCACTTCCCGCCTGTTGAGAGGCTGTCTCCAGTAATCTTTGATTTTATCCAGTACCGATAACTGCTCAGAGTTAGCCTGATCAAGCATGCTTAACATTTCGACAGCGTTCTTAACCGCATTAGCCTTAAAATGGTTGTTAAAATAACCGTAGACAGTATCAACTTTCGTCATCGCATCTTTAACCTTAGGTACCCAATCTCCAAGCTCCTCCAAACTATAGTTATAGTCATACCACGGCCTGGAACCTCTCCCATGCCATCTGAAGTAAGCGAAATCAGCTGTCAAACGGGCTTCAGGAGGCAGGAGAGGCTCATCAACGATCGTGTAGGAGACGTTATGCTCTTTAAGCATCTGCCAAGTCTCATCTCTCATCCACGAAGCGTGTCTAAACTCAACTGCCCATCTATGATTACTAGGCAGAGCCTCAAGGAATCTTTCTAACACTCCAAACTCAGAATACTTGAAGGAGGGGGGCAATTGGATGAGGATGGGTCCGAGCTTCTCTCTAAGGAGACGCATAACATCAAGGAATCTATAAACGTCATCTCGAACCTCCTTATCTAAATTAAGCATTTTCTCATGGGTTATCAATCGGGGTAGCTTCGCAGCGAATATGAACTCTTTAGGAGAAATTCTATATAATCCTCGGATAACCTCCTTCCTCGGGTAACTGTAGAAAGTGGAGTTTATCTCAGAAGTCGGGAAGACTTCTGCGTATTGCGAGAACATTCCCTTCTTATCCTTGTAGAATGGGCCAACCCACTCATCGTAACTCCAGCCACTTGTGCCGAGAATTATGCTACCCAACCCTTCTTCTTCCCATTAGTTTAATGCTGAGCGTCTTAATTAAGTATGATCGGAGGGAACGAATTGGAGGTTAGGAAGCTATCTGAAGAGGAAGGAGAAAAAATTGCTGAGGAGGGATACGCGGGAGTAAAATCTTTAATGGTCATGCCTGAACGTAAAGATCTTTCTGGGTTCTCTTGTAGAGTGTTCAGGATTGAGCCGAAAGGGCATACTTCGATGCATTCTCATGAAAGGGAACACGTCGTCTTAGTCATGAAAGGCGTCTGCAAAATAGAATGTGAAGCAGAATGTCAAGAGGTAGATGAAGGCGACTTCATATACATCAAACCTGGATTAAAACATAAATTCTCAAACCCTAAAGATCGAACGCTTGCATTGTTTATCATGAATCTTCATTTAAAATAGAGTCTCAATTTACACCAATAAAGAGCAATGGATCTGAAAAATGACTACTATACTTGTTTTCGCGCATTACTGGAATAGCGTTTCTCGGCTATTGTTAGAAAATCATTAAAGACTAGTTTGAATAATCTCTTCTGAGGCCAACTTTGAAGGTTATACATGAGGGGAGCGGAGAACTCCTCGGATGGTTAGACCCTGACGAAGCTCGTAGATGGATGGCGGAAGAGAAGAACAGGCGCTTCGAAGACAAAAGGATGACGATAAGCGAGGCTGTTAAGAGGTTCACTAGTGATGGAGACTACTTTGCACTCGGAGGGTTCGGGCATGTCAGGGTGAGTATGGCGGCGATCTATGAGCTCATAAGGCAGGGGAGAAGGAACCTAACTATTGCAGGTAAGACTGCCGTCCATGACATCGATATTCTTATAGCTGGAAAAGTTGTGGACAAGGTTGAATGCGCGTATAGTT
>JAGTQU010000018.1:37179-37321 GCA_018396695.1 Candidatus Bathyarchaeota archaeon | reverse complement strand
AGAAGCTTACAGGTCTCTCCGGAGTATTTTTAGAAGCTCGGCGAGCCTCTCGTCCCGCCACCGCTCCAACTCCTCGAAAGACTTCTCCCTGACAATCCCCATTCCCTGAACCCCCTTCACAGCTTTGTCGACGGCGGATTCC
>JAGTQU010000018.1:0-37074 GCA_018396695.1 Candidatus Bathyarchaeota archaeon | reverse complement strand
GTGAGATATGGTCCCATGATAGCCCATCTTAAGCCCGGTCCAGTCCTGACGGCCTTATCCACATCCTCCACTGTTGCGACGCCTTTATCAACCAGGTCGAGCGCCTCGCGCCAGAGGGCTACTGAGAGCCTGTTCGCGATGAACCCTGGCACCTCCTTCCTCAAGACTATCGGAACCTTCCCTATGCTCTTCATGACTTCATAGGTTTTCTCTACGGTCTCCTGAGAGGTTTGACGCCCAGGGCAGAGCTCGACGAGCGGCACGAGATATGAGGGGTTCCAGGGATGCGCGACTATGCACCTCTCAGGGTGATGCTTCACAGCCTTCTGGATCTCGCTCATCATCAAACCCGAGGTGCTGCTGGCGAGTATGGTGTCCGGAGAAGCAGCCTCATCCATCTCGTAAAAAACCTTCTTCTTCGCCTCGTAGCTTTCGAAGACTGACTCTTGGACGAAGTCTGAGTTCTCAACAGTCTCCCGCAGATCCGTGGAAGTCTCAATACGTTTCAGCGCAGCTTCATAATCTTCAGCTAACCCTGAATCATAGAGGAAACGCATCTGCTTCTCGACTCTCATCCTAGCATTATCCACGATCTCTTCAGAAACATCTTCGAGAACCACGGAGTAGCCGTGCAGGGCGAAGAGAGCCGCCCAGCCTTGACCGACCAAGCCACTACCTACGCATGCAATCCTTTTGACCATGTTTAGAAAACCAGACAAAGATTAGCCCCTGATAATTTAAAAATAGAGAAGATAAAAACATACCATTTCTCTATGGTTATATGAAAATTAATTTCTCGATTAGCCCCAAACTACATTATCTATAAGAGACTGTGTAAGAAAAATAATGAAATAAAGCATAAACCATGTCGAGCGGGTCCGGAGGGATTTGAACCCTCGGCCAATGGCTTAAGAGGCCACCGCTCTGCCTTGCTGAGCTACGGACCCTGACAACTGACTATAAGGAAAGAACATTTAAACTTTTCAGCAAAACTAGAAACGTGTATTCGCGAAGGAATCATATACAGGTGTTATTGACTATAACGTGGGGAGTATGACAAACCTGACGCTGTAAGGGCTGCTTGAGGACACACGAGACGAGTAGGTTGTTGTTCACCCAAATGTCGGAGCTAATTACTCGAAGCCCAAGAACCCCGCCAGTAGGATATTCGGCATCGAAGGGCTCATTGAACCAGTCGATGGGGGCAATCCAGCTTGATGCTCTCGCTGAGTAGTAGATGTGGTCGACATCCGAGCCCACCCAGAAGCAATAGAGGAAGCCATTACCTTCTTCTACTGCTATTTTTCTTAAATAACTCTGATTTATTTATGATAATACCCTCCCACTTCTCTAATTCTATTAAGGATGCCACTCCCTTTAGAAGTTTTACTGCAATTACCTCTTTAGGGTTCATTATTTTAAAATCTCGTTTTGAATCGAGTAATCAATTCGTTTTAAAGATACGAATACTGTATTATTCTTATCGTTAACGAAAATACTTGCCAGGTTATCATTCGCGATATTTAACGTCCAGTTATAATAGGCTAGCCTTAGATTGTCTGTGGCTCCCCTCCAAGTATACATTGGTAGGGCAGAAAGGTCGAACTCTTTAAGCCATCAGGCTTTGTGAGGAGAATAGTTAAATAAAACCTTTGGCTCAGAAGCCAACGCGTCAATTTTTCCGATCGGAAAAACAGGGAGAACAACCTGTACAATGAGGATCATTAATAAACTTAGTTTCATATACTTTAAGTTCAATCAACCTCTAAAAATTCTAGTTAGAACAGCACATAATTTAGTATTTAAAATTTTCTGCAACAAATTTATTTTTGGAAAATAAGCTCATGCGATCACCTCTTTTACGCGAACGTGATTTATTGCATCTAGATAATTTTTGGTCCGTAGATGAACTCTCGCCAAAGGTATTCCTGTATGGTAATGAGCTTTTTAATATATATGCCCTCAAGAGTTTCTTGGTTCCATTGAGCCACTATTCTGGTAGAGTATATTCTAATGGTTTCACTCGTCACATTGCCATCAGGAGAAGGTTTCAGATAGCCGCCATCGAGAGATGGGATGGACGCGATGAAAAAGTATCTCGCCTTCTGGAGCCCCGTGAATTCCACAGTGTCATTTAGCAGGTCGGATTTGGCTTGATAATGGGAGATCCTCTTTATCTCTAATAGACCCCAGAATTCTGAAAAGGTGAGCACGTAAACTCTTACTGTCGCGCTTGAGCGGATTTCAAACGTTACGTTACCGTTACCACCTTCTACTTTGACATCTCCAAATGAACGATAGTAACCTGGATTGAGTATAAAACCACTCGCCGAATCTATGGTTTGCGTCTGTTTCTCGAGCACTGGATGCCATTCGTAGATATCGTATGGTATGATAGGGACGTATAGGACTATTATCAGCAGCGAAACCATGATAGCGATTATGTTGAAAGTCTTGTTGCTGGTAGCTCTTTTGATGAGCCCTATGATTAAGCCGCGTAGACTGGTGTCCCTGTCTAACATCCCTGTATAGGATTAACTTTCAAGAAATATTTCAAGTTAATGTTTCTTTTACGACAGGATTTCGTGAAGCAATTTTCAATTCCTAAATGAATTAAATATTATTTTAGGAATAATGTTATATACTTTCAGAACAGTTTCAATCTACGGGGTTTTCTTGTTAAAGAAGACGGCGAAGATGCTCGCCGAGATTGGACTTCCTGAAGGGGATGCCTTCGACCTCCCTGACTCGAAGCTTGCCTTCCCCGACGGGGCCAACTACCGCATTGAGATCTCGGGAGTCGAGAAGCTCTCCGTGTTACAGGCTTTAGTCGACGAGATGGAGAAGCGGGATATTCCCGTCCACAGGCTCATCTGCACAGTCATGGGCGCGACCCTTCTAAGCGACCGGGAGCTGGAGGAGTTCGCAGAACTGGCGCACAGCACTAAACTCGAAGTGATAATGACCCCTGGACCCCGCGCCCTCTGGGATATAGGCAGGCAGATCTCAACCCCTGAGGGTGCTCTGAGCGGGATGCGTTACAGGGGGATGAAGGGGCTCATAGAGCTCGTAGACGAAGTGCTCCACCTGATCGACATGGGCTTCAGGGGCTTCCTAGTCGTCGGGGAGTGCGGGCTCTACGCCTTGAATGAGCTTCGAAAGACTGGACACATCCCTAAAGATACGGTCTTCAAAGTCTCGATATTCTCGGGACACGCGAACCCAGCGGGAGCCAAGCTTCTCGAAATGCTCGGCGCGGACACGTTTAACCCAGTCGCCGACCTCACGCTACCACAATTAGCATCCATCAGGCAAGCTGTGAAGATCCCTATGGATCTACACGTATACATATTCGACACCTGGGGGGGCTTCAACAGATTCTACGAGACTCCTGAGATGTCTAGGGTGTGCTCCCCATGCTACTTCAAGATCGAGCCCGGGGTCAGCTGCTCCTCTCTATACAAGCCTTGGGGGATAGGACTAGAAAACCTTGCAAGGGAGAAAGTCACCTACGCTGAAAGGATTATCAGACTCGTGGAGGAAAACTGGCCCAAAGGGAGGGTTTCGAAGCGCGGAGCATCCGATTTAGCTATCCCTAAGATTTGATGCAAGAACCCTTCTTTTTCTGTTTCTCAAGCCTAAGCAGTTCTTCAAGGAGGGGATCCTCTAAATCGGTCTCCCAGAACCGTCTGAGCCTCGAATGCTCTACGCCTACATCCTCGTAGTCTAAAGCTTGGAGGAGCATCTCAGCCTTATCCGCCTCTGAAACAAGCTTCGCCTCAGGGGTTAAAGCATCCTTATACTCTTTAATCAATTCAATATATTCTTCAGCTAATCGTTCAGGAAGCTCGCCAAGGATCCTCCTAAAGGCTTCTCTCTCCACCCTCGCATACTCTTCCCTCATGCCCTTTTTCGTTTCAGGTGTTAAATCGCCGATCTCCGCTTCCGCGAGGTCGTGGAGTAGAGCCATCCTAATCACTTTTTCAACATCCAACTTCTCCAAGTCGGCTAGAATCATGGCTAGGACGGTTGTCCTGAAAGAGTGGTCTGCAACGGACTCCGGATCCTCTATTCTGGACTCTAGCCAGCCAGTCCGAGGCAGCCTCTTGAGCCTCCCAACAATCCTAAGAAACTCTCCAAGACCTTTCAGAGATGGGTTCAAACAGACCACATACCGAATCAGTTAAGAAGATTAAAAATGGCCTTCCTTGGCTTATCCTCCACATACTTCAATCCAGCGGCGTGCTACCTCCTCCGCCGTAGCGAACCACACTCTCGGGAACCGTTCAATATAGTTGAGCAGCCTCTCGAAGAGCATGAGACCCCCAGGCTTGCCGATTATCTGGGGGTGGAACATGGTGGTGTAGCATAGACCATACTTGTAGTATCCGTCGAATGCGTTAGTCCAGATCTCGAAGCCTGTCTCGGGGCTCATAATCCTAGCGTGGTAGGCAGTCCCAGGATAATCGGCGAATAGGTGAAAGTCATCCATCTCGTAGTAGCTTGGCACTATGACGAGTCCGTTCTCCAACCTATATGGGAGATCGCTTCCTCGGAGACTGCTGTCGTAGAGGAACCCTTCCTCCGCTAGGATGTTGAGGGTATTCAGGCTCAGCTCCCCACCTGCAGTACGGTTACCAACGGGTTTGAACCCTGAGGCGCCCTCAATCGCCTTCCTAGCTTCGAGAATCCTCCCCCGCTCCTCCTCCTTCGGAAGATTCGAGACGTCTTCATGTCTTAATCCGTGGACGGCTAACTCGTGCCCATGTTCACGGATCAGCTTCATGACTTCTGGATGGTTAATAGCGTTCATCCCGACCACGAAGAAGGTTGCCTTCAAACCATGCTCATCTAGAATGTCAAGGATCCTAGGTATCGTGTTAGCTCTCCACTCATACTCTCCCTGAGAGAACATGCGGGGCATCCTAGCCACCTGGGGCTTGTTACCCATGAAGACCCACTCGGCATCCACGTCGAAGGTCAGGCAGACGCAGCATTGATTATTATCCGGCCAAACCGAGTCAACCATGCTCTCGCCTCGTCAAGACTTGCCACACAGCTCCCTGATCGCTTTGATCATCTGGTCGTTGTTAGGCGGGCACCCTATGACGTAGCAGCCTTTGTTTTCCAGATGCTTCAGGCATGTCCCCATGATGAGAGGAGTCTTATCCAGATCTTTCGGAAGACCTGCCTGAGGCCCGACTATGATCGTTAAGTCTCGGATATCCTTCATGAGACCAATCTGCTCCAGATCGTAGAAGACGCTCCGTATTGTGCCCCTGCAGGCGCTGCACGCACCTTTCTCTATGATCCTGACCCCCTCCTGTGGCGCGAGATCCATCGGCGGCTTTTTGAATACTCGAGCCACACGTTCGACAGGCTCCCCCACGACTTCTATGTCGGAGCCGTCAAGTTTCACAAGACCCTGCTCCGAGGCTAGCTTAAGGTATTCAACCTCTTCAGGATCGAAACCCATTACTTTTGAGCCTATAACGTCAAGACTATAAACGTCTCTACTCGCAAGGATTAGAGACATCTCTACGATGTCTCCGAAGGATGGTCCTAAACCCTCCATTGCGTATATGGCGTCGACGACCGTTAAGTCCAGTGGTACAGCCTTGTTGAGGTCCACTATCGCTTTAGCTAAGCCAATCCTGTGGAATAGTCGCTTCTGAGGCTTAGGAATGATCCCCTTCATATTCTTCATCCCAAGCGTCATCAACATCTGGTCATGAGTCTTCATCACGGGTACATTGATTTTGACATCTGATTCGAGGAATGTCTTCGAGACAGGTATCTTATCCAAGATGAGAGGGTTAGGAACCTTAACCTCAACCAGATCATCTGAATCTACGTCTACGACCCTAGCCCCGCAGGCTTCAGCGGCATCCTTAACACCACTCAGCTCAAGCGCCTCCATCGTAGGAGAACCATACCCTGAACCCTCCACAACGAAGACCTTTCCCGCCCCGCCCTCATAGGATAGCCTTATGAGGGCTTTGAGAACCTCAGGGTCGGTTGTAACTCCTCTTCCTGAAAGCCTCCCGGTGACAACGTTCGGCTTGAGGGCGACCGTGTCTCCGGGCTTTATGAAGTCCTTTATTCCTCCTAGGAGTTCGATCGAGTCTCTAACCATCGATTCAACGGACGCAGGGCTCGGCGCCCTGCCTCCTCTAACTATGGAAACTCTGTGCATAACCCTCGATTCGAATAGGTATCAGCTAAGCTAAATAATTTCCTCGAACCAATCATACAAGTTAAAAATTCTGAGACTATATGAATAGGAGAGAAGCTGGATGTCTCACGACGTAGGACTAAAGTTCATAGGGAAGGTTGAATCCTCAGGTGAGGGGGCTAAGATAAGAGTATTCCCAGAGTATTGCGAGGGGCTACTAGGAGTCGAAGGATACTCCCACCTATTCATAATCTACTGGATGCATCTGAGGGATAATGAGAAGCACAGAAGAACCTTGATCGTTAAACCTCCTAGACATGAGGGGGCTCCTCAGACAGGGGTTTTCTCAACGCGAAGCCCCTCTAGACCGAACCCGATAGGGTTAACCGTAGTCAAACTTGAAGGCGTTGAAGAATGCACTTTAACCGTTTCAGGGCTGGATGCCTTAGAGGAGACTCCGATAATCGACATAAAGCCCTACTCTCCGAGAGGAGATGCGCATCCGGAGGCTTCAACTCCAGAATGGGCTATGCACGGTCCTCCAACCTAGACTGAGAGAGGATACTTCGCAGGGTTGAATTGAAGCTTAGGTGTATGGTAAATAGCTACTTCAGCTTTCGCCCCATGCTCCTTGCTCAACCGGTCCAGTACCCGAGACCAGTCAGTCTCCCACTCAACTTTTCCACTGTACTCTAAAATATGCCGCATCGAGAGCCTATTCGTATAGAAGATGATGCGCCCCGCCTTCTCGACAGGCCATCTCCTATTTGGATACCCCTGCATCCTCCTCCAAGGCGCCCCGAGCCTCTCGTTATGATAATGAAGGAGAGCCTTCCCGAGGGGGAAATGGTGAACAGCGACTACCGTTCCTCCCTCTCTTAGAGACTCGTTCGCACCCCACCAGTCTACATCCTGGTCGGCTTGAGGATACGAGTTCAGAATAACTATGTCTGCTTCTCTTGAGGGCTTACATGAATGAGCATCGTAGCATTCTTTCACGGCCTTGAGCCAAGCAGCGTCAACATCCCCTGCTGATAGCCCAATCAGCTTTCGCTCCTCGTCGTAGACACAATTCACGGAGATGTTAAGCCCCGCCATCCTCGCCACCTCCTGCATATCCTGCCTCTCTGGATTATCTTTGATCCACCAGACACGCCTGTTTAATGGACGATGACCCTCGATCATGTGATGGTTGTACATGATCGTCTCTATCGATGACACCCCGGGCAAAACAGCCTTGCCGCCTCCACCGGCCCCCGCCCAATGGTGTTTCTTCACACCCGAGATGCATATGCGGAGATCTGCTGAGGCGAATTCCTTGTTCACCAGAACAGGGGTCCCCCGACTGGTTCTCCCCAGATTCTCGAAGTTTTCATACGGGTTGTGGTTTACGCAATCGAATCTAGCTACAGCCTCCTCACCAACCTTCCTCGCGAAAGCATCAATATTCATCGGATGGTGGCAGCCGAAGGAGCCTAGGATGAAAATTTGATGATCGGAGACGCCGGCCTCATGTAACTGCTCGACTATGAACGGTAGGACTCTATGAGCAGGCGTTGGTCTGGACAGATCATCACACGTAATGACAATCCTACCTCTTTTACCTCTAGCCTGTTCAACAATGTTTTCCGAACCGATGGTGTTATCTAAGGCGTTTCGGATCTCATCATCCATCATCTGAGGGGCATCCTTGCTCTTTGACCAGACTTCAATAATCTCCCAACTGTCTGGGAATTCAAGAGATAGGTGATTGTCACCGTAAAACTCGTTAACCCTGACCTTGACGACCTGCATTTTGACCTAGCACCCACCCATCTAATAATTGGCGCTCCGCTATTTTAGATTTTCAGACAAAGCTTGAAAAAACGGTTTAAAGACTAGTTCGAACGAGCAGCCGGAAAAGCTTCCGGATTTAAGCCTCGGTTTAATCATCAACAGGTCGAATTCTGCTCTGCTAGGCCGATTTCATGGAAGGAGATTTAAACCCTGTATAAGATATCATGTTGAGGCTTATAGATGGCTAAGACAACCGTATCTTTGATCAAGGCTGACATAGGGAGCCTTGCGGGGCATATTGTCGTGCCTCCACCCCTCTTTAATATAGCTAATGAAAAATTGGAGGATGCGAAGAGGAGCGGCGTGATCAACAGCTTCCTAGTCTTCAACGCCGGAGACGACCTTGAGCTACTCATGACGCATGACAGGGGGGAGAACAGCCCAGAGGTACACGGATTAGCCTGGGAGACTTTCAAAGCCGCCGCAGATAAAGCGAAAAAGCTGAAACTCTATGGAGCGGGGCAGGATCTCCTGAAAGACGCTTTCAGCGGAAACGTCAGGGGCATGGGTCCAGGCGTAGCTGAGATGGAGTTTAAGGAGCGTGGCTCAGATCCTATCGTCGTCTTCGCAGCCGACAAGACCGAGCCTGCAGCCTTCAACTATATGCTGTATAAGGTTTTCGCAGACCCGTTCAACACGGCAGGTTTAGTCATCGACCCGAAGATGAGCGGGGGGTTCGAGTTTGAGGTTTTAGACGCTTTGCAGAATAAAACGGTGAGGCTTAAGACCCCTGAAGAGTCCTACCATCTTATTGCATTGATCGGGACAACGGAGCGTTACATGGTCTCAAAAATCTGGAGGGCTGAAGACAAGGAGATCGCCGCAGCCTCAAGCACCACGAAGCTCTCCCTAATCGCGGGACAGTACGTTGGAAAAGATGACCCGGTATGCCTCGTCAGGAGCCAGAGCGGCTTCCCAGCGATGGGCGAGATCACGATGCCGTTCCTACACAGCTACCTAGTCGCAGGCTGGATGAGGGGGAGCCACTGGGGACCATTTATGCCGGTGGGGCTCAAAGACAGCAAGTGCACCGTATTCGATGGGCCTCCAAGAATCGTCGCCCTCGGAATCCAGATATCGAACGGCATGATAGCATCCGATGACGAGGGGCATCCGATGTTCGCCGACATCTTCGCAGACCCAGCCTTCGACATGGCTAGACGCGAAGCCTTGGAACTTGCTGCAGCCCTCCGCAGGATGGGTGAGTTCGAACCTGCAAGGTTAGGTCCAGAGGCGATGGAGTACACGACGCTCCCCTTGGTGCTTAAAAAACTGGAGGCAAGGTTCAAAGAAGCTTAACCCCCATTTTTTATCGCAAACATCTAAAACTTCCTTCATATGTAGATAGCCGAAGCTTCTTACGCCGTCAGCATCTGAGAAGACCTAAACTTTAAGCGTAACCTATTGAGGCATCTGCTCCCTTTAAAGGGTAACAGATTAATACCTCAATAGTTTTCATATCTGAAAGACAAGCGGCCGTAGTCTAGCCTGGTACGATATCTGCCTGCCACGCAGACGGCCCGGGTTCAAATCCCGGCGGCCGCACCACTCGTATCATGAGTTATGCATTATCCTAAGCAGTAATATTCTATAACAGTATGCTCCTGAAACATATTTGAGGTAACATGCTAGTAATTTTGGATAACTTGATCAGGCATCTTCCGTTAGACGAGTTAAAACGCTGGAAAGGTTTTAATCTAAGTTTTCTTCTCAATTCGAGTCTGGAATGATAGGCTTACACCTTATAATCGACGGGGTAGTCTCGAACAGGGTTGAGGAGAAGGATCTTGAGAAAGTCTTATCGGAGCTTCCTGCAATAATCGATATGAGGACGCTAGCCGGACCTCTGACGGTTCGAGGTCTTCCTGAGAATCCCGGTGTTACAGGCTTTGTGATAGTTGACAAGTCTCATATAGCGATTCACACCTTCGATGAGGGAAATAAGATTTCAATCGACGTTTTCTCGTGTAAAACCTTCAAAGAAAGGGAGGTTATAGAATATCTGAAGGATAGATTGAAGATTGTAAGCTTCCACTCTAAGCTACTGAAAAGAGGATAGAGGACAGCCTCCATCCAGGATTATAAGCTACGTAATATTTTTTACGTAATACACCTACTGAAACACACCGTAGATTTAAAATACTGATTCTAAATAAATAATTTCTCGGTGGAGGTCATCCTAAGCCCAGGTCGTCCTATAAATATAGAAGTATTCGCCTACGTTCTCAGCGTCGTTGGAACATTAGGAGACCAAATCTCAACCATGATCGGGTTGACTAAGGAAGGCATTTACGAGTCAAACCCCTTCGTCCGTCAGCTCATATCTAACGGTCTATGGCTTCCCTTAGACCTCGCCGTAGTTATATTAGGAATAGGGATACCCTTCCTCCTCATCAGAAGTTTCAGACATCCTTCACTAAAAGGCTTAATAGCGTACCCTCTAGTCTTCGGGTTGGTTCGACTCGGAGCATGCGTATGGAATTTAAGCCTGATAATATAACTGCTTCTTAGCCTCCAGCAATGACGGGGAATATGAGCACCTCGTCGCCAGGCTTCAGCTTCGCTGACGGCCAGAGGCGTCTATTGTTTACTAAAACCCCTAGAACTCTCCTATCATAGGCGTATAAGTAGTCTCTTCCAAGGCTTCTTATGAACTCTCTTAGGGTTGAGGGTTCGGAGACGCATCTAACAGTGAAGCTCGGATACATCCAAAAATATGGAAGCTGGTCTTCAAAAAATCTTTTTCTCAAAACTTTTCTAGCCTTCGTCTAGATATTAGTCGATCTCCGCTATGCCAGCAGGTTGCAAATCATTTTTCGGAAGCAAAGTTTTTATTTGTAAAAGGGGGTAAATACCTATAAGTCTCTGGAGAGATGAAAATGGGGTATCGCTTTGTCAATCCCCTCCGGAAGGGGGGAAGCTGAATGGGGTATTGCTTTATTCTTAGCTGAAAAAACCCCTAATCCTGAAGCATGCTTAGAGATTAAACCCCGCTTCGCAATCTCTAAGGCGGAACTCCTCTACAAGCGTAGAGTCTGCAAGGTTGAAGCTCACGGAGGGTTCTATTTTTGGTCTACATGACGGGTGCAGAAGCCTTCATCAAGTCTCTTGAGAAGGAGAAAGTGGACATCATCTTCGGCTTATCAGGAGGGGCAATACTGCCCATCTGCGACGCCTTTAACGACTCTGACATCAGGTTTGTGCTTGCACGCCACGAGCAGGGTGCAGCCCACATGGCTGACGGTTATGCGAGGGCAAGCGGGAGAATAGGCGTCTGCCTAGCTACCTCTGGTCCAGGGGCGACGAACCTTGTTACGGGGATAGCCACCGCTAACATAGATTCTTCACCCGTCGTAGCCTTCACAGGACAGGTTCCCAGAGACATGATCGGTAGAGACGCATTCCAAGAGGTTGACATCATAGGAGTCTCAGCGTCGATAACAAAGTACAACATACAGGTCAGGAGACCTAAAGAGATTCCCCGTGCAGTTAAAGCGGCATTCCATATTTCGAATACTGGGAGAAAGGGATCTGTTCTAGTAGACATACCGAAAGACGTTCAGACTTTGTCTGAAGAATTGGATTTCCCTGAGAAGGTTTCATTCAAAGGCTATAGGTTTTTCGAGGAGCCTGACCCTCGCGAGCTTGACTGGGCGGCAACCCTCCTCGCAAGGGCTCAGAAACCCATGATAATGGCTGGAGGAGGCGTTATCGCATCGAATGCTTCATCCGAGCTGCTGAAACTGGCTGAGTTTATGATGGCTCCAGTCGCGACTACGTTGATGGGTAAGGGGGCCATACCTAGTGACCATCCACTCTATGCTGGAGGCTGCGGAATGCATGGGACTTGTGAGGCTAACAGCCTGATAGGTGAAGCAGACGTTCTCTTAGTCGTTGGCGCCAGATTCTCAGACAGAACCACTGGGAGCATACAAGAGTTCTCGACCAATTCGAAGATTATCCACATAGACATAGATAGGAGTGAGATCGATAAAAACGTCGAGACGGTTACGAGGGTTGTAGGGGACGCCAAGCTAGCTTTAAACGGCATTTTGAAGAGGCTTGAAAAGGTTCGGAGAACTGGATCGCCAGAGTCCCCCTGGCTTAAGAGGATGAAGGAGTTCAGAGAACAGTATGCTATGTCTGAGTCGAAGGATAACCCACACTTTAAAGCCCCCTCTGTGGTTAAAACGCTTAGGAAGTTTCTGCCTCGCAACGCTATCGTGACTACGGAGGTGGGTCAATGCCAGATGTGGGCGGCGCTCTACTTTGACACGTACGCGCCTAGAACCTTCCTCACTTCAGGCGGCTTAGGGACGATGGGGTGGGGGTTCCCAGCTGCGATAGGTGCGAAGGCGGCGAGACCGGACGTAACAGTTGTCGATATCGCTGGAGATGGTAGCTTCGGTATGACTGAGAACAGCCTCGCCACTTCGGTGGAAGAGGACCTCCCTGTAATCGTCCTAATCCTCAACAACAGGATGCTAGGAATGGTAGCCCAATGGCAACGCCTTTTCTACGGTAGACGATACATCGCTGCGAAGCTTGGAAAGACCCCTGACTTCGTGAAACTTGCTGAAGCCTATGGAGCGGTCGGATTCCAACCTGGTAATACTGTGGAACTTGAGAAGGCGATCAAGGAGGCGGTGGATTCTGAGGTAACTACCGTCATAGATGTGCCAATAGACCCTGAGGAGAATGTCTTCCCGATGGTTCCGCCCGGGAGAGGGTTGAAAGACTTTCTTGTGGAGGCTTAGTCATGGAGATGCCTATAAGCACTATAGCGTTCCTGGTTGAGAATAAGCCTGGCGTCCTCTTCAATGTGACAAACCTCTTTCGAAGAAGAGGCTTCAACATAGAAAGCATTACGGTTGGTCCTTTAGAGAATCCTGAACTGGCTAGGATGACGGTCTCAGTGAAAGCCGATGCGAAGATAATAAACCAGATTGTGGAGCAGCTAGATAAGATGGTGGATGTCATCAAAGTGAAGCGCCTTGACCCGATTCGGACGGTTATGCGGGAGATGGTTCTAATCAAGCTTAACACGATAGACCCGATGTCTCGGGAGGAGGCTTTAAGATGCGTGAATGAATACCACGGGTTGATATTAAACATCGAGCCGGACTCGATAGTCGTCGAGGTTACAGGGGAACCATCCACTATAGACGAATTCATCCGAAAAGTTCAGCCTTTAGGAGTGATCGAACTCTCCAGGACAGGTGTTACAGCCCTTGAGAAGGGGCATCTCAAACTATAGGAGTGTGAAGGAAGTGAAAGTATACCATGATGAAGACATAGATTCAGATATCCTTAAAGGAAAAAGGATAGCTGTTTTAGGCTACGGCAGCCAAGGTAGGGCGCAAGCCCTAAACTTGAGGGACTCCGGATTAGAAGTCGTCATCGGACTGAGGCCGCAAGGCGGGTCAAGACAGAAAGCCCAAGCGGACGGCTTGAAAGTTTTAAGTTTCCGAGAAGCAGCCGAATCATCCGACATAATCCTCATGCTGATCCCAGATATGGCTCAGCCAAAAGTCTACAGAGAAGATATCGCCCCAGCTTTGACCGCGGGAAAGACCATACAGTTTGCCCACGGATTTAACATCCACTTTGGACAGATTAAGCCTCCTGCGGACATAGACGTCACGATGGTCGCCCCGAAATCCCCTGGACCTGAGATGAGGAGACAATATGAGGCAGGCTTCGGTGTGCCAGCTCTCGTAGCGGTGCATCAGAACCCTTCTGGACGAGCCTTAGACAAAGCGCTGGCTGTCGCTAAGGCTTTAGGGTCTGGTAGAGCAGGCATTATAGAGACGACTTTCAAAGATGAAGCTGAAAGCGACCTATTCGGAGAGCAGGCTGTCCTATGCGGGGGCGTGGATCAGCTTATCCGACGGGGGTTCAAGGTTCTAACGGAGAACGGATACCCGCCTGAGCTCGCCTACTTTGAGGTTCTCAACGAACTTAAGCTCATCGTCGACCTCATCTACAAGTCTGGGCTAAGCGGGATGTATAGGGCAGTCTCAGACACAGCGAAATACGGCGGCATGAAGATTGGACCATTCATAGTCGACGACCATGTCGAGGAGAACATGAGGAAGGCTTTGAAGAACGTGCAGAACGGTATTTTCGCTAAGCAGTGGATCGCGGAGTATGCTGCTGGGTCTAAGGAGTTTAAACGTCTCATTGATGAATGCGATTCGCTACAGATAGAAAGGGTTGGGAAAGAAATACGCAGAATGTCAGGGCTTGAGAAGGATGCTTAAGCCAATCAAATTCCAAAAGTTAGAAAACTTCCCCCCTGAATCTTTTTCTTAAGATTAAAAACGTTCAAAAGGAAACCTTAGGGACATGAAAGTTGAGTAGAGTTTATCTACTCTCCGAGACGGAAAATATAGGAGTCTAAATGTGTCAACTGGCGGCTTACTCAGGCGACAGGATGAAGTCTCAACTCCTTCTCAAAGCGATCGAGCTCCAGGAAGCATATTTCGGAGGGCACGCCTCTGGTTTAGGTGTCGTCTCCGATGGCTGCATAAGGATGGAGAAGGATGTGGGACCTGTTGAGAGGGTTCGGAAGACGACGAGGATTGGGGAGTTGGACGGCTCAGTCGGGATCGCCCATAGCCGGTGGGGGTATGGTTTCTTCGATCCTCGATATAATACAAAGAAGATGGCTCACCCATTCATGGACTGTAATGGATCCTTATGCCTGATGCATAACGGGAATATTGCGAATTTTAAACAGCACTGGGATCACCTCAAAGAAAGACACCCCTTTAGCTCATACGAACGTGGCATAGATGCTATAACTGATAGTGAAGTGGTTGTCCACATGATTGAGGAGCAGATGGATAAGGGGCTTAAAGTCGGAGAGGCCTTGCGGAAGATCGCTCCTAAACTAACAGGCTCCTTCCTCCTCGCATGCATAACCGTAGAGGAGCCTGATACGGTGTGGATTGCGAACTGGTATCAGCCATGCGTCATAGGAGTAGGCGATAGCGAAGCAATGTTCTGCAGCAGTCCTATAGGATTCGAGGAGGTCCGAGGAGAATTCAACAGCATCTTCGAGCCTCCGAAGAACGCTTTGATCAAGATGACCTTTAGAGGTGTGGAGATATCTCTTCTCGACCGCCGAAGACAGGTGCCGGACCTTAGACTCGACAGAAGCGTTCTCGAGGCGGAGATCCTTGAAGTCTTGAAGAGGAGGAGCCCTATCGACTTTCGAGACCTATGGTATGAGCTATATCCCCTAGGATGGGCGAGAGCATACGGAGTTAAACCAGAAGAGTTTGAGAAACTTCGTGAGATGGGAGTAAGCATAGTGAACCCTTACATCGGTACCCTTGATGAGATGGCCTCTAAGGGTCGGATAAAGAGGTGGATAGCTAAGAGACCTGAAGCAGGGGTTGAATACGTCCCCAGATATACTTATTCTCTCTGAGACTGTGTCAGCGTCTGATAAGCTTAAAACTTGCCTAGGTTTTTCACGTAGTCTAGGTATAGGACTCCGCAGATAGTTTTCCCATCTTCTATGATGTGCCTAGAGATCATCTCGAGGACCTGGTCAAGCTCAAAGGCTTCAACCCTAATTTCTTCATCTTCCTCAAGGCTTCGGGGACAAGGTTTTAGCCCTTCAGCCATGAATAGGTAGATCAACTCGCTGCTATACCCTGGAGCCGTATAGAACCTCGTGAGCTCTTCCATCCGCTCCGCCTCGTAGCCCGTCTCCTCGGAGAGCTCCCTAGCCGCGCATTCTTTGGGAGACTCTCCCCTCTCCATCGTTCCAGCAGGGATTTCAAGGAGCTCTTTATCTACCGCGTATCTATACTGCCTCACTAGGAGTATCCTACCATCTGAAAGGATGGGTATTATAGCCACGGCGCCTGGATGTTCGACTATGTCTCGGACAGTCACTCTACCGTCCGGAAGCTCAACCTCGTCCGACTTAAACGCTAAGAACCTCCCCCTCCAGACCGTCTTAGACTTTAAAGCCTTCTCCAAATACTCACCTTCGGGGAAATAGATTATCTAAACCTTTAATTTCTTTGAATCTTCTCATAAATTATCGCTAGGAAGACCTTAACTACGTAAGGTTTTTCGATGTTGCAACACACTTCTAAGCGAGGATGTATGAAGATCAGGTTGGTTATTCCGATCAAAGGGCTAACGGAAGAAGGGATCAGAGAGAGGCTAGAATATCTGAGAAGCTTAGCATCGCCTAGTGTCGAAGTCGATGCCGTCCAAGTCGAGATTGGTCCCCCAGCGATAGAGTCCGAGGTGGATGCTGTCGAGGCTGGACCCGAGATTCTGCGGCTTGTGAAGGAGGCGGAGGATTCCGGATGCAATGCGGTGATAATATGGTGTGCCGGCGACCCCGCACTCCACGCCTCAAGGCAGTTGGTTGATATACCAGTAATAGGTCCAGGAGAATCGATGAGGCTTATCTCCGCTATGCTAGGCTCGAAGCCTTGCGAGGTTACTCCAGATATACCCGTCCTCGAGATGAGGAAGGATCTGAAGAGAGCGATAAAGGCTGTCAGCGATGCGGTAAGAAGCAAGGTCGAGAAGGGGGAGGGGGACTCCTTCTACCTTGGCTGTCTAGCCCTCTGGGGGTTAGGCAAGACTTTGAGGAGGGAGCTAGGGATACCTATAATAGATGGAGCGGAGGCGTCGCTTATCATGGCCGAGGCGGCGGCTAAGCTAGGCTTGAAGCATAGCAGGGTCGCGTACCCAAAGTATCCTCCAAAACACAGGATTAAATAGCAGTTTTTAAGCTTGGATTTTTACATGGCTGAAAATCTTTTCAAAACCGTGTTTTTAAGATGAAAAAATCTTAAGGTTACATCTAACCATGGCATTTAGAGTTTAAATACGGTGGATTGAGTAATTACTCCGAAGATTAATCTTTAACCCTGTAGACGATGTCTCCCTCTCTAACCCTGTCTCTTACTTTCAGACCGATGGAGTCACCTTTCTTAGCTTCGTTAACGGTTTCATGTTCAATCTGCATCGAGTCAACAGTCTGCTCAAAGTTCGTAGTCATACCCTTGATGGCTATCGTCTCACCAACCTTAAGAGAGGCTGTAAGCTCGACTACGGCTACGCTTATCTTGCTAAAGAAGTGGTTGACAATACCAACCTTCTCCAAAGTTTTTGACATGGTTAAAAGTAAAGTATTTACTTATTAAAAATACTTCGATTAAAAAGCTGGATCGTCCTCAGATATCTCCAATTTTTATAGCTACGTATTCAACAATAACATAGTTGATAGAATTGAGCTATCTAACCGTCCTTGAATGTTCAAAATGTGGGAGAGTCTTCGATCCTGACCATGTGCAAAGCGTCTGCGATAAATGTGGGAAACCCCTACTAGCGAGTTACGATATCGAATCTATAAAGCTTCAATTTTCGAGAAAGGATTTCGCCCACAGAGAGGCTTCGATGTGGAGATACTTCGAGATACTACCAGTCAAGGATAAACGGAATATCGTGACCCTCGGTGAAGGGTGGACGCCTCTGACGCCTACTCCTAGGCTTGGCGATCTCCTCGGAATTTCAAACCTCCTCGTCAAGGATGAAGGGATCATTCCTACGGGATCTTTCAAAGCCCGAGGTCTCTCGGCAGCTATATCAAAGGCGAAGGAGCTAGGGATAAAAAGAGTCGCCCTCCCGTCTGCAGGGAATGCTGCAGGAGCCATATCAGCATATGGAGCTAGAGCAGGGATGGAGGTCTACGTCTTCATGCCTGAGGACGCTCCGAAAGTGAACATCGTAGAATCCCTGGTCGCGGGGGCTGAAGTCGAGCTGGTTAAGGGGCTCATCACCGATGCAGGGAGGCTCGCAGCGGAGGGGGAGTCTGTGAAGGGCTGGTTCAACATCTCCACCCTTCGGGAGCCATACAGGATCGAGGGGAAGAAGACGATGGGGTTCGAGGTCGCGGAACAGATGGGGTGGAGGCTTCCCGATGTCATCGTTTATCCCACAGGAGGAGGGACAGGCATAATTGGGATGTGGAAGGCTTTCGACGAGCTTGAGCAGCTGGGATGGATAGGTGAAGAGCGCCCGAGAATGGTCTCGGTTCAAGCTGAAGGGTGCGCCCCCATCCCGAAAGCCTTCAAGGAGGGTAGAGAAGAGTCAGAGTATTGGGAGGGGGCCAAAACTATAGCTGATGGCTTGAGGGTCCCGAAGGCTCTAGGTGACTTCCTCATACTCCGAGTGGTCAGAGAGAGTGATGGAACCGCCGTAGCGGTGAGCGATGATGAGATCCTAGACTCTGTAAGGATGCTGGCTCGGGTGGAAGGCATCTTCGCATGCCCCGAGGGGGGAGCGACCTTAGCTGCTTTGAGAAGACTTTTGGATGATGGCTCCATCGATCATGACGAGAGCGTCGTCTTATTCAATACCGGCACTGGGCTCAAATATATTCACCTCTTCAAGGCAGATGCCCCCGTACATGGTTCTTCCCGAGGCTGAGCCCCTCAGCCTAAGATAGGTTAGGGGATTCGCGTAACATTTTATTCCTAGAGTCACGTTTTGTAAAGCCTAGTCTAGGTGGTCAGATGAGCGGGGGATCTGAGATATCTAAGCATCCGAGAGCAGAGTCGCTAAGAATCAGGGAGCAGCTGACGAGGCATGTTCAAAGCGGCGTCGTCTCCTTCGCAGGACTGATAGCACACGGGAGAGGAGAAGCTTTCGACTACCTTCTTGGAGAGAAAACCATACCATCCGCCTTGAAAGCCATAAAGGCTGCTGCCGGAGTCCTTCTCATAGCTAAGAAGCCAGTCTTATCCGTGAATGGTAACGCGGCTGCCCTATGCTCAAGGGAGATTATAGAGCTTGCCGAGGCAACTGATGCGAAGCTTGAAGTTAACCTCTACCACAGGCTCCCTGGGAGAGACTCAGCAATCGAAAAACTTCTGAAAGAGACCGGAGCTAGGGAAGTCCTCGGAGTCGGGGAAGCCGCCTCCGCCCGGATCGAGGAAGTGCATAGCGATAGGAGGAGAGTTGACCCCAAAGGCATATTGATAGCGGACACTGTGTTCGTACCTCTTGAAGATGGGGATAGGACTGAGGCCCTCAGACGGATGGGTAAAACCGTCATCACCGTCGACTTGAACCCCCTGTCTAGGACGGCTCAGCTTGCCTCCATAACCATCGTCGACAACATTGTGCGGGCTATGCCCATCCTAGTGTCGGAGGCGAAGAAACTGAAAAGCCAAAGCATAGAAGAGATCCGTGAGAAGGTTCTTTCCTTCGACAACCGTGAAGCGATATCCGACGCCATGCGCATAATGGAGGAGAGGCTGAGAGATCTTTCACTGAAGGGCGTATATATTGACCTAGGTGGAAACAAGTAAAAAATAGATCTGAGCACAACATAATGCTAGGAGATTTCATCTGATTTACGGAGAGTGAAAGTTGGACATTGAAGAACTGAAACGCTTGAAAGGAGTTAGGAAGATCGTGATGTTGACCGCTTACGATTACCAGATGGCGAAGATCCTTGACGCTACGGGGGTCGACGTCATCCTAGTCGGCGACAGCTTAGGGATGGTCGTGCTCGGGTACCCCGATACGAAGAGCGTGGCTATGAATGATATGCTAAGGCATACGGCAGCCGTAGCTCGGGGAGCGGAGTCAGCCCTAGTCGTCTCCGACATGCCCATAAACTCTTACAACAATCCAAGGGATGCGTTAAAGAACGCTAAGAGGCTCATCGACGCGGGAGCAGGCGCCGTGAAACTGGAGGGATACAATCCTAAAGTGATTGATGCTTTAGTCTCGTCGAGGATACCCGTCATGGGTCATCTCGGTTTGCTGCCTCAGACTGCTGAAGCATTCAAGGTTAGAGGTAAGAGCTCGGAGGAGGCTGAGAGGATCAGGAGCGAGGCGGAGGCTCTCGACAGCCATGACGTCTTCTCCATCGTGCTCGAATCCATCCCTCTCGGGTTGGCGAAGACCATCACCGAATCGGTGAGCACTGTAACCATTGGGATAGGGGCGGGCGTCCACTGCGACGGAGGTCCTAGTCGTCAACGATCTGCTCGGCATGGACTTGAGCTTTAACCCCAAGCATGTTAAGAGATACGCCTGCTTAGCAGAGACCATCTCGGAGGCTGTAGCCAGATTCATTAAGGAGGTCAGGGCTGGAGAATTCCCTGACGAAGAGCACTCCTTCCACTAAGGATTCGATCCAAGTTAGCAGCGTAACGCTTAAGGGATCCGTGGAGAGCGGAGTATAGAGCTACCATGGGTGAGGCTTCAGCCTTCGTTCCAGGTCACCTTACGGGGTTTTTCCAGATCTGCGATGAGGCAGAGGATCCACTTAAGAAAGGATCAAGAGGTTCAGGCTTTTCCATCTCACGAGGAATCCATACAAGGGTGAGGGTGATCGAAGCGCAGAGGAGCCTAGTGAGGATAGGCATCAACGGTAAGGTGACTACAACCGCATTCGTGTCAGAAAACGTTGTCTCTAAAATGACCTCCCGTTACGGCAAGCCTTGCAGAGTAGAGGTTGAGCACGGGGCTGAAATCCCGATCGGCTCAGGATTCGGCGCGAGCGGAGCCGGAGCATTAGGATTAGCGTTGGCTTTGAACGAGGCTCTGAGTCTGAGACTATCCCGCATAGAGGCTGCAAGAGTAGCTCACGTCGCAGAGATCGAGTGTAGAACTGGGCTAGGTACGGTGCTGGCTGGACTGAGCGGCGGCTTCGGAGTGATCGCAAAGGCGGGTGGACCAGGCATAGGGGAGACGGTGAAGTTTGAACACGACATCGACCTTAAAGCAGTCTGCCTTCACTTTGGCCCCATATCAACTAGGAAAGCGCTTTCGAGTCCTGAGCTTAGGAGCAGGATCAATGAGCTTGGCGGAAGATATGTGGATGAGTTGAAAAAGGAGCCAAGCGCAGAGCTTTTCCTTAAGCTGTCCCGGAGATTCGCCGAGCATGTAGGCTTGATAACCCCTCGGATAAGAGGAGTTTTCGAGAAAACGGATAGGTTAGGATTCACATGTAGCATGGCGATGTTCGGAGAGACAGTTTTCTCCCTCGTCGAAGAGGAGGAGTCCGAGAGGCTAGCCTCCCTGCTAAAAGAAGCAGCACCAAGCTACGAGGTTTTCATAGACTCGATCGATGAGGATGGCGCGAGGCTCTTAACATAGTCGATTAGATAAGCCGACTCGATAATCAACCGGATCTTCCTAACACCTAACAAGAGATCTATTATATAGTCTCCTGAAGGATTTAATTTTAGAGGGATTACATGGGAGACATATTGATAAAGAATGGATTCATTGCAACAATGGATTCTGAGAGGAAGATCTATCCCAAGGGAAGCGTCTACATCTCTGAAGGCCGAATAGAGAGTGTTGGAAAGACTGTTGATGCGCCTAGAAGCCCTGAGTTCATCATAAATGCCGAACACAAGGTTGTCATGCCTGGATTCGTCAACACCCATGCCCATCTTCAACAGTATTTTCGAGGAGTCTACGAGCTCATCGGAGACTTCTACGGGGTGAACTTACCGCTCGAAGGGTATAGGCGCCCTGAAGATATGGAGTATCTAGGCTTAGCCTCATGCGCTGAGCTCATATATGGAGGTTCGACAACCACGGTCGTCATATATACGTACCCTGACGGATTCGCGAGGGCTGTCGAAGAAGCGGGTAATAGGGTTGTCCTAGGAGCGGATGTTGAAGAGGTTGACCTAGAGAAGCTCAGGGGAGGAGTTTATGAATATGTTCATGAGAAGGGGGAAGCTGCGGTTAGAAGAGCTGTCAACCTCTATAGGGACTGGCATGGAAAGGCTGATGGGAAGATAACGACGATAATCGCTCCGAAAGCTGCGGACCTAGTCACGGTTGAAACCTACTTGAAGTGTAAGGAGTTAGCCCAAGAGTTCAACTTGAAGATGAGCACCCACCTCTCTCAGAGCTGGCGAGAAGTCACACAGGTTAAAAAGCTTTACGGGAAAACTCCTACCGAACATTTGAAGGATCTAGGCGTTCTAAATAACAGGTTGATGGGAGCCCACTGCACATACGTTACTGAGAGAGACCTATCGCTGATAAGGGAGGCGGGGGTCAGCATCCTACACTGTAGGGCGGTTACAAACCCTCTACTAAGATGGCTTGACCAGGGGATTCAGGTAGGGTTTGGGACAGACGATTACCATCATGACATGCTTCAACTCTTGAGAGAGATTCTGTGGGGAGCAGGGGTAAGGGCGAAGTCTGCGGGAGGGGCTGAGGAGATGCTTGCATCAAACCGAAGAACAGCGAGACCCACCTTCTACGAAGTCCTGGAGCTTGCGACCCGGGGTGGAGCTGAAGTGTTAGGTCTAGGAGGAGAGATAGGCTCCCTTGAGCCTGGGAAGAAGGCTGACATTATCACAGTAGACCTGATGAACCCGTTCATTACTCCGACGAGAGACCCTCTAACAAGTATAGTCCTATACGGAAACTCATCGGACATAGACAACGTGATCGTAGATGGGCGAATTTTAAAGCTAGGGGGCAAGCCTACAAGTCTGGATCTCGAGCAGGCTTTACTAAAGGCTCAGAAGAGGGTCGATGAGATCATTGACAGATTCTTCGACGATTATCCGGAGCAGAGGAAGTCTTGGGAGGAGAAGGTCTTCCACAGAAAATAAGACAAACCATTCTCGAAAAACTCCAAACGGATTCTCTGTCTTTTTCAAGCTATAATGAATTTTAGATAATCTATTCTTGCGGTCTTTCAGCGTCGTATATGAGTCTTATACTCATAAACATCGCTAAGGTAAGTAACAGAGACTGGAGATACCAAGGAAGAACAGGACTTAGACTATATACGATGCCGCTAATCATGGATCCTAGACTCATGGGAATGAACACTAGGAAACCACTCGCATATCCTCCGCCTGTTATGCCTATGCTCATCCCTGAGCCTAACCCTGCCATTATCCTCCCTCTCATCTCTCTCGGTATCGAGTTGGCGAGGTAGACCGTTGAAGAGATCCACATTAAAGAACTTGATATAACTAAAAGTATGTAAACTAGGACAACAAGCTCGAAAGATTTAAGCATCGTGAACACTGTCATGAAGGGGATAGCAAGAGAAAAAGCTATTATAATACACTTCTTTGAGCCTAGTCTGTCGACGAGGTTCCCGGCTACAAGGCTGAATAATGTTTTAACGACGCCTCCGATCAGGAGTATAATCCCCCAATCATAAGCTGAGAGCCCGATTACCTCATAAGCATAGACGACCCAGAAAGGGAGTACGAGACTTCCAGCGAAAGAAAGCAAAATACTGACAAAGGCGTATCCTTTAATGTTTGAGAACATCCATTTGAGAGAGGTGAAAACATTCGAGTATCCTTCTCTCAGCATCTTCGGGACGTCTTTGCCGATATCCTCACGTTTAATTATCGTCTCCTTCAGATAACGGTATCTTATAAAAGAGACGATTGCGCCTATGAAGAAGCTTATCGTATATCCTAAGCGCATAGCTGGTTGAAGAGTGAAAACCGCGATCAAATAGCCTCCGAGGTAAGGCATAATGATCCGAACTGCTTCAGGGATCGCGATAGTCAAAGCATAGATCTTTCCTCTAGCCCCTATAGGAATCGAGTCAGCCATGATGGCATTCAGAGCAGGCATGTAGAACAACGCTATCTGTTGGTACATGAAGGCGAATGCTAGCCATTCCCAGCTAGGAGATATAGCGAATACGAGAAAACTTGAAGTATACAGGAGTGTTGCAAAGGCTACAAACTTGGCTCTACCAGCCTTATCGGCGATATATCCTCCAAGAGGGTAAAGAATGCAGGCTGAAAGCGCTCCAAGGGAGTTTATGAATCCGACTACAGGTTTACTTGCCCCCATAGAGATAAGATATAGAGAGAAGTATGCGTATACTACAGAGTCACCCATACTCCAAAGAATGCGACTTACAGTGAGAACGAGGACATTTCCATGCATCAGCTGCCGCAGAGAAATTTGCCCAACCACTCCTTAATGCCACCCTACTGAGTCTAAGCATGCACTCAAGACAGCGATTTAAACCTTACCATATACACAGTCTCACCCTTTCTATCACATCGACCCCAAGACCGTTCTGGATAATCGTTTGATAATAAAATTGAACTTGGATCAGAAACAGATATATGGGTTTTATTATTCAATTAAAGGATAATGTGAAGGGATCCATATGATCATTCTATTATACTTTGATTGGGTTGGAGGATTGAGCGAGCTCAAAGATTTGAATGAGAAGATAAAAAAATCATGCGAAGACGAGAAGGTAAAATACATGGGAATATATGGCCCCCTCAACTTGAAGTGGAATTATGTTTGGATCTTCGAGGTTGAATCATATGAGGATTTCATCAGAATGGCTCACAACATTCACAGGCATCCTAAAATGCCCCACCACATAGCAGAGATCCTGATCCCTCAGAATATTTAGACATGGATGCTTAAATATTCGAGAATCTCTTAGGCTGAAAATTCTTCCTAATTGTTTAGTCTAGACTTGTTCCGAGCCGTCTTTGAAATTATGATCCAATCATTTTTAAATCCTTCAGGAGGTTGAGAAACTGTTGAAGAATACGATCTCCTCTAGAGGTTTCGGCGCCTTAGACTTAAAGCAGGGTTCCTTAGGGAAGCTTAAGGGTGTTACTGCTACAATATTCCATTCTTGCGGGATTTGGAGGACCTTCTCCAACTCTTCATTTCTGAAGCTACCGATCCAGCATCTTTCTAATCCTTCAGCCCTAGCAGCTAGGATGAGATGACCACAGCTATCGAGAGGTCTATCAGCATGCTCAGACCACTCGTATATCCTCCCCAATTAATATTTCATATCTTGACCACAAGCAATCATTAGCATCGGAGCCTCAGATACGAATCCCTGACGCTCACAAGCATTTACAATGCTTCCTATTAACCCCCTATTTTTAACGACGGTAAACCTCCACGGTTGCCGGTTACTTCCTGACGGTGCGATCCTAGCAGCTTCTAGAACCCTCCTCAAGGTATTGTCAGGGATCGGGTCAGACTTAAAAGATCTTATGCTCCTCCTTGTCCTCATAACTTCGTAGAGCCCCAACTTTTTAAACCCAGATAAAAAGTTCACTATCTTTCAGGATTCCGATCTTATCACAAACTCGTATGTACCATGTGGATTCACTGCGAACTGGAATGCCTATTATGAGATAGAGCTTAAAATCTAGAACCACATGAATTAATTAGTTTATAGTGGCTTGAAGTGAACACTGTTTCAAAACTGGTCGTCTTTGATGTTGAGGGGGTTCTCATCCCTAAGGCACGTTTCCTCCTCTTCGAAGTTTTCAGCAGGGTCGGCTTGAAAAAGTTTGCGAAAGCAGCAACCTACGGGCTTCTATACTGGATGGGGCTGCTCTCCCTTGATGAAGCTTCTAGGAGGATCTTCAAACTCCTTGAAGGCTTCCCATATAGCAAGCTAATAACCCTGCTCAATGATCTACCCCTAATGCCGACTGTGGCGAAAGTATTTTCAGAGTTGAAGAGGGAAGGGTTTAAAACTGCTCTCATAAGTTCAGGGATCCCTCAGGAAGGTTTGGAGTTACTTGCTGAAAGATTAGGTGCCGACTATGTTTCAGGATTAGAGGTTGGCGTCTCCGAGGGGCTTCTAACAGGAGAGATCAGCGGAGACGTCCTAGAACCAGAGGGGAAAGCTTTAGCTTTGAGGAGGATCTTTGGAAAAGACTCCACACTTTCAAGCTGCGTAGCTGTAGCAGACGATAGGAACAATGCCTCATTGTTCGAAGTCTGCAGCCTGAGGATAGCGTACAATCCTGATTTCCTCCTAGGCTTCAAAGCTGATCACGTGGTTAAGGGGGAGCTTGAGGAGATCTTGCCTATTATTACTGGAAAAGAGGAAAAAGGGGGTGCTCAGATTACGAGAAGGCTTCTTCTAAGGAAGTTGATCCATATTGGAGGATTTCTGATACCATTCGCATGTATTAGTCTCATACCCCCAGCATATATGGCGTTGGTCATCTTTTCCATGACTCTCCTCTATCTTACATCAGAGACGCTTAGAATGCTTCGCAGAGAGCTCCCTATAATCTCGCATATAACCCGGGCAGCATCTGAGAGATACGAGTATGAAGAGTATGTGACTGCTCCAATCTTCTATGCCTTCGGGATCATCATCACGCTCTTAATCTTCCCAAACCCCAGGGGATACTCTGCGATAATGGCTTTAACGTTGGGAGATGGTTTCGCGTCTCTAGCAGGTAAGGGCTTCAGAAGGGGAAGAAACAAGCTTAATAAAGGTAAAACTCTAACGGGTTCAGCTACCTTCTTTACGGCATCCTTCATCGGGTCATTAGCCTTCGTCGACCCTTTAACTGCGTTTTACGCATCGTTTATAGGAATGGCTGTCGAGCTGCTCCCCCTACCAATCAATGATAATCTAACAATCCCTATTTCCGTGGGATTCATTTTGCACATTCTCTACTCCATCTAGAACTCCTCTAACACGTCTCAAGAGACCTAAAGATATAGCTGTTCAGCCGAGAGCCGTAAACACTCAAGAAGCCTCAAAGATTGAACTCGAAAACCTCATAAACTTAGAGAACCAATTCAACAATCTGGCTAAACCTCATCAAAGCAGCTACTACTTTAGAAGCTTCGAGTAAAGTATAATATAACGCTACTTAAACTTCATTTAGATTGGAATGATATCTGAGAGGGAGGCAGCCAAATATCCGTTCCTGAAAGAGGCGACCTCCCTCGTGGAGACTCTGAACATCAAAGTGGAAGACTTAGCTAACCCAAATTACTCGAGGATCCTCGATCGGGGTGAGAGACGCGTCTCCGAAGCAATAATCGATGGCATAGTAGGGAATGGAGTCCCAGATGATTTGACGGAGTTACTCTCAATGCCCGTCGCCATAATGCTCGTTTCTGCAGTTGGAGACAGATTTCTTGAAAGGAGATACGCTCACGCAGAAGCGGCGAGGGCTCAGAAGCTACTCTGGAGTGAGAGTGAAGCCTTCATAGCCGAGCTTGCTAAGAGGCAATTCGGTTGGGAGATAAAATATGCGCGGCGTGAGCTGGATGAGCAGACATACCTTTTCGAAGTGGGTTTCGTAGACTACCTGAGAAACGCTGGATCCTTCCATGAGGATAAATGGAAGCTGGTTAACCGCGTCTTATCCGGTGGAAGGGTCCTCCTGACTAGGATGGAGGTAATAAGGCTACTACAGGTAGAGGTTGAAGATTTCGTACTCGGCAGAGTCTCTAAGCATATCAGGGTCGAGATTCCTGAAACGGTTCAAGCTAGGGTTGAAAATATCTCCAAGCTCTTTGAGGAGCATAGAAGAAGGATCAGTGGAGCAGAGCTTCCACCCGAAGCTGTAAGCGAAGCCTTTCCGCCATGTATCAAGCACGCCTTCGAGGGGCTCCTCTCAGGCAGGAGGGCTTCGCACATGGAGAGGTTCGCGCTTACATCGTTCCTCGTCAACTCTGGGATGGACCTTGAGCAGATTTTGCAGCTCTTCGTCTCTGTAACGGACTTTGATGAGCAGCTTACAAAATACCAGATCGAGCACATCGCCGGTCTCAGGGGTAGCCGGACGAGGTATACGCCTCCAAACTGCGCCACAATGCGTACCCACGGCGTCTGCTATAACCCTGACATCTACTGTAAAGGAGTTAAGCATCCTCTAACCTATTATAAGCGTAGAGTTCAATCGATTAAGGGAGGAGAGAAAACAAGTCTAGGGATAACTGGTTCTAATCATCAAGGAGGAATATAGAGTGGCTGAGAAGATTGAAGAGCAGCAGTTTAAGCTGAGGGGTTTACACTACTGCCGGCGCTATATGAATCTGGTCAGATATGATGCTGAACTATGTGGGATCTGTCCATTCAACGGGGTTCAAAAGGCAAGGGATCAATCCTCCATCGCCTCAGCAACTTAGGAGGAAGCTTAGAATGAGTGAAGATTGGGGAAGCATTAGATTCGTGAAGAATCAGTTCAGACGATTCTACGAGGCCAAATCTAAATTTGTGAAAGCTCCAACAGAGATTCTCCGAAGAGAGTTCGGCTTCCTATCCTTCGAGGGGAAGACCATGATACGTCACCTCTCATTCAACAACGAGGATCAGTTGAGGTCAGCCATAGTTGAGAACACTCCTGCTCATATCTACTACTCCTCTGCCTACTATAAGAACCCTGAAGCGGAGATGGATAAGAAGTGCTGGCTAGGGGCAGACCTGGTTTTCGACATAGACGCCGACCACATCGATACAGCATGCAAGGAGGACCATGATAATTGGATCTGTAAATCATGCGGTTTAGAGGGGAGGGGCCGAGCTCCTCAAACCTGCTCTAGATGCGGAAAGAACTCCTTCGAAGAAGAGGCCTGGCTATGCGATAGATGTCTCGAAGCTGCAAAATTCGAGGCTCAGAAGCTCATTGATATCCTAATCCAGGATCTCGGCTTCACGCCCCTCGACCTCGAGGTTAACTTCACAGGGAACCGGGGATACCACGTCCATGTGAAAGCGCCTATGATTCATAAACTCGACCAGATCGGGAGGCGGGAAATAGTAGACTACATCACGGGTACAGGGTTGAAGGTTGAGTTTCACGGCTTCTCGAGAACCCGGGGCGGAGCTTCAACGATGGCTGACCCAGGCTGGAGGGGAAGAACCGCCAGGGCTGTGTATGATTACTTGTCCGAAGCTGATGAAGCGTCTATCCAAGGTCTCAAGCTGAGTAGTCAAGCTTTGAAGAACATACTAGAGGAGAAGAGTGAAATCCTGAAGGTTCTCAGAGAGGATCATTCGAGCAGGATTTTAAAATACCTTGATTTAAAGTCTCTTCAAGCCCTCGTTGAAGCATCTATTAAAAAGCAGGCATCAGCCATCGACACGGTTGTGACAACTGACCTCCATCGATTGATAAGACTCCCGAATACGCTTCACGGGAAGACTGGATTCATGGCTCAGAGAGTGAACCTAGACGATCTCGAGGATTACGACCCTTTAACGAGGGCGATCGCTTTCAAAGGAGATCGGATCAGAGTCATGGTTAAGAGAGCTCCCAAGTTCAGGATAGGCAATGAAGTACTCGGCCCCTTCAAAGATGAGCAGACGATTCTCCCAGTCGCTGGGGCTGTGTTTCTTCTATGCAGGAGAGCCGCGAGGGTTGAGGGTTGACAGGGCTGTACGATAAGCTTTTCGAGGCTTGGGAGAGGGAGAGCTCCACCGTAGACATCCAGACTCTGCCAGAGTCTTTCTATGCTGAGATGGGAGAGTATGCTTCGAAGCTGAGGGGGCAGACTAGGATGCTCGAGAAGGGGTCTATGAAGCGGAGGATATCCGAGAAGGAGAAAGAGAATGCCGAGCAGATGCTGGAAGACCTCGCCCGAATCAGGTTAAGGAAGATCTTGAACACTGAACTCGAAGGGAAAACGGTAGAAGCTTCCTCGCTTACACCAGAGGAGAGGAAACTGCAGGCGGAGTTGAAGCGTATACTGCGGGAACACTCTGAATGGGTGAAAAACATATTAATGGGATACCCCACTCGGATAGGGGTTGAGTCTAAAGCCTCGAGGTTTAAGGTGGTGAGGTTCATGGAGCCGCTTCCAGCGATCATAGGCATAGATATGAAAACGTATGGCCCATTCCAACCTGAGGACGTAGCATCACTCCCGGCTGAAAACGCTGAAAACCTAATAAGGCGGGGAATAGCTAAGGAGATAGTGGTCCCAGAATGAAGATTCCAAAAACGTTAACAACGTACTGCCCGAAATGCAAGACGCATAGAGAGTTCACGATCACTCTGTACAAGGCAGGGAAACGAAGAGGTTCGAAGCTAGGTGAGAGGAGGCAGGCTGAGAGGAAGAAAGGCTATGGCGGTCAGAAGTTCCCCCTCCAACACAATCAGGCTAAGACCACAAAGAAGCAGAGTTTGAAGCTCAGTTGCAAGGAGTGCAACTACATGATGCAGAGGAAGGGTATCAGGCTCAAGAAGGCGGAGGTGGTCTAGTCTTGTCAGATTGGGAAGCCCTCATTCCCAGGCCTTCGTCAAGATTCTTAAAAGTAAAGTGTGGTAAATGCGAGGGTGAACAGATAGTTTACAGCCACTCGACTCATCTGGTTAAATGTAGAACATGCGGGGAAGACCTTGCGATTCCAACAGGTGGGAAGGCGATTATTAAAGGCTCGATAATCTCGGTTCTAGGGTGATCTTAGTGTTTCAGCAGGAGATCTGGCCCCAAGTCGGAAACCTCGTCGTCGCCACAGTGAAGAGTCTAGAGAGTTATGGTGCTTACGTCTCCCTTGATGAGTACCCTTCTAAGGAGGGTTTCTTACACATCTCCGAGATCTCTTCAACATGGGTGAGGAACATACGTAACTACGTCCGCGAGGGGCAGAAGGTTGTCCTACAGGTTCTCCGAGTCGACCCGGCTCGAAGGCAGATTGACCTCTCCCTGAGGCGCGTCTCCAGGGATGAGCAACGTAAGAAGATAGAGGAGTGGAAGAAGAACCGTAGAGCTGAGATGCTGATTAAAGCGGCCGCTAGCATCCTCAAAGTCAACGAGCTCGAACTTTACAGAGAGGTTGCTCCTAAGCTTGAAGAGAGGTTTGGGAGCATATATTCAGGGTTAGAAGAGTCAGTTAAGAAGGGAGCGAGAGCCCTTGTTGATGCGGGATTGTTGGAGGGGACAGCCCAAGTCTTAGCGGAGATAGCCCGCGAGAAGATCATTACTAAAGGTGTGACGATCTACGGCACATTCGAGATAACTTCGATGGAGCCTAGAGGCATAGAAGCGATCAAAAAAGTTCTAGCGGAGGCGAAGGAATTAGGCGAAAATAGTGAGGCTGAGGTGAACCTATACATGCTTGGGGCTCCAAAATATCGGATTGAAGTGACTTCTGCAGATTACAAGAAGGCTGAATCCGTCCTAGAGAGTATCGTGGAGACGGTGCAAACCTCTTGGTCAAGCCATGATGGCAGATTCTCCTTCAAGAGGGAGTGAATCCTAACGCCTGAGGGCTCCCATGGTCTGGCTTTTAAGATACTGTAAAAGATGCGACAGATATACTCTGAAGCAGGTTTGCCCGATCTGCGACGGGCCTGTGAAGATCCCGCACCCTGCTAAATTCTCCTTGGATGATAAATATGGCAAGTATAAATTGCTCATGCGAAGAGTATTGAAAAAGGATGAAGAAGAGTCTGAAATAGGGTAAGAATCACCTATTACACGCAAAAAAAAAGGATTTTCGCATAGATTAAAAGGGGAATCTTACATAAAACTTATCTCTTATCTTCCATGATCCTTTATTGTGAACTAGATTGGTTAGAAGTTACGTGAAAATCTATGGACCACCCGTACTTAAAGCTTTGAAGGCTCTAGAGGGTGTAGCCGTGGAGATGAATAAGGCTGCAGAGATAACCTTTAGCCACAAGTGTATACCGTATCCTAGAGCTTTAGGTGAGCAGAAGGATTGGGATTCTTATCTCAAGAATCTTGAGAAGACCTATGTTGAATGCTATGAGCCAGCGAAACTCATAAGCCAAGCTCATGACATGCTGGGAGAAAATGACTTTTTCTTCGAATGGAGGGAGAAACCATCTAAAAAGCAGATTGAGATGCTGATAGAAAAGATCGATAAAGCCCTCAGCAGCTTAGGATGTTATTATACCTTAAAGACTGGGTGAACCTATCTAATTATTTTTTAAAAGATGCTATCTTTCTATAATATAGAGTCCACACATCTTAAAGAAAAAAAGTGATTGAAAGGCTTTTAGGTCTCAAGATGCTTCAGCTTGCCTGTCTTTCGCGAGGGCTTTACGCTCTCTGATCTCTTCGAAGATGATGAACGCAGGCATGGTAACCCATAGCACTATTAGAATCCAGAATAGTATTGAATCATAGTCCATTACTCTTCCTCCTCCTTCCTCCTGAAGGAGAATCTCGACTTGCCTTTTCTAGCCTTGGTAGCTGCCCTCCAGTCCACTTTAACCTCCTCTCGCACTAACTTACTATAGTTGAGCCCTGGTATGTATAGGAGCTTCTCAGGAATAAGTCCGCTCGGCCTGAAGATCATGACGACTATCAGTAGTACTCCGAGGAGGATCTCTTCAAAGTAGGAGATGGGGAAGAAGATAAGGCTCTCGATATTGAATTTGTAGACTATGATGATTCGCCTAAGAGCGATGATGGCTGCTGTCCCGATGAAAGTCCCTGCATTGTTTCCTGGTCCACCCAAGATTAACATCAGCCAAGGCCAATAAGTCCAATAGGCTCTCTGGTACGCTCCTTCAACGACGAAGGAGGCGTAGAAGGCGTTTAGGACGCCGACTAGAGCGGTTATGCCTGAAGCGAACATTAGAACGTTTCTCCTGATCCCTGTAACGTTCTTGCCTACGCTGCCAACCGTGACCTCGTTCTCCCTTATCGCCCTCATGAGTCTCCCGTAAGGAGAGTTCAGCATCGTTCTGAAGATAAAGAATGAGATGAGCCCAATAGTCATGGTGACGATAGCCGTTATCAAGCTTCTATCACCTGGGTACCATCCGAAGACATTTGGCACGTACATTCCGAGAGGGCCACCGCATATCTCTAGTACGTTTCTGCCGAATATCTGTGATGCGTCCGCTAAAGCTATTAGCACTATAATAAGGTAGGTTGCCCTAAGCCTGATCGCGGGGAGAGATATGACGTAACCTATCAGCGCCCCTAGAACTAACGAGACAGCTAGAGAGAAGAGTAGAAGTGAGATGCTTAAGCCTGCATTCGGTGCTAGAAACTTGTTTGTTGTGAAGACGTTGTTATTGCTGTTCCACATCCAGAGTTGACCTGTATTATATGGTAGAAGCTGGATGCCTGCCTGCTCTGCAAACCAGAAGGCTAGTCGTGTAGTTATAGCGGAGACTGTGAAGGCTCCCGTGATGACTTGGAACGCGCAGCCCATATTAGGAACCCCTGCATTACCGTATTGGAAGTTCAAAGCCATAGCTACGATTACCTGAAGACCGAAGAACATCGCTATGTCTATTATAAGCCTGCTTGGACCGGTAATCTCTGAAACCAAGTTTCCTAAGATTCCAATCATTTTAAGCACCCTCCTGGGCGTTAGACTTCTCAACAACCCTAGCTTTGCTTATCTTCCGCACTTGCCATCTTTCGTATACACCGTTCAGCCCTCGAGGTTCGAATATGAGGACGATTATCAGGATTATCATGGGGATTAAGGGTCTATATTCGCCTATATAGTTCCCGAATAAGCCGACTAGCATGTAGGTTAGAAGCTGCTCTGAGGTGCCTACGACGAACCCTCCGAAGATGGCTCCGTAGATATTGTCCAAGCCTCCCAGCAGACTGCCTGCCATGATGCTTGTTATCATTCCTGACCCTGTTATCGGGCTGGAGGAGAACCAAAGTGGAAGGAGTGACCCTGCAAGGCATGCTAATCCTCCTGTTAGGAACCAAGAGAATAGCTGAACCCTGTAAATGTTTATCCCTAGGACCGATGCTAGAGAAGGATCTTCAGCTGTCGCTCTCATAGCTATTCCCATGTTAGTTTTGGTTAAGAGGAAGTGGAGGACTATTACTGTTGCGATGCAGAAGATTAATGCAAAGGGGAATACCCCAGGCAATCCGCTTATCTGTATATCGTTATCCCTCAGGATAAAGGGTTGTGTATATGTATGGAAGGTTAGCAGAACCCAGAAAGCATAGATTCCTATTGCAGCGGTCATGAATATCTGGATGGCGAGGGTCGAGATTGTCAAGACTATCGCTCCTCCACCTATCTTCTGCAGAGTGCCTATGACGAGAATAAAAATTAGCATGCTGAGGGCTCCGCCGAACAGGAAGGCTATGGGGATGCTCACATAGGGAGAAAGCCCCATCAGCCTCGTCAGACTGAAGGTGATGTAGATTCCTATGCCCGCATACGTCCCGTGAGCGAAGTTTGGAATTTTAGCAGTTAGATATGTCAATGTGAACCCTATGCTGAGGACTGTTATTAGAGAGGAGTATACCACCGTTGATATATAGATCGCTGATATTTCCATTTGTAAAAATATGGGAGCATCTAAGAGTATTAATATTTTTGGTTGTTTAGAGGTTTAGGGATGTAAAAGAAGCTTTTTCTATTGATTTAAAAATAGAGACTTGAATGTAGAATATTCTTTAACCACAACATTAAGATGAGAAAAAATAGGATAATATGAGTTTTAGCCTAACGCTGGTCTCTGTAAGCCTACTGCCGCGAGAGCCGCGTCGTCCCATTTGACTTGTATCACACGACCGTCGTATTCGCCATATTTTCTGAATTTGACTGTTCCATCCGTATCCTTATAGTATCCCCAAATGTCGAATACCTGAGCCTTCCTATCTCCAAACTCGTCTAGGTCGCACCAGCCTGTGGCGCCGAAGTAGTTTGCAGCTACGTTTATGAATATTGGTATGACATCCTTAGCATCTGTGCTTCCAGCCTCAAGGGTGGAGAGTACCATCAACCATAATCCATCGTGAGTGGTACCAGTGTAGAACCCTGCAGTTTGTGCCGTCTCAGCCAAGAATCTTCTATCAAGGTTTATGAACTTCCATGATGTTTCAGCGACCCCCATATAGGAGCTGAACATCCTCTTAGCAACTAGTGGCTCACCGATCTCATTGATGTATCTCTGGTCTCTGCCTCCGCTCTCAGTGCTGAACCATATTATGTCCTTGATTGTTGGATAGCTTTCAGCAGCTGTTAGGAACGTTATCTGCTCGTCAAAGCTGAAGATCTGTACGGCGACGTACTTCTTGTCGCCATATTTGGCGACTCCTGCCTTCACATCGTCTTCAAGTTTCTGCAGGTAGCTGCTGAAGTCCGTGGTCTCAGGCGCGTACTTGATTGCGTCTATCAGCTCTATGCCTCGTTCTTGAAGGGCTGGCACGATAACCTGGTATAGTCCTTCACCCCATGGGTCGATGCGCATGAAGATTATTACACCCTTAATTCCCCAAGTCTTCATCATCTCGGCGTTTGCCGGAGCCTGGACAAGGTCTGTTGGGCATATTCTGAAGAGGTTATCCTTTTGTTTCAGCAAGGGGGATGTGGAACTTGAGCTAACTAGTATCATGTTGTTCTCATTCATGTAGGAGATGGATCCCTGCGCCTGTGAAGACCATCTACCACCCATTATCTGAGTTATGCCTTGCGACTTGAAGGACTGGACCTTCTCAAGGTGTATTGAAGGCTGAGACTGGGCATCGTCAAGCAGGATCTGCACCTTCATTCCGAAACCTAAAGCTGAAACGTATTCGTTCAGATCTGGAACCATTATCTTATCTATTAGAGGTTTCTCAGTCTCCAATCCCGCAGTGCTTGCTACAATGTCTCCAATCTTAAGAGTCGCATCCTTTAATGGGTTTTTGGTAACAGTTACTTGCACTTCTTTCACAACCTCTTTCGTTGGCGCCATTACGTATCCTAAGCCTCCACCGATTGCTAGACCTACTACGAGCATCACTATTACTAGTGTTAATGATTTCTGTTCCAAATTTTTCACCTTTTTCCAAGATATATGTAGTATATATTGCTTAAAAATTTTTAGTGAATATTGAGGATTGTATCATCTATCTCTCCATGAATGCGAATTATCTCGTCAATCCTTTAATTTATCATGGAGAGAATCATTATAAACTCAACCTATTCGGTCAGAGACTCGAATCATCTTTGAAACATTCTGTCCTCCTATTTCTTAAGGCTTTGAACAGTTCTCTACGTATTCTTCTCCCCTCATCCTCAAGATTCATAGTTGCTTGGAGATCCTTGCATAGGGCTTTGAACCCTTCTGGATACTTCTTCAAAACCCTTCTAAGATGCTTAGACTCGTCTATAAACCTGTTTATCATATCTTTAGCATAAGGGTTTTCGTTGATGATGGACTCTACTAGTTCTGAAGACTCGTCTAGAACGCTTTGAGCTAAAGCAAATTGTACGGTGAAAGTTGACCCAGCTAGTCTTCTGAGTAATTTAAAATCCATTGTTTGAATGCTTTTCGCGAACGCCAAGTTCACGAAGTAGGATAAAGACAGTATGGCTGCCATGTAGGAATCATGCGACTCCGCATCTACGATTATGAACTCGTTGTCGGGGAATAGTTTTCTCGTTATATTCAACTCATTTTCCGGTTTTAATACTGGCACTAGGATGATCGTCTGGCCCTCTATCCGTTCAACATCTGGTCCAAACATCGGATGAATTGAAACTGGCTGAACATTTTGAGCGGAACAGGTTTTCAAAGCCTCTATAACTTTCAATTTCAGAGATGCGATCTCGCATAGGATCGAGCCGTCTTTCATATGTGGGATGATGCTTCTAATCACTTTAGGAGTCTCCTTTATCGGCGTGCAGAGGAAAATCAAGTCGGCTTCACACGCTATTTGCGTTATAGAGTTGAAGGGGGCTGCCCCAAACTTTTCAGCGATCGTCTTCGCCTTCGAAACTTCAACATCGAAAAGCATTAGGGAGTGTCCTAGCGCGTTAAAAAACCTTGTAAAGACGCTCCCCCATTTTCCCTGTACCTATCACACCTATCTTCATAGCCTTCCTAGCATTGTAACACTTTCATCCTATTTTAATATTGTCGACAGCTTCACCTACCTATTCTCCAATAGGATCAAGGAAAAAATCGGATCTTTCATTTCAGCACTACCGTATCTCCGGTAGTGCTGTGGTTTTCTTCTGTGTTGGTGTTTATTGCTAGGGCTATGCTCTAGAGCCTGTTGTCATGAGTCTCGGCTGGATAGTTGAAGTGGATCCTGCCCGTTTTCGCGAATTCGTATCTCTCGGCGTTGATCGCCTAGGACAGGGGCTTGTCATAGTGGATGTGAAGGATGGGTCCTATGCTCAGGTTTACTTCGCTGTTTGTACCTACTCGAGGGTATTTTGGTATAAGCTCTTAATCTTCTCTAGGCTCTCTCGTCGAAGCCTTCGGCTACGCTGTTCATGATCTGGGCGATGTATGCGGCGACCCTCGCCCATATCTGCCTCTGCTTCATGCTTATCTTGACGGTTTTCC
>JAGTQU010000001.1 GCA_018396695.1 Candidatus Bathyarchaeota archaeon | reverse complement strand
GAAACGGGATAAAATATTGACTTTTGGCTATAAATAATTATTCCTTTATGCTTATATCTATGACTACTTGTGAAGATCTGTTTTTCGGGAAGGGGTATATAAAGATCTTCACGTTTTGTATACTCAAGTTACCAATAAAAATAATATTAACTAGGTATTCTAGTTTCATATGTACCTCTTATGAAAACTCTAGTTATCTACGATATTTCTAATGACAAAAAACGGAATGACCTTATGGAGTATTTATTAGATTATGGTTTGAATCACATCCAATATAGCGGATTCCTAGGGGAAATCAATCCTCATGATCGGTTTGTTCTGTCGAAGGAGGTTGAAAAATATTTGAGTAGTGATAGAGACAGCATCTATATCATACCTATTTGTGATAAGTGTATAAGATTATGTAATATTATCTCAGAGAATAAGAGAGAAATAAATGAAGATGAAGTAAAGATAGTAAATTGAGGAGATCAATTTGTTTTTCTTGTCCGATATCGATCAGAAAAAGCTTCTCAATCAAATTCTGCCGAAAGCTAGGAAAGTTGGTGTTTCTGAAGAACTAAGAGGTTGGAATTGGTATAAATCTCCATTGAAGCCTTATTATGACGATACTAAGATACCTATGTATTCTGTCTGTTCCCAATATTGCCCAACGAGAAGGGATGTTTTTGTTAATATCGTTAAAGGTGCTAAGGGAGTTCCTTCAAAAAAAGTGATCCAAGGATCGGCAATACATGAAACAGTAAGAACTGCTTTTAATACCTTCATAGAAGGACAATTCACGAGCTTTGAATCATGGTATTCTAGTGTTATTACTTCTAAAGGAGTTGTGAATATTGATCCGATAATCAAGGAACGTTCAAGAAATGTTTGGCAGCTTACATGGGCATATTGTGAAAGTAGATTAAGAGATTTATCAAGTAGACAGCCTTATGCATCGAAACGAGACATAATTGCAACTGCGTTACCTTTTCTGATTGAGCATCGAATTACTGGAGAACTTCTAGGATTATCTGGGCTATTGAAGATCGATTGTTTTGACTATTTAAGGGATATAGTCTTTGACATTAAAGTAAGCGATGAGAGTCTTGATTGGTATAGGTTATACCCAACAGGATATTCACTCGTCATCGAAAGCGTTTATGAAGTTCCTGTGGATGTCGGGTGTACTGTCTATATCAGATTTAAAGATGACAATTTGATAATTGATAAAGATCTTTTCTTTATAAATGATGATCTCCGCAGCTGGTGGGTTGAGGAGAGAGACGAAAAGCTAAAGATCGTTTCACAGAAGCTAGACCCTGGATTTCCTAATATATGTTCTGAAGATTGTATGTATCGTTTGGAATGTAGAGTTGAGGAAAATTTGAATCAATAGTTATATTGGGCTGTGACTCTGATGAAACGACTCGTCGTTGATGGTTTTGGGAAGTTTGTAGGGAAACACGGTGAAAGAATCGTCGTAAGAGAAAAAGGGAAGACGCTTCATCAAACAAAAGTGGAGGATCTGCGTCAAGTCGTTATTTCAGGTAGTGGAAGCATCAGTTTTGATGCCATGGAGCTTTTAGGCTCTTGTGGTGTTGATTTAATAATTATTAATTGGAAAGGTGAGGTTACGGCCCGACTTGCTTCTAGGGATTTGAGGACGGTTCAAACTCGAAGAGAGCAATATTACGCGTATAGGGAAGAAAGGAGCGGATTCCTTGCAAAACAGTTTATTGTCGCTAAGATGAGAAACCAGTATGCGACTTTAGGCACTCTTGCGAAAAGTAGGAGGGATACTTCCCCTGAAGTCGCCGACAAACTGATCGAGAAGAGAGAAGCGATATCGAATCAGATTGAGAAGGTAGAGTCTATTGAAGTCAAGCCTATCGATCAGATAAGGAATTTACTCATGGGATTGGAAGGATTCTCGTCTACATACTACTGGGAAGCAATAAATGAAATAATCCCAGAGGAATTTAATTTTAACTGCAGGTCAGGGCGTTACGCTGGAGATCCTGTGAACGCTCTTTTAAATTATGGTTACGCACTTCTCGAAGGAGAAGTTTGGCGTGGCGTTCACTATGCTGGGCTTGATCCTTATGGAGGTTTTCTACATGTCGATCGCCCTGGCAGGCCGAGTATGGTTCTTGATCTGATGGAAGAGTTCAGGCAGCAGCTTATAGATAAGACGGTTATAGGGCTAGTGGCTAAAGGCGAAATTAAAATTTCTGACTTTTCAATTGAAGAAGGGATCTGTAAGATGGGAGACCAAACACGTAAACTACTTCTGAAAGCAGTTTTGGAGCGTTTCGAGAGATATGTAAGGTATAAAGATGAACAAAGAAGATGGACAGACATGATTCTAATTCAGGCGAGGGACGTAGCTAGCTTTTTGAGAGGTGAACTTAGAAATTATGAAGGGTTCTATCTTAGATGGTGAAGTTACAGTATTCGACATCGTACAATACTATTATTGTCCGAGGAAGGTCTATTTTCTTCGCGTTATGGGAGTCCCAGCCTCTATAAGGAGGAAGATGGAGTATGGAGAAGAGGTTCATGAGAAAGAAAAGAGAAGGATGCTGGAGAGGAAAAGTATTTATGGGTTTCCAATAGAGGAAGTTGAGGAAGTAATACAGGATCTTCAACTAGAAGCCCGAGAGATTGGGTTGAGGGGTAAGCTAGATGTCGCTTTGAGGTTAAAGAACGGGGAGCTGATCCCTGTTGATACGAAATATACGGATGAGGTACTAATTCAGAGGCAGTATCTGAAACAACTGTACGCCTATGCACTTCTCCTAGAGCAGAGGTACGGGAGGAAAGTCACGCGAGGCGTGATATATTTCTCTAAACAGATGGAGACCAGAGTTTTGGAGGTTTCTTACGAGGATAAGCAAGGGGTACTTAGAGATATCGAGAGGATACGGAGCATGATAGCCAGGGAGGCTACCCCGCCTGCTGTTTCCCATGAGAAATGCGGATACTGCGAAGTAAAGAAATACTGCATCGGTTAAAATCTAAAAATATATGTTCTTAGTTAGTCTCATATATTACATAGTTGCTCTCTTTGGTCATAATATGGATAGGAAATAGGTAAGGCTTGGTCACGATATGTTTCCCCTTGATCATTCTGACCTCTGAATATGGGTTAACATTTTCGAAGGCAACTTCGTTTGTAAATTCTGTTAACATGAAAAGTATTCCTTCTTTGCCATGTTCTGAGTCATAGAGTTGGGGACATTTGTTCCATAAGGGTTCTCTGATGTTAAATTCAGTGCATGTGCAAAGAGAGTCAGATGTACCTAGGTATGAGACAGCTTTTAGAGCATCTTTAACATCATCCATAACTTGGTTGGATACATTAAGAAAAATACGAAGAGGACCATTATAGATAATATATTCTCTTATTCCAAATGTTGGTTCAAATCCTTTTCCTTGTCTTTTCTTTTTAAGGCGTTTAATAAAACATTTAAAGGTTGCTATCCGATCTGGAAGCTCGGTGGTCACTTTTACTGTTCGGATTTGTTCGAATAGCTGCTTGCCTCTTTCAATGTTTCCTTTTCTAGAAATAATCCCGGATACAAGAGCAAGTTTTATAGTTGAGGGGCTTGGAATAGGGGCCGATAGTGCATAGCTGGATGAAAAATCAGGGAGTCTATATGAAAATGTGCTTGCGAAATTATACTCTGCTCCAATCCAGGGCATGACCTACTACGCCCCTAACTTATAGGGTGATGTCTGTTTGAGGTTGTCAAGTGCTTTGAGCAATTCCGATAATGAAGTGAATTTCTGAACACTTTGAGAAATCTTTTCGATTTCTTTTATATAATCTTCTTTTAGAGGGCTTATCAGAGGAACTGGTTGAGCATCATCTGTCTTAATCATTACTCCTTCAATGTCTTCTATGTGTGGCATCCTTGTTGTTGTCATCGCCCCTTCAATACGGGTAAACATTGATTTATAGGAGTCTATTGCGAGATCGTATCTCTTTTTTCTTATTGGATCATTAATCTTATATGTATAATTGACCTCATTAAGACCTATACGCCAAGGCTGAAATACCGAAATAAATGCATAAACGCCGGATCGGGTGGGGCGATTGTAGATCATTTGTTCTGAAACGCCTTTTTCTCTCGTTTTTTCACCAGGAGCTACTCTCGTGTGCACGTGAATATCTCTATGGAATTGCTCAGGTAAAGCGAGAGCCCAACCAAACTCTACTGTTGATTTCCTACTTAAAGTTGGTTCTTGAACTAGAAATCCATGAATATCGCATAATTCACATGAAAGAGCTTCATTTAAAGCATCGACTACGCTTTTTCCTTTGAGCTTTGAGTTTCCATCCGCTTTCATAGGGTTAAATGATTTACATGACTCACAAAGAGAGTTCTCTTTTTCCTCTTTTGCCAAATGGAAAAGATAGGCCGCATGTATATGTTTTAACATTTCTCCACTTATTCCATCGGTCTTTCTTCCATCAGCTAACACCACGGTGCGTGGTTCGGTTACGTTTCCCGTTGTGCCCTCGTTATTCAAAGAATGGGCATTCATTTTTATTCGGGCCGCTATACCTATTTCATAAATTTGCTCATTCATTTTTATTCCTCCTTTGATGCTTTTACTAAAGCATGAGCAATTAGAGAAGAACTTACATTTCGAACTCCGTATGTTTCTGTTAGCCTTATTAAATTGATTAGATCATTCTCATTTGGCTTAAAAGAAGCTCTTCCTCTTTCTCTTTCATATCTTCTCGAACACGCATCATATCTTCTCAAAAATTTTTTTAAGGATTCAACAAATTCTTCTACAGTCTCTACGTATTCAAGCTCGATAAGCGACGCATAATCTTCGCACCCTCCAAATTCTTTTTTCATAATGGCGTATCTTAATGCTCGACCAAAGCTCTCAACAGAAGGGTCGGAAAACAGCTCATACAATTTGGACATGCTTCATTATTGCCTCCAATTCGCGTCTGTCCCAAAGAAGGACATGTTCATTTATATTACCTCGAATATTTAAGTCCTCGTATCTACGAAAATTATCCAATGTGGGATGTATTAAGAAATCAGTAAGCGCAAGAGCCAGACTCTGTTTTGCACCTTTAACAAAACCCGAGCGAAATATTTGGTCAAATTTTTTTAGTGCTTCTGTTCCAAAGTCCTCGTCTATCAATGCACTAAGAAATCCTAGACCGAGCTTTCCTCCTCCCCCAGGTTTATTTTGTTGACTAGTTTTTTTCTCCAAGTTGAAAACAACCGAGTCATAGGTCATGTCATAGGAATATTTTCTTAGGGCTATTTTTTCAGCGAGTCTTACTGCGAAATGAGCTAGTGTTGTTGAGAACGAGATATTGCATAATTTTTCTTGCCCCATTTCTTCAAGAATTTGGCGATGGGAGCCAATTGAAATATTATACGGATTTGGAACGATAGTGATTTTGAAATCATTACCCTCCCTCCAAGTACCAGTTATCGCCGCTCCCAAACATCCGATTGCCCAAGAATATTTATCAACTTTTACTTGAGTACCTTCATGGTATACATTTCCTTTTTTCTCTTCTCTAAAACCTTTGGCGCCTGAAATATCGAGCGATTGATATAAGGTTTTCCCTTCTTTCACATTTTTTCCAATATTAGGTATAAATGCAATATCTCTATGGAGGGATATTATGTTTTCAAATTCATTTTTTATGATATTTTCTACATCTTCTTTAGGAGGTCTTGATTTTGCGTCTTTCCTGTCCCGAAATGTGCTAAAAACATTTTTCCATTCTGGTTCAGCTTCTATAAAAAGTTGGGGATCTGGAGCGTTAAGTATTTCACCTTCGATATCCAAAATATAAGCATAATTTATATCAGTTATAACGACCTCTATATCCTCATATGAGATTCCTCTTATCGCAAAACCTAAGCCAAAGGCCCTAAAAATGTCAAATAGCTCAAGCCCTGTTTTATTCAGAAAAAGTTTTTGGGTCAAGCTTGTTAACCATTAATTATTCCTTTAGAAAAGGCTTAAAGCTTTTTGTCCATGCCGAATGATTCCCTATCGGATAGACGAATTAGCCGTGAAGCAATTGCATAAATCGTGTACGATTTCGTATTTTCAACTGACGGGAAACGATATGGGAGTATCGATGGTCTTTGCGACCAAATTATGTCTTCGGAGTTAATATCGAGGCCATATTTAGAGGCCACATCGTCTAAAATGCGCCTAACGAGTTCTTTCCATCCTATTTCATATCTCTCTAAATTCTCACTTCTAGCATGATGATGATGGCTGATGGCTAAAGCTATTGCGTTATATGCAAATTCTTTTCCAATCAATTTTTTAAAAAGAGGTAAAGACGCATATCCTGAAACAACAGCATGCCCGGGTCTATGACCAATATATATATCTTCAATATGTGCTAGAGGTACTTCTGAATTATTTTCTATCCCTACTGATTTTTGCCACATTTTATTTAATTTCCCTAAATCATGTAATGCCACTGATAGAGCTAAGATTCCCTCACTGCTTTTTGAATCATACTTCAACAAATTTGAAAATGTGTTTAAGGGTAATTCCTCTTTTTTTATCTTATCGAATGCGCTTAGAGATTTCCTAACATGATCAAACCACGTCTCTTTAAAATATTTTACATCCCCTCGTGTATCTTTCTCTTTTCTTATTTGGGGTTCCAGATTTTCACCTTCTTCTCCGAATATAAGCCCTCTATTAGAGTCATATCTAACATTGATAGGAGAAAGAATATAATTTTCGAATGGATATAAATGATAAGGGTCATTTATTTCATGACAATCATAAGATGATCCCTTTCTTTCATCATATATGTAATCTACTCTAAAAATATTTAAGTTGAAATCTTTCATCGCCTTTTTTAGAACTCTAACGTCAACATTGATCCATGGCATAAGCCAAAGAACCTTTTCAAGTGAACATGGATTTTCATGAATTGTAATATTTACCGATAAAATATCTCGGACATTTTCCTCAATTTTGCGCTTATCTCCTTTGAACGCCGCATCTCCAAGATTACTAAGTATTTTTCTTCGACCCCCCTCATCCTTCATTATCTCTTGGAATTCAGGCCCCAAGAGTTGATTTACAAATTCAAGTTCTTGTTTCCAATCGACAGTTTTTCCATTTAATTCATTTGAAACATATTTTCTACTTTGTTCTATTGAGCCATCTGAGTATGGCGCCGCGTACTCTACATCATAAACGTATACTTTTCCTTTACCACCCTTACGTGCACATCGACCAATGCGTTGTATCAATGCGTCAGGAGGAGCCAACTCTGTTAACATTAAGTCACAAGATATATCTAGGCCGACTTCGCAAACTTGCGTAGTTATCAAATAAGCTGAGTCATTGTTTTTAAAGGCATCTATCACATTCTTCTCGTTTTTCTTTCGATCTTCAGCAGTGAATCTCGAGTGAAGTAGATGTACTTTATCATCATTTAAATCTGAGTAAATTTCCTGTGCCTTAACAACAGTATTGCAAACTACGATAACTTTTTTATAATTTTGAAAAGCCTCTACTATATCTTCTACCGTAAGTCGATGATCATGCCATTTTAAGATTACATTTCTTTCTTTTCTAGTAGGAATATTTTCATCGTCTGCCCTGAGAATTGAGACTCCGTTTTCCTTAAACCATTCAAGGAAAGAATCTGGAAGTGTTGCGGACATCACCACAAAAGGAAGCTCAAGTTTCAAAGCTCTCTCAACAAGAATAATCATCGTTTTAAGTCCCAGTTCGTGATCATATGTATGAACCTCGTCAAAACATAGAAGAGAAGATACTGCTGCTCCAGAAGGAATATTTCCTAAATACGTAGGAAGACTAAGAGGCGTACTATAATATGCACCAACTGTTTGATCAATCGTTGTAATGATTATGTTTTCTCTAAAAAAAGGATCTTTTGAGTCTGCTCCATGTTGACGTGATAAACTTACATTAAAATTTAATTTCTTGAGCCGATCTTCGAGTCTACTAGCTATATCTTCAACAAGTGATCTCGTTGGCAATGAGTAGATCAATCTTCGAGGTAAATATTCTCCTCGACCTAGCAGAAAGGGAAAAACGCAGGCCTCTGTCTTTCCCGAGCCACACGGAGCTCGAATTACTACAGGCTTACCTTTTAGAAGAATTTCAGAGGCTTCAAGCTGATGTTTATAGGGCTCTTGACTGAAAGCTTTAAAAATTTCTTTTATATTCATTGTTCTATCTTTTTTCAATTGAACTCGAATAAAATCTTACTTCTCCGAATCCTCCTGTTCTGTTTCCTCCTATGTTGCTGTATTCAGCAAACTTAGCTAAAGCTAGGGTAACCTTATTCCACTCCTCCTGTTCATCCATCTCGTATTCAACCCAGCCAGTGAAGCCAATCGCCTTTTTCTTCCCCATCTCCGCTAGCCCAGTCCTCAACACATATGCCGACACTCCCATATGATTCTTAATCCAATACTTATAAGCCTCTAAACCTTCCTCACCGAAAACCCTTGAATCGGAGAACGAGTCCCAGATCCTCATCAAGTTGGAAAAAATCTGCAAAGGTTCGGGGAAGAGAGACTCATATCTTGAACCCATGCTTGAGAGATATGTAGGAGTTCTGAAGATTAGTCTAAAATTCTTTACAGGTTCACTCTTCAGAAGCTCTTCATATTCAATCGACTTTAAGATCATCGAAGCTATCTTGAATCTAACCTCCGAAATCAAAACCGCATTCTTCTTCGAAAAGAAGCTCATAAACTTTTGAAACTGCTTATCCGACAGGAATCTGAAACCGACCCTGCAAGGGTAGGATGGATCTAGAACATATCCTGAAGGAGACCTCAGCCTAGCTTTAAACATGAGCTGCGTGACACTATAAGGCTTCATAACATCAGACTCGTGAAGCTCAGCCGCCTCTCCTGGATCCACAGCTCGCATCATGTGTAAAAACAGAGCCCTAGAGATGTAACCTGTAAACCTTGGTAGAGAAACCTCTTTTTCTCCGACAAGCTCGATAAGTAGCTCAGAAGGCATCTCAGCCACTAACCTTAACATTAAACACTGAAAATATCAATTTAAATTATGATGACTTTCACGGAAGAAAGGTCAACCAGTTTTTAGGTCTTATTACTCATATATTTGGTTAAGCCATTAGAGTTAATGAAATGTATTATTAAACGTAATAGTTTCTGAGTAGATTTCGAAACAAGTTTAAACGGACTTTATGGAATATCTCGGATGAGAGCGAAGCACATAATAAAAAAGCATAAAACGAAAACTTGTGTGAGCGATTTATTATGCTGTGTTTGGCATGTTTTCCAGGCCCATTGGTTGGAGAGTATTCGACATGAGTGAAACACGTTATCCTGAGGTCATATTCAAAGTAGGCAGGAGAAGAGAATCCGTAGCAACACGAGATTGGCTGGAGAATAAACGCGGTAGTTTTCAGAAAATGTGGAACAACGAGGGGTCTGATATCCTTGAAAAAATTTGGAAGCTCTGTAGGGTCGAGTTTCCGAGACAAGCCGACTCGCTCACCATACTCTTGTATAAACGGAGAAGAGGCGACAACCTTGGAGACATGGATCCGGCGGAGCCCACTAAGGCAAACATTTATTTGCGCAAGAAAGACGATTGGAGGACTGTGAAGAGGACGCTTTTGCATGAATTAATCCACTGTCTTCTCTGGTCGGCTTACTATTATGATCTCAGGAGAAAAGAAGCAAATTTCTTCGAAGACTATTTCGCTGACGAACTCTTAGTTTCGTTACTGGAGCAGATGAGCCTAAGGTCAAGAATCAACTACAAGAAAAGCCTCGACTATGCCATAGACATGCTGAGCGAGAGGCTTAGGAATCTGAGGAGAATAAGGAGGGAATATCAAACCCTCCTAAGAAACTGGGCAGAGTATGCGAAAGCATATAGGAAAGACATTGAAAGATCAGATGCCTTGAAGGAGAGGAGAGAGATAATCAACAAGCTGAAAAGTCCGCTTCCCCTATTATTGTAGATTCACCGAAGGCAATCATAGTCTCCTATTCCTTTTACTCTACACAATATTTCAGCGATTTTATGTCAGCTATCACTGAGAACCCTTTACATCGGAACCAAAAAAGGATGAGAATGTTTGAAAACAAGGTAATTTGACAGATCACCTCGCCTAGAATAGAAGAATTTTTTAAACTGGATATTTTAATATGAACATACTGGGGCCCGTAGCTCAGCTTGGTAGAGCAACAGGCTCATAACCTGTGGGTCAAGGGTTCGAATCCCTCCGGGCCCACCATTCATTCATGATCGAGCACTAGAACCTTTTTCTGATTCCTCGTCTGAGATGTATTTGTTCACAGTTCTTAGTGCTTGAAGGAGTTCTCCTCCACGCGGAGTTAATATATACCCCCTGATACCTCCGTATTCTTCTTCTTTGATAAGCCCACGGGCTACGAGGAATCTTAAGGCCTCTCTGGCTATGTTAAAGAGAGGTTAGCCCCGTACGAGATACGTGTTATGCCTACGCTTCCTTTTCTATACAACGTGCCAATTCTGATTTAAGGGGTAACAATTAATCTTTAGCTTATCCAGCAATTTAAGGCTTATAACCTGTGAGATTACAAGACGTGACAGCGTCGATAGCGAGTCGGTATTCAGGATTATAATCGTAGAGCTTAGATACAGTAATATTATTCTTAGATGATAGGTGATGAAATAGGAGGTTGTTAAGAATGGTTGAAGTTCTTGAAGGATTACACAGTATAGACCTCTCTGAGAAGGGGGACCACTCTTTAGAGTCATGGGTTTTGAATTGCCCCGAGGGCGTTGTGATAATCGATACAGGGATGAATCCTAGTGCTTTAGATAAAATATACTCAGAATTAAAATCTATTGGTAAAGATTGGAGCGACGTAAAGCTTATTCTGATAACCCATAAGCACAGAGACCATATCGCGAATCTTGCTAAGCTTAAAGAGTTGACTGATGCGCCTGTGAAATCTCACAGGCTTGAAGCACCCCTCATAGAGAAGGCGACGGATGTTAAGGTTGAGGGTTTAGAGGATGGGACTCTCTTAGGCTTCTGCGGCGGAATCAGAGTTGTCCACGTGCCTGGACACTCCGAAGGAAACTCTTGCTACTATCTTTCTAGACTCAAAGCTATGATTGCGGGGGACACAGTCTTCTCTGACGATGAAGGAAATCTAATTCCGCCGCCTGAGAAGTATTGCCTGGACGTGAAGATGGCGATGGAGGAGATAAAAAGGCTCCTAGACTATGATTTCAAGTTCCTGTTATACACTCATGGAAAAGACGTTATGGAGGGTGCTAGGGAGAAGGTTAAAGAACTCGTTGAGAAAACCAGACTTCGTTAACTCTTCAAACCATGTATGAAGACTATCTCATAGATTCGAAATATTTAGTCGCTGAGTTCTCAATAGTTCGATGAATCTTAACGCGTCCTCCTTCATGAAGACGTTGTTGAACAAAATATAAGCTCCTAAACCTCGTGTAAATTGTTCCAGCCTCATCAGCTCCTCCTCTGAATACTTGTGTTTATAATTAGTGAAACCGTTCATGCCGTGCAGCCTGAGATAGTTCTTCCGCTGATCCACGAGTATGCCTTTCAGAGGGTCAGTGACGATGAAAACATCCAAGTCATTCAAAATTGGGGCTATTCGACGAAGCTCACTAATCCAAGAGGCGTGTCTAAACTCTACTAAAGGAGTGCATCGCGCCTCCACAGACTCAAAGAACGTTTCAAGGCGTCGAAGATTCAAATAGCTGAACTCGAAGCTTGGAGGAAGCTGGACAACCACAAATTTGGATTTAAGCTCTGATGCAATTTCCATAGTTTTGTTCCATGAATCTTTAGTAAATTCGGATAACACCATATTCCCAACCTCATCCGAATCTGGGAGCTTGACTCCGGACCTTCTCCAAGTAGGCGAAGACTTCGGATGAGTAATCCCTTGAAAGGCTTTCAGAGTGAACTCAAAGTCTTCGGGCACGGTCCCCCTCCATTTTTTAGCTGTTCCAATCCTAGGCAACCGATAGAAAGTGCTCTGAATCTCAACGAGTTTGAAGATTTCACTAAAAGATTTAAGGCTCATACCTGCGGTTCCGCAGCATCCAACTTTCCTATCCAATGAGAGCCGACCTCAGACGATTTTTAAATCCCGATCTTTCTAAGAAAAGTGTAGAATTAACTATATTACGGTTTCACTATCAAATCTGATTAAACTTTCAATATTCGACTCCTAACCATTATTGAATTTCTAATTATTAAGCCAAGGTTATCAAGATCAAATAATCAACCTAGGATAAAACCTGTTTCAGAAGGTCTCTAGCCTCTCCAACGATGAAGACAGACCCTGTTACGCAGATTACTTCATCATCTTTAGCTAAAGATAACGCCTTCTGAATAGCATCCTTCACATCATGCGCAAGCTCGTATGGTATACGATATTTCTCTACTTCTCGAGCGATTATTGAAGGTTCAGCCGCCCTCCCCATCACTTTATGTGCAGTAATGATGAAGTAATCAACAACTTCGGAAAAATATCTGATCATTGAGGAAATATCTTTATCCGAGGATATGCTGATGACGGCTATCATTTTCGAAAAAACGAAATCGTTAAGGAGCGTTTCTTTCAAAGACCGGATTGCTTCAGGATCTTTAGCACAATCCAATATGATGAGGGGTTTCCTGTGCATGATCTCTAATCTACCCGGCCACCTGCTGTTTGCGAGTCCTTCATATATAGCCTTTCTGGATATGTTTAGACCTTTAAAGGAGAGGGATTCAACGGCGCCTATGGCCGTAGAAGCGTTCTTTATCTGATGGTAGCCTAGCAAGGGGGTGAAAAGCTCTTCATAAACTTCTTTTAACCCTTCAACAGTGAACCTCTGCCCATCAAGGCTTGAGTCAAGTCTTGAATATTTAATGTCGAAGCCTACTCGGTAAATCCTTGATTTCATCCTTCTGCAAACTTCTTTAAAGAAAGAGTAGACTGCATCGTCATCCGTAGCGGTGATTAACACCCCGTCTTTTTTTATTATTCCCGCCTTCTCCCGCGCGATCTCGAAAACCGTTTTCCCCAGAATATCTGTGTGTTCTAGACTGACGTTAGTTATGATGGAGGCGAGAGGATTAACCACGTTTGTGGCGTCAAGCCTGCCTCCCATTCCAGCCTCTATTACAGCTACATCGACTTTCTTCTCCGCGAAATATTTGAAAGCTAAGGCTGTCACTATATCGAAGAACCCAATTTCTTTTCCGATAGGCTGAATGCTATCCACCACATCTCTAATGGATTCAAGAAGACTTAAAACATCAGTTTCCAAGATCTCGGATTCGTCAATCACTATACGCTCAGTAAATCTCGACAGGTGAGGTGAAGTAAACATACCTACCTTGAACCCCTCAGCTTTAAGGATTGATGCGATCATTGCAACTGTAGACCCTTTGCCATTGGTCCCAGTGATGTGAATTGACTCGAATTCTTCTTGCGGGTTCTCGAGAATCGCTAAAAGATGTTTAATACCGTTCAGATCTCTTTTAGGTAGTATTCTGCGAAAATTATACAGCCAAGTTAGAGACTCACCGTAGTTTGAGAATCTTGAAGCCTCGCTCAAAGAGAAACCATCCAGCATACTTTATAATTCTCTTAGTTACATGCTTCTAAGCCTCTTCAGGCTCGCAATGGATTATTACGTGGCTTACACGGTCGTCCATTGATTTTATCTTCTCTTCAAGCTTTGTGGAGACTGTATGTGCCTCGTCCAGGTTCATAGCCCCGTCCACTGTACAGTGCATGGTTATGCAGACTGACCTCCCTAGGCTTAGCGCGTCGATGTCGTGAATTGATTTAATCTCGGGATACTCCTCAGCGATTTCAATAATCCTTAGCTTAAGTTTCTTCGCTTCATCTTCATTTACAACTTTTTTATTCGAAATATTAAGAACAGGTTCAAGATGGCTGACTACAATAATCGGTTTTTTAAACAGCGTGTTCAAGCGGCTCTCAAGCTTGTGGGCAATCTCGTGAGCAGCCTCTAGATTTATGTTCGAATCCATCTCTAGATGGTACGACAGGAAGACCCCTTCACCCATATCTGTTAAAGTGATTTCATGTATATCGTTTATCTCTGGAAACTCTGACGCAGCATTCCTTATGATCGGAATCGATTCAATTTTCGGGGATGGTTCAGTATGGATTATAATGTCAGACCCAGGGAAGATTTCACTGATTTGAGATTCGATCGCTTCAGCTATTCCGTGGGCTCTTGAGAGGGGGAGATGACCTTCAACCTCAACATGAGCATCTACAAAATATTTGTTCCCTGCTTTTCTTACACGAAGATTGTGACACCCTTTAACTCCTTCTATTCTAAGAATCTTATAACGTAGTGTTTCAGCTACATCTCTTGGAGCGGCATCTAGCAACACTCCTATAGAACTTTTTAACACATCTAGGCTAAAATAGGTTATTAAGCCTACGACGCCTATTGCGGCTAAAGAATCTGCATACCATAACCCGAAGTTGTATAAGATTAAGCCGGCTATCACTATGAAAGCGATTAGGAGATCATTTAGAAAGTGGAGAGCCCCTGCTCCAAGCGCTTCACTTCCATGATCTTTCGAAGCGGTTTTAAATTTAATGTAAGCAAACGCGTCGACGATTATCGAAACCATGTTGGCACCTATTCCAACGAGCAGGTTTTCTATCCTCGCCTCTCCAGTCGTTATTTTAACCGTTGCCGTGAAGATTATCCAGGTACAGACGATGTATAGAAGAACTATTTCAAAAACAGCTGCAAAGCTTTCGATTTTGAGATGACCATATTGATGCCCTCCGTCAGGTGGTTTACTGCTCTTTCTAACTGCGAAGAATGCTATTAGAGAGGCTGTAAAATCCATCAAAGTGTTTAAAGCGCTTGAAAGCAGCCCTAGGCTTCCAGAAACTAAGCCTCCGAGCAGCTCCACAGTCGTTAGTATAGCCCCTCCAACGATACCTGACTTTGCAGCCGATTCTTTTTCTCTCTGGACACTATTGCGGGACAGATTATCCACCGATTTTTTCAATTAGTATCCTTCGAGCTTACTCTTAGGTTTTTTGGAGAGTATGTGAGAGCTTATTCGAAGTAGCTTTATTTTCTCGCTACGATTAGAGTGATCGTCTCATCATCCCTTAAGGGCTGATTCGGGTGCTCCATCCCATATCTCTTTAATGCGGCTTACGCCTCTTTCAAGCCCTTCTTCACTTATCGGTCTAAACATTGACAACAGTTTCCCCTCCGCAGCCTCGATCAGTTGTAAGGGATCCTGATACCTCTCAAAGTTATACTCATATTCTTCGACAGATGTGAAGCCCGCCCCTTCGAAGTATTTCCGAAAATCTTCTTTAGAAGGGTAGACTCTGAACTGGTTTTCAAGGATCTCTGGAAAATACTTAAACACCGTTTTTGTTTTAAGCTGTTCATGGGATATTGTCCGAACTATTAGACTGGAGGATTCCTTTAGAACTCTGAAACACTCTTCTGCAGCCTTTCGTTTATCTTATATATGGTGCCAAACTTGTGATGCGAAGATGCAGTGGAAAACGTTTGAGCGTATAGGCATTGATTCAGCAACTGAACAGGCCCATAAAACATTTTTAGATTTCTCTAATGCTTGTTTGAGCATCCCTAGAGCTGGATCCAGTCCGCATACGAGACCGTCTGTGAACAAACTTAAGGCGAGGGTGTAGATTCCGGTGCCGCAGCCTAAGTCTAGGATTAGCGACCCTTCGCCTAGGCTTCTCAACCTAGTCTTCTCCTCTATTTAGTTTAACATTCTCAGCACCCCTTCCCTTATCATACTCTCCTGCTATTTTGTTGAACTCTTCAAGGTCTTTCAACACGAATGAACGATAACGTTGAGGTTGCTAAAAAATCAGCACTCAAAATCGCATATACCTCAGTTTTACTGAGTCTTAAATCGAATTCTAAACTCTCTTCTGATGCTTTAATGCGACTGTATTTAAAAAAGACTGGCTAATTAAATATATGCAAAGAATAGTTGGGAGACGAGATGGGATACGAAGATAAGGTAGACGTCATCGATCTCATAATTAATGTTCTAAGAGAACATGAGAAAAACCTTGACGATTTAGTAGCTAGACTGGAGAACGTCGTGACGAAAACGGAGTCTACCCGCCCCTCTCCTGCGAAAACAGAGATACCGGCTGCGAGGATAGAGGCGCCGAAACTTATGATATCAGCGGTGATTAAAAACTGGGGAGAGTTTAGAGAGAAGAGTCTAGGCGCAAGCTTGGTCGCCTTCGACGTCGACGAGAAAAAGTTTAATGTATCAGTTCTTAAAGACGGGGTCCTTTACTCTTATAATGAGGATATACCAGAGCTTGAACTACGTTTCAAGGAAAAGGATCAGAGGATCGCACTCGAAGAATTAAATATAGGTAGAGCTGAGACGGTTCCAACGATCCTACGTGGAAGGCTTAAATGCGGATTAGAAGTCTCTTTGAAGGGATTGGAGGTGAAGCTCCCGGAGGGCAGCTCAGTCTATAAAGTGAGTTACGATATCGATGATGATGAGTCGCGAAGCTGGTTAAGCTTCCAATTAAAAACCGATAAGAAGAATATTATTAGAGGCATGATTAAGGTTTAGCTTCTCAACCATTCCTAAGATAGTTGAAATTCTACCACCTAATCTTCGAGACTTCTTCTATTTCTATGAGATCTTTCGCTTTGTTGAAGTATCTGATTACGTTCTCCCCTTTCTGTGTAGTCTCGTAGCATACGGTTGTTCTCTTATCCTTCTTGCTACGAGCGTCGACTTCTACGATGAGCCCTTGATCGATCATTGAATTCAAGACACGTTGGAGAGGCTTCCATGAAAGATTCGCACCATACATTATCCTAGTAGGTTTATTCGTACCATTCTTTATCAGCCAGAGCACATCAAGATAAATCTCGAGCTGAGATCTTCGACGAGACATATCGAGCTTCGAAATCAGTTTTGTCTTCATATTATATTTAAAGATTATGAATTATGAGACAATCATACTTGATATTAAGCAGTATTTATATCAGAATTTATTGCACCATATCAAATGATTTAAAAGCCTCAGAACTCCTTAAAAAACAATTTTTTTAAGAAAACAGGGATTTTTTATATAGTAAACTATTTATGTAAACGATAAATATATATATAAAATATGTATTAATAATAGTCTCGCCGATTCGATTCTAATTTAGGTGACGAGATGGTCGGAGGCGAGATTACTGTAAAAAAGCTTATAGTATATTTCGCCAAATGTGTGAAATCAAGAAAAGAAGTCGTCTTCATATATACGTGGCCAGCATTAATGGGTCTATTAATCGCATCCAATGGTATCCTAAACATTGTTGAAACTTTTAAACTAATAATCGCAGTCACTTTTGTAGGATACTTCGTATACTTCTATAATGATTTAGTCGATTTGGAAGAGGATATTAAGAACAGGGAGCTTGGGAACCCCACGCCCGCAGGACGACCCTTAGGTAGTGGACTAGTATCAAAAAGCTTGATGATCAAGTTTGCCGTTTTTTCTGGAACCCTCGGCATCATCGCATCATATTTGATAAACATGAATGTTTTCCTGATTCAGCTATTCGCAATGATGTTGGGGATAATCTACTCTACAGAACCTTTCCGACTTAAAAAAAGGTTCATCATCAAGCAACTTGTGGTTGCTGCGGGCGTAGTTATTGAAAACTTCACCGGAAGCCTGACGGTGGGCTGGGTAAATCTTCACGTATTATACCTAGCGATTCTCAACGTAATCTTCATTCTAGGTGTAAACCCGCTGGTTGATCTAAGAGATATTAGAGGGGACAAAGTCTCGGGGGTCAGAACCATACCTGTGGTTTGGGGTCCACAGATGACTGTTAGGTTTACAATTGGGGTTTTAGTGGCGATTGGCGCAGCTAATCTTATAGGCTATTTAAACTTGGGCTTCAACCTTGCCGTTATGATGCTCGTCTTCATCATAATTGGAAGCCTAATTTATGTCGTACATCCTCTGCTGAGAAAATGGGATGAGCCAGTTTTTCTTGCGTCTTTAATAAATAGAAAGATAATACCGCTATATATGGCACTCCAGTTTTCAATTTTCTTAGGATTTCTAAATATTTAGTTTACTCAATTTTTTGAAGAAGTTAGGCATCTCCTTAGCTTCCGCTTCCTCCCATTGATATAGGAATAGTTCTGAAAACTGCTGGTTTATTTTCGCGTCAATGACGAAAAAGCCTATCGTAAATTTGTCTTCGAAGGGCGGAAACTCGAAGAAGCATGCATTATTGTCTATAATACAATAGCTATAGTTGATGTTATATTCACGTACACTTTTATTAGCCCCATTATTAGCGAATTCCATTAACTCCATGATCAGCTTCGGCGAAAGTAAAAGCTTTAGCATTTCTATCTTCTTTGTTAGGTTTTCAGAAGCCATGATTACCCTGAAGTCGACCCCCCGTTTATACGCTTTAATAGTAGATTCTATGACCCTCGTGTCAAAGTATTTTGAAGCGAGAAAGACTCTTTCTTTAGAAGAGTTGATGTTGTTTATTAATATGTTAATTCCTACCTCATAGTTTGAGAAGACTTCAATTTTCTTAAGACTTTTGCTATCCAAAATAAGGTTTAATGCGCTTTGCAATGTGCTTGACTGCTGAATTATCACTTCTCTAATTTGATCTATTTCAAATGCGGAGAGCGCCTTGTTTTTATTAATCTCATCTATCAGCCTCAATCGGTCTTTGTTCTCTAATATCTGTCCAAGCGCGATTCCCAGCTTAGAGACGGCCTCTCCGAGGAGGGTATACTGGTAGACTCCGCTGGATTTTTCTATGAGACCTACATCGATAAGCTCTTTTAATCTTGAATAGTATCTTTTCTTAGTTAAACCTAAATCTCTAATTATTTTATTAGCGCTCGGTAAGCCATTCTTCGTATATAGAAAAATAGCTAGCCCGTCAGGATTCGAAATAACCTTGAGAATCCTCAGCATCTCATCAAAAATTGGCATCGGGACATCTAAAGGCAAGTTGACATTAAGAGTCTCAATATCCGTTAACGAACCCAACTACATATACCTCTTCTAAATCCTTCCTTCGGGCTTTGCTCATATTAGCTCAAACATCTTTTATAAATTATATGAATTTGTAAACTTGATTAAAAAAAGGATAAACAAAAAGGAGATTTTCCAAGACAAATATGTGTCTATAAATGGTATCCTGTTGATATTTATGAATACATGATTCTCCATTCACTCAACATAGATCGCTGGTTTATAGGGCTTCGCCCTCTCCGCCCTATTCTTCGGGTCTCTAATCCATGGATCAGCTTCGTCATAGACTGTTACTTCGCACTGGAATTCTCTACCCAAGAACCCAGCCGCGTCTTGAAGCAGTTTAAACTCGTTAACAGCCCCGATGGAAAGCCTCAGCTTTAATGTTTCTTCCGGCATCTTCTTTACATCCTCAGCAACATCTCTAGCAAACGCCGGGATCTCTTTAACCTTTGTCTTCAATTCATCGTCTTTAAAGCATTCTTTAATTAGGCTTCCCACGTCTAAGCTATCTTTAGATGCCAGTGTAAGCGCCTTCAGGTAAACCTTCCATTTCCATCCAGTCGCAACATAGAAGATTATGTGCGAAGGCTTCATGCTAGTCGCCTTAACTATGTTCTCGAGATCAGCTAAGACGAGCTTCACAGTCGATTCCATCTCCTCCACATCAAGTCGTATGAGCTTCTCGTCAACTTTCGGCCACTCTGCGAAGGATACGGAGCCTTCCCCCCCCATCGCTTCCCAAAGTTCTTCGCATATGTGGGGAGTAAAGGGGGCCAGCATCCTCACTTGAACGTTCAACACTCTTCTCAGCAGACCGTCTATAACTCTCCGTCTCGACTCATCTTTCTTCTGAGGCTCAACCCTTCGCATATACCAGTCCAAATCCTGGTTTAGATTGTAAAATATGGCGTGGATCGCCTTCCTGACTTTCAGCTCAGCCATAGCCTCGGTAGCCTCTTTAATATGCCACTGTAAGCGGCTCAGCATCCATCTATCTATCTCACTAAACTCTCCGACGTAACCGCTCGTCGTTTTAAGAATTTCAATAGCCTTAGAATAGTACTTTTCAAGGTTTTCGCACATCGTTTTTGCGATATCCTCGCTGAAATCAGCGTCTTTGATGGGCTCGGCAGTTATCATGAGGGATAATCTTAAGGGATCGGCTCCATAGCGCTCAATGGCGCTGATCAAAGGGATAATATTGTTGAGTGACTTACTCATCTTCTGACCCTCCATCAGAACACTCCCGTTTACGGCTATCCCCCTAGGCCACAAACTACTCGGAAAGATCCCCACATGGTTGAAGATCATAAAGGTCAGATGGTTGGGGATTAGATCCCTACCTGAATGCCTACAATCAAGCGGGTAGAAATACTTGAACTCTTCCCGAAGCTCCTCTAAATCTTTCACAGATATTCCAGTCGACGACGCTACTGATTGGATGTCTCCTTCCCCTAGAAATACATAGTCCCAGAACTCTAAACCCAGAGACTCTAGGCTAGGCTTCAACTCTTTCAGTTTTCTACACACGGTGTAGTAAGCCATATAGATGGTTGAATCAGATAAGGCTTCGATTATCCAATCAGACTCCCAAGGAAGCTTTGTCCCTATACCTGCCTTACGTGCGCAAGCTTTAGCCTTCAACCAGTCGATAACGTACTCATACTCCTGCCTCAACTCTCTAGGGATGATTTCCATCTTGTCGAGGGCTTCATGGGCCATCTTCTTCCAAGACTTATTTCCGTAGTCGATAAACCATTGGTTTTTAAATATCTTGACTACGACTTCTCCTCCGCAGCGGCATTCAACCGGCTCGATCAGCTCATGAATGACCGTTGCCTTACCCTCAGAGATTAAATCCTCTTTTACAATGCCCTTCGCCTTCTCAACGGGTAGCCCCGCGTATGCTCCAGTGTTGCCAAGCATCCTACCGTTCCTGAACTCCTGACTGTAGACTTCTTGAGTAGCCTTCTTCAGAATCGGATCACTCTGCCTTGTTATCTTCAGCTTCGAAACGACATGGCGAGCTGGAACTACGCCGTATCCGGGAAGCTCGATCACCGGGATTGGCTCCAAACTCTTCTTGTCAATCGGCCAGATTCCTCTTTTCTCGAGCTCGCTTTTGGAGAGATTTAAGATTTCATCTAGAGCGATGAGATCGTATGGAGCATGAGCCGGAACGGACATGACAACGCCTGTAGCATCGTTAGGATCAACGAAATCGGCGGGAAGAATCGGTATTTCCATATTATTAACTGGGTTGGTTGCTTTCTTTCCAATCAGCTTCATCCCTGGAAACTTTTCTTTAACCTCAACCGTTCTCTCCAGAAACTTCAGCTTCTCGACTGCAGCTTCGCTAACGACCCAAGATTCACCATCCACCGAAGCCTTCACGTAAGTTGAGTCTGGATTAAGCCAGATGTTAGTTACCCCGAAGACTGTTTCAGGTCGTAGAGTCGCGGTGGGAAGAATATCTTCTGCACACTTGAATTTTATAACTGTGAACTCCTCGATCTCGGGCTCAACGTCGCCAACTGTATCGTGTTGTCCTACAGGGTTTCCGCAGTTTGGACACCATCCAACAGGATGGCTCCCTTGGGTAATGTAGCCTCTCTGCCTCAGCTTCTCGAACTGCCATTCGATGAACTTGCTATAATATGCATCGACCGTTGTGAACTCGCGCCTCCAGTCGATGCTGAACCCAATTCTCTGCATCCCATTCTTAATCTCTTCAGCGAAGTATCTGGCCATGTCAATCGGTGTTTCAAGTCTGGATAAATTCTCTCTAGGGATCTTATAGATGTTCAGAAAAGTGTCTAAGAGCTCTTCGTCTCCTTTCTTCAGCCTTTCAACCATAGCTATCACCGGGGTTCCAGTGAAATGCCACGCCATGGGGAAGAGCACGTTATACCCCTGCATCCGCATATATCTGGCGTGGACGTCTGTCAGCGTATATGTTCTACCATGACCTATATGCTGCGGCGAGTTAGGGTATGGGTAGGCTACAGTGAGATAATATTTCGGCTTCGAGGAATCCGGATCGGTTTCAAAGATCTTTGATTCTCTCCACTTTGTCTGCCACTTCTCTTCGATCTCCTTCCAGTTTACCATGTCATCAACTCATCCTAAGCCTATAGACCGTTTAGAGAATAAAGGTTATGCGTAAAAATCCTTACGGATCCTTGAGCATAGATTGGATAATCATTAATACGCGTTCTGTTTCCTTCTCTAGCTTCTTAGGGTCTCCTCCACCAGCTTGTCCAAATCGATGATCCCCGCCTCCTCTTCCGCCGATTAGCTCAGCCACTTCACTTGCAAGTCTACCAGCGTGAATCCCTTCGGATACTGCCTCCTCGCCAGATTTGACTATCACTTTAGGCTCGATCTTTGATCCCAAAACCGCAACTACTTTGTCGGTCTGCTTGACCAACTCGTTTACGATTTCTATGAGAAAATTGGACTCTTCCTCTAAAACACATATTATGATATTTAGATCATTCATCTTCTTTGATCTATTCAATAAAGCTTCAGCATCAAGCCTAGCGAGACGACGCATCGCAACTGTGAGTTTCTGGCGTGTAGATTTGACCTCGTTAACCATCTCTTGAACAGCCTTAGTTATGTGATCCCTCTGAACTCCAAGGATTTCCGCAGTTTTACCTAGAATCCTATCCCTCTTCTGCACCTCATCGAAGGCATAAGGTCCAACTGCGAAGATTATCCTTTCAACACCATCTTGAACACGTTCAGTATCGGTGATTTTAATCAACCCTATTTCAGAAGTGTTTCTGACATGAGTACCTCCACATGCTTCTACATCCCAATCTGCAATATTCACTACCCTAATCTCCCTTCCCGGCACAACTCCCCCTTGATAGAGACGGAACCCATATTCCGCCTCAGCCTCATTCCTGGGCATGAACTTGCAAGTTACAGCTCTACCCTCCATTACGATTTGGTTAGCGAGACGCTCAATCGACTCTATCTGCTCAATTGATAATCTGCGAAAATGGTTTATATCCAGCCTGCTCCTCTCGACACCTTTCTGTGCACCAGCCTGCCAGGCGTGTTCTCCCACCACTCTTCTAGCGGCTCCAAGAATTATATGCGTGGCCGTATGAGACCGCATTAAAGCTGTACGCCTCACCCAATCCACTAATCCCTTCACCCGGTCTCCAGGCTTAAGCTTTCCAGCCTTCTCCACCTTATGAAGAATAACCCCGTTGACGGCTTTAACATCGGTCACAGGAAACTTTTCAAGATTCTTGATTATCCATCCCCTATCTGAGATCTGCCCTCCTGCTTCGGCGAAGAAAGCCGTCGCTTTTAGAATGACGTACTCATCATCTATTACGGAGACTACCTTGTCCTCGAACTCGATAAGATAAGGATCGCTGTAGAACAACGTCTCTGTACGCTCCATAGTCTCGACTTTATTGGATAGATTAGCCATCTCCTCATCTATCACTTGCCTCTCGATGTTCATATGGCGTCGGGCGACTAAGGTGTAAAAATCCTCTGGAACAGGGACCTCGACTCCAATCTCATGAGCCGCTTCTTTAACATCCTCAGGGGTTAGACCGTGCGAGTCATAGAAGTCAATTAGATGGTCTTTTGTTAAGCCGCCTTTCTTGGATTTAACCATCCGCTTAACCATCTCAGACCCACGTCTCAAAGTCTCTCGATACTTTCCACCCTCAGCCTCAACAGATTCCATAATCTCGTCTTTCATCTTCACTAATTGTGGAAAATCGTTCCCCCATAGTCTGATCTGGCCTTCGATTAGCTCATGGAGCTTGTCCTCGACGCCGCCTCGTCGCATGAGTCTGAAAGCCCTTCTATATAGGAGTCTTGCAAGATATCCTTCACGCACGTTTGAAGGGATCACCCCCTCCGAAAGTATGAAGACGAGGCTTTTCGTGTGATCTAAGGCCGCATAAACGCTCTCTAAGGATTCCAAGTAACTTGATAGAAGGGGTCCGTCTATTTTTGTTATCTCAGAGAGGTGTTTGAGGTTTCTAGCTCCCAGAGATTGAGGTTTTAAATAATGTGTGATCTTCACCATCGTCTCTTCATCAAGTGTTTCCAGGTTTACCCATTCTAAGGCTTCGGAGAGCAGATTACCGTAAATCGCGTGAAACGCGCTAGGAGAACCCTGGCTGAGCCATGTCCATCTCTCGATCCCGTATCCTGTGTCAACGACTTGGATAGGCATCGGTTCGAATTTGGCTCCTGCGATTCGAAACATCATGAAAACAAGAGTAGATATCTCTAACCCGTTCACACACCCTTCCAGATCGAACCCGGCGTTACCCCCCCCGGACCATAACCCCTCTTTATATGTCACGGCCTCTGAGGGAACACCTAAGTCTCGGGTTAATAATTCATGATGGTAACGCACTGTCTCGTCTTTCCAATATATTTGAGGCTCGTCTTTGTAATTGAAAGCGTGATGCCCTCCCATCTCGAATATTGTGAGGTGTCTTCCAGCAGTCTTGCCGACTAAATCGATATCTTCGAACCTTAAGCAGGGCTGGCTTATCACAAGCGGGTTGGCTGGAGGGGGCAGAATTCCTTCAGTAACGTAGGGTTGAAAGTCAACTATGCTTGCGATGGTAACCATCAGATCATCGCGCCACCTGGCTATAACAGGATAGGGTGCGATCCTTTTGTGACCTCTAAGCTCAAAGAAGGATAGAAACTTCTCTCTCATCTCCTTGACAGTATAACGCCTATTCATTGGAGAGTTACCAATGAACGAGTAGGGAACGCAGGGGGAGTCCCCGCAATTCTCTCGCCTGTGATCCTGAGTCCAATAATAGTTTTTGCAGTGCGGGCAGAACTTTCTCTCGAAGCCATTCTCTTTGAAAAAAGGTAGCTTGAACTCTTCAGGAGGAACCTCCAAATTGAACAGACTCCCTAGAAATGGAGGGGTAGAGACATATATGAATTCTTATGTTTAACCGAATAATGCACTTAATCCTTGGAGATCTTCTTCCTTCTTCTCTTCCTCTACTTTAGGCTTCTCTTCAGCTTTCTTCTCCTCTACCGCAGGTATAGCTGAGGGAGCCGCACCTTGAGCTGGAGCATATATCTGTGTTTTCAAGGCTTCATCTATGTTTATTTCAGATAGGGCCGCTACTAGTGCTTTAACCCTGATCTCGTCAGGCTTTATCCCAGCAGCATTTAGGATTCCTTCAATGTTGCTCTCTGTAATCTCTTTCCCAGCGCTATGAAGCAGCAGTGCAGCATACATATATTGCAATCTTTTCACCTCTCTCAACAGATTAATCTTCGAACCGTTAAGTAGATGGTTAAAAACCGACTTTTATTCTTTCCTATCCTAATATAGTATAAATAGACGAAAAACTCGGATTTGATGCTGGAATTAGGTTTAAGTTCATCGTTAACAGAATAATAAGACGATGTCCAAGCCTGAGATCCCCTGCCCAAAATGCGGCGGAAAAATGGTTAACGGAGAACTCAAAACCCCCACCGTTCATAACAACCAATTAGCATATCCTTTCAGCATCGGAGGCTATATGGGCGGCATACCCTCCATGAGTTATGAGGCTTCTGAGAAACCCATTTGGGTCGAGAGTACAGGAGAGAGAAAAGGTCTATTCATTAAAAGAGAGGAAACCAAGCAATTGACTATATCAGGTTTCCGCTGTAAAGTATGCGGATACATTGAACTTTACGCTAAAGAAGTTTGATTATTGTAGACGAAATATTGAAAAATACTTGTTTACTGCTTAACGCGGATGAGAAAAAAGATAATTAAATGTTGATACACTTCTAAAGAGGTGTGAATTTTGAGAAACCATGTTAAACAAAGGTTAAAAGAGGGAAAAGTAGCCGTAGGTTCCTGGATATCTATTCTGAATGAAGATGTTTCAAGGATTCTCGCCAAATCTGGATTAGACTGGATACTCTACGATACGGAGCATGGCCCTCCTAGCTTCGAAACTGTGGATAGACTAGTCCACTCGGTTAGCGATTTAGGAGCCCTCCCTCTCGTAAGAGTAGTCTGGAACGATATTAACGCGATCAAGCAAGCCTTAGATACAGGGGCTTTTGGGATTGTTATCCCATGGATCAACTCGAAAGAAGAGGCTAAGAACGCTGTAACCTACTGTAAATACCCGCCCGAAGGTTTAAGAGGATGCGCACCTGGAAGAGCAGCTTCAGCTTGGAGGATAACTACTGAGGAGTATATTAAAACAGTAAACGAGGAGATTCTCGTTATCGTACAGATCGAGACTAAAAAAGCAGTGGATAATATCGAGGATATTTTAACTGTTGAAGGGATTGATGCCACTTTCATTGGACCAATGGATCTGTCAATGTCTATGGGGTATAGAGGTCAACCTTACCATCCAGAGGTGGTTAAGGCAGAGGATAAGGTTCTAGAAGCATGTAAAGCTTCAGGCGTAGCACCTGGCATAGCCTTTGGTAGAAATATAGAGCATCTAAACGAATTAATAGAGAAAGGTTTCAGGTTCGTAGGAATAGGCTCAGACATCCAGTTTCTGCAAACAGGATGCAGCGAAACCCTAAATAAAATAAATCGAGAAAACCTGGCTAACCCTTTTTAGTTCGGGCTACAATCTATTTCCCAAGTTTTCCCTGATTCTTAATTCACCCAAACAGACTTTTCATAGAAAAAATAACATACGAGTATTTATCTAAATCCGTGTTTAAAAAATGAAAATTAATTTCTAATGGCGAACAAAACTTGCGAAGTCGTTTCTAATCAACAATATAGTGAAAACATTTTTATCTTCTCGTTGAGGTTACTCTGCTGAACTAGCGAGGGACAATTAGATATATATGTAAGAACCCTTGCCAATTCCTATAATGTAGGGAATGGATTAAGAGATGCCAACAGTATATGATGTGCCTGCCGAGGAGCTCTTAAAGAGGCTCTCAGAATACATAAAGAAGAATATTCGAGAGGTCTCGCCCCCAGATTGGGCTATCTATTCCAAAACAGGGGTTCATGTAGAGAGGTCTCCACAAGATCCTGACTGGTGGTATGTTAGAGGTGCCTCATTGCTTAGAAAACTCTACCTTCGAGGACCGGTAGGAGTCTCTAGACTAAGGAAGCTGTACGGTGGTCGAAAACGTAAAGGGTGCGCCCCAGCCCACTTCCGTAAGGCAGGCGGAGCTATCATTAGACATATATCCCAGCAACTAGAGGCTGCGGGTCTAGTGATAAAAGTAGAGGGGAAAGGCAGAGTCATCAGTCCTAAAGGTCGCAGCCTGCTCGATGCGATATCAGCCCAGATAAAGCGTGAACTTGAAAGAGAGATACCTCAATTAAAGATGTATTAAGTGATTAAAATGGCTTCGGATGAGGAGCTTAGAAAGCTCAGGGAGAGACGCCTCCTTGAACTCCAAGCACAGCAGGAGCAGCAGGAGGCTTTACGAGCCGCTAAGCAAGAAGCTGAGATTCAAAAGCAGACCTTGTTAAGAAAGATCCTCACACACGAGGCTAGGCAGAGACTCACAAATATTAAGATGGTTAGACCCGAATTCGCTGAACAATTAGAGTTACAATTGATCCAGATAGTTCAAACAGGTAGACTACGTATTCCAATAACCGATGAGGTTCTTAAAAAACTGCTCATTCAGATTCAAGCAAGCGAAGAGCAGAGAGAGATTAGGATAAGGAGAAGATGAGATGGCTAGGAATAAAACTCATGCTTTCAAACTTCTACTTGCGAAGGCAGGTAAACAGAAGAGAGGTGTCCCTTCGTGGGTGATAGCTCGAACGAAGGGAAAGGTGAGATTCAGCCCGACGAGTAGAAAAAATTGGAGATCGAGGAAGCTAAGACTTTAGGAGAGAATTAGAGATGTCAAAAACAGGAGAGCTGGAACGCATATACACCATCCCTCTTGAAAGGGCTTGGATAGCTCCAAAATATAGAAGAGCCGAGAAAGCGATCTCCATATTGAAGGCTTTCGTTGAGAGGCATATGAAACCAGAGTCGATAGTGATCGACCCTAAAGTAAATGAATTGATTTGGAGGAGAGGGATCGAAAAACCTCCGCGCAGAATTAGAGTTAAGGTCTCGAAGAATGATGAAGGAGTAGTCAGAGTATCACTCGCTGAAGAAGAGGAAAAAGGTGGAGGGGATTAGCTATGTCCGGGGCTAAGACGTTTAAGATAAGCGGAGAGATCAGAAAATCGAACCTCCTCGAACCGATCAAGTTCACTAAAATAATCGAGGCTGAAAAAAGGGAACATGCGTTAGAAAAAATGTACGCAGATATTGGGAGCCGACATAAGGCTAAAAGGTTTGATATAAAAATTTTTGGTATAGAAGAAGTCTCAGAGCCTGGTGATTAAAAATGGCTGCCCCCAAAAGAGAAGAACAGTTGAGGCGGTTGATTCTAGAATATCAGCTTATGCAAGGGACAGCTCAACTACTTCAACAAAGGTATGAACTTATTCAGTCCACGATCACGGAACTCCAAGTAGCCGAATCTTCCCTAAGATCCTTGAAGGAAACACAGCTAGGAGCTAACATTCTGGTACCTGTAGGTGGGAACACTTTTGTGAACGCCAAGTTGGGGGCTCTAGACAAAGTTATAGTAGGAATAGGCGCGAGCGTCTCCGTAGACATGGATATAGATAAAGCCATCGAAAATATTACGGAGAGGCTGAAAGAAGTTGATAAATCATTCCAAGCGATCCAGCAGCAACTCGAGCAAATAACTCTCCAGATGCAGATCCACCAAGAAGGAATAAATAAGCTTGGAAAGGAGTTGAAAGGAGAAGCTCCAAGTGTTTGAGAGGCTCAAGCAAGGTATAAAAAACGTAGTTGAGAAGATATCGAAAAGTGAATTTAGCACAAAAGACTTAGAATCAATCTTAGACGAATTCAAGCTTCAGTTAATAGCGAACGACGTTGCCGTAGATGTTGCAGAGAAGATTTGCGAAAAAATAAAGGAGAATCTAATAAACAAGCCTCATCCCAGATTCGAAAATAAAACCTCCCTTGTACGCGACACTCTTAAAGAATCTATAAAGTCTATAATGACGGCTGAGACAGATATTGATATTCTTAAACTTGCAGCCCTGCATAAGACTTTGAGAAAACCGCTAGTTATAATGTTTGTCGGAATAAATGGGACAGGGAAGACGACGACCATAGCCAAGGTTGCGAGGCTCATGTTGAAGAACGGTTTCGGAGTAGTATTGGCGTCAGCGGATACATACAGAGCAGGAGCGATAGAACAGATCGAGGAACATGCGAAAAGGCTGGGGATACGGGTTATTAAACACGACTATGGAGCCGATCCGGCAGCGGTAGCCTACGACGCTGTCAGACACGCCGAAGCTCGAGGGATTGATGTTGTCTTAGTCGACACTGCAGGGAGGATGCAAACTAACAGGAACCTAATGGACGAGCTCAAGAAAATCAAGAGAGTTATTCAGCCAGAATTAACTATCATGGTTGTCGATGCTTTAATCGGGAATGATGCAGTCCAACAAGCTGAAACCTTTAGTAGCGCCCTCGGATTCGACGCATCTATATTAACGAAGGTGGATGCGGATGTCAAGGGAGGCTCAAGCCTTAGCATCCCCTTTGTAACAGGAAAACCGATAATCTATATAGGTATAGGTCAAAGCTACGATGATCTTCATAAGTTCGATCCAGAATGGTTCTCCGAGAAACTCATCTCTGGACAGTAAACAATTTAACTACCTTCAATCATTCACATACCGCATGAGACTCCCAAGTTTCTTCAGCTCGGTGGCTAGACTACTAAAAACGATCTCTAAGCCAGACTGGAAGACCTTCTGGCTGAGTGCGAAGATATGCTTCTTCGGAACAGTCATCCTTGGAGGAGTGGGATATCTTATCAGAATCGTATCTGTTGTTCTACAGGGCCAAGGCGCCTAAAAACCACTAAAACAGGATAAACCCTTTCGAAAGAATATTGCTACAATCTACGTAAAGCCCGTTATGAGCCAACGCCCAAAATAATAATATCCCTATTGAAAAGATAGATCTAGATAGAGGATATTTGATGCAGATTATCTAGGGGCATTGAAGATGAAAGTGAAGGCTGCTTGGGGTATCACAGGGGCGGGACATTACCTTAAGGAGACCTTCGATATGGTCCGGAACATCTCAAGGTCCGGGAACGTGTCAGTGACAACCTTCCTGACAAGGGCTGGGGTCGAGGTTGTCAAAGCCTACGGGCTCTGGAATGCCCTAAGGGAGATCTCTCCGGGAGGATATTACCAGGAGATCTTCACCGACGGGGATCAGGGGGCGAGCGCCTTCAAGGCCGGAAGGTTCTTCCGGGGCATATATCGGTTTCTCCTCGTATCTCCAGCAACGGCCAACACAGTCGCAAAGATAGTCCACGGCATAGCCGACACATTGGTGACGAACGCCGTGGCTGAGGCACAGAGGGGATCTGTTCCCATCGTCATCCTTCCAACAGATCTGCGAGAGGGGATTGTCGAGACAACCTTTCCGTATAGTAGGAATGGAGATGAATGCATCGGACAATCTAACGCAATGGTTCAAGGCGAGAGAGTCAGGGCTAAGGTGAGGAGTCTAGACGTGAGAAACTCGGAGCTGCTCCAGGCTATGGAGGGCATCATCGTCATCAAACATCCAAGCGAGATCGAAAACGTGCTGAGGCCATTCCTCACGAGAGAGATGGACAAGACAGCCGAAAATACCCCTTCTCGGATCCTCTAAGGATTTACTGGCTAGAAGTCTTTCGAGGCTCTCTAAACTCTCTTCTTCGCCTTGATGCCTCAATTTTTAGAAGCGAAAGAAATAGGCACCATAGAGAGTTCAAAAATAAATATTTTGACCGCTGCATTCACATTGAGTATAGAGGCGTGGGGACGGCTTTTCCCATTTAAAGTTATTGAAGCAGGCTTCAGAAATATTAATATGTTCGTCAGTTTTCTTTTACGTTAACACCGGACGTGTGTTTATTGTCCGAAGAGAAAGTGAAGACATCCCTCTATGCGGTGAAGATTACCGTAGGCCAGGAGCGTAACGTAGCCCAGATGCTCGCAGATAGAGCTAAGGTGGAGAAAATACCTGTAAAGGCTATACTAGCACCATACGAGTTGAGAGGCTATATAATAATAGAAGCATATACTCCTCACTATGTTGACGATTTGATAAGGGGGGTCAAACACACGAGGGAGCGGGTTCAAGGAGTACTCGACATCTCAGAGATAGACAAATACCTAGAGACGAAGCCAGTTATTACGAGCCTTCAGGTCGGAACTGATGTCGAGGTCATCGCAGGACCGTTTAAGGGAATGCAGGCTAAAGTGATCAGAGTGGACGAATCTAAGAATGAGATAACTATAGAGATTTTAGAGGCAGCTTATACTCTTCCAATCACAGTAAACGCAGATTACGTCCGGGAATTGAAAAAAGGAGAGTAGGCTCGTGGTTAAGAAAAACTTCAACTTCATAGTTAGCGGAGGAGAGGCTACGGGAGGCCCACCAATAGGCCCTGCTATCGGCCCCCTTGGGGTCAACATAATGGGTGTTGTCAACAAGATAAATGAGCTTACTGCCTCATATAAAGGAACCAAAGTCCCCGTCGAAGTGATATTAGACACAGACACTAAAGAATTTGAAGTTAAAGTTGGAATGTTATCAACTTATGCACTCGTCACACAGGCCCTTGGCATACAGAAGGGTTCTGCAACACCTAACACGAATTCTGTAGGGAACCTAGCTTTTGAGCAATTAGTTGAGATAGCCAAGAAAAAAAGGGAAGATATGCTCGCAGCATCATATAAAGCCGCCATCAACGAGATTTTGGGAACCCTCGTAAGCATGGGGGTCACTGTCGAAGGGAAGCCCGCTAAAGAGTTTCAAAAATTAATAAAATCAGGTGTATATGATGAAGCCTTATCTAATTTATCCTAAAATTTTATATTCCATTGTTCTCGAGGAGAAAGGAGTTTAGAAAATGTCGACCTCTCGAAAACAGATTCTTGACGCTCTTTCAAAGGCTCGAGAAAAATCGAAGAAAAGGGATTTCAACCAGTCTGTGGAGCTCATAATAAATCTTCGAGAAGTCGACATGAAGAGGCCTGAAAACAGGGTAAATCTCCGAGTTGAACTCCCTAAAGGTGTTGGAAAACGGAGTGTTCTCATCTTCGCTTCGGGTGACCTCGCCTTAAGAGCTAGGAGAGCTGGCGTCGACGGGGTGATCGAGCCGCTTGAGTTAGAAGCCCTGTCAAAGGATAGGAAAGAAGTTAAAAAACGATTGAAAGAATACGAGGTATTCATATCTGAAGCTCCTCTAATGCCAACTGTAAGCAGAGTTGTTGGTCCATTTCTAGGACCGAAGGGAAAAATGCCTGTTCCGGTTCCACCTCAAGCCCCAATTGACGAGATTTTGGAAAGGGAGAAAAAGGTCGTAGTGTTGAGAAGTAGGGATAAGCCTCTTATTCAATGTCTAGTCGGTGTAGAGAGCATGGAAGACGAAGAGATCGCTGAAAATATCGAGTCGGTGTTATCTAACCTAACTCGAACATTGAAAAGAGGAGCAGGGAACATTAAATCTGTTTATATAAAATTGACGATGGGGGAAGCTGTAAAGCTTATTTGAAGGAGAGGGGAGGATGACTAAAAGCATAGAGAAGCAAACCACTGTTGATGCGGCGATTAAGCTTCTTAATGAATATGATGTAGTCTTCGCTGCAGATTTATTCAAAATGGAAAGTGTAATGCTTCAAGGATTAAGAAAGCAGTTGAGAGGAAAAATAACTATAAAATGCATCAAGAATACTCTTATTAAGATAGCTATGGAGAAGGTGGGCTTTGAAAACGCAGATCAATTCTTGTCTCAAATCAAAGGTTCAACGATTTTCATATTCTCTAATGGAAACCCGTTCAAGATAGCCAGCGAGCTTAATCGAAACAAGGTCAAAGTATTCGCGAAGCCGGGTGATCTAGCATTAAACGATTTGATAATACCTGCAGGGAATACGGGACTCTCTCCAGGACCTATAATCGGGAAATTTGGTGCCCTCGGAATAAAGACGAGGATCGAAGGTGGAAATATATGGGTGAACCAGGATGCGAAGGTTGCATCTGCGGGTGAAAAAATATCTGAAGATTTGGCAGACATACTTACACGTTTAGGCATAAAAGCCTCAGAGATGGGGCTCTCTATAAAAGCAGCGTACGATAGGGGAAGGGTTATCATGAAAGATGAGCTAATCTATTCACTAGACACATACAAGGGAGAGCTGAAGAAAGCTATCTTCGAAGCATATAACGTCGCTATCTCATCTTCCTATCTAACCCGAGAAACGAGCCCTATACTGGTTAAGTTAGCTAACGAAAATGCTAGAAAAATATCTATCCTATCAGAGTATATTACACCTCAAAACGTTACTGATTTCATATCGATTACTGCAACTCAAGCCAAAACGCTGGAGAGACTTGTAGCACAGAAACAGAAATGACCCTTTAATAATTAAAAAGAAATGGGTTAAACTGGCGTGAGCCATGAAGCCCTCTTTTTAACATTCCCTGCTAACAGATCAGAATAGTAGTCTGCTATTTTCTTTGTTATAGGACCAGGATACTCGTCTCCTAGTTTAATATCATCTACGCTTGTAATGGGTGTAACCTCGCCCCCCGTCCCACATAAGAACGCCTCATCTGAGGCATATAGCTCGACACGTGTCAAGTCTCTTACTTCGACAGGTATCTTAAGATCCTCAGGGATGAACTCTAAGAAGGTATTCCTTGTAACGGACTCCAGAATCGAAGCAGAGACAGGTGACGTGATAACTTTACCATTCCGCACAGTCATTAAACAAGCCCCGGTTCCCTCTGAAACGAAGCCTCTGCTGTCTAAGAATAGTGCACCATCATATCCACACCTTTTAGCCTCTTTTGTAGCTAAAGATGAGTTTTGATAGTTAGCCCAGGACTTCGCTTGAGGGGGGAGAGCATCGCTTGAAACTCTCCTCCAACTGCTGACCATGAACCGCCTAATCTTGCCAAACTCGGGATTACCTTTACCTAAAATAGTGTTAAACTTCCATACCGGAATAACTACATGAACCTTATCTTCCTCTCCAGCCCTAGGCCAGACTCTTGGCTGAATATAGACATTCGTGTCGAATTCGTTCATTTTTATCGTTTTTTTAGTAGCTTCGAGAAGTTCATCCTTAGTATATGGTATCTCTAATCCGTTTACAGCCGCGCTCCTCCAAAGTCTATCTATATGGGGCTTCCACTGGAAAATGTTGAGTTTCCCTTTAGATAGGATATTCTTACCGACGTATGCTTTTATCCCTTCGAAGATGCCTAAGTAGATTGGCTCCATAGCAGAGACTTGGGCCCTCTCAGTCTCTACAACATCTCCATTCATCCAACAGTAATGGGCACCATGAAATGCAACGGACATTTAGACCCTCATAAGAATTGACTTAAGAAGATTTAAGAGTTTCAATAAAATTATAAAAAATATATAATACCCTTATGTTTTGAGGAAAAGGATAAAAAACGAAAAAATTATAGACTTTTTAAGTAATCAGCCATATTCTTATTGATATCTATCCCATCGACCTGGACTTTGGCTCTGGTTCTCCCGAACTCGTCAAACTGTGTAGTCTCATAAGAGACCTTCTTTTTGAGAACAAGCTCTGCAAGTTTCTCTCTAGCCTTTTTTTCTACCTCCGATCCCTTGGCTGGAGGCGTCACTCCATCTAAAACGATAATAGCGTCAGTTCTTAGTCTGAAAGATATCGCGTCAAGTATCTCGACCACAGTAGCCTGCTTCATCACCATTTCTGATCTTCAGTGAGAGCTAAACATATAATATATTAACTTTTCTGAAATATTCTAGGAAACCGTATTCTAAATTTTTTGGTCTTCGATAAACTTTTTCAAATATTCGTTGAGATTAAAACCGTCAACTTTAACGATTGCTATACTTCTGCCTAGGCGATCCCATTCAATAGTCTGGAACTCGATTTTCTTGCCGAGTGTGAGCTCCTCGAGCCTTAATTTAGCCTTCTCTTCGATCTCACTCCCTCTCTTTAAAGGCTCGATTCCATAGAGCTTTATAGCAGTATTCGGTCGTATGATCAATGTTGTCGAGTCGTAAACTCTCATAACAGTTGCTCTACGCGAGCTCAAGCCTTATCCCTTAGATGCCTCATTCTTATTCAAATATAATCTCAACATTAAATTGTTTAGTTTAAAAAGATATGCATACCAAAAATTAGAGAGTATTTAACTAATAGGTTCTGATTCTACTTGATATATTTCTGGAGTTTAGCTGCTAGGTTTTGATTTGCGGAGAGTACTTCTCCTAAGGCTTCTAATGTTTGTTCTGGAAAGTCTTTGAGCAGGCTTTGGAAAACTGTTTTAGCAACATATTTTTTGAAGCCCTCTTCGTCTAGTTTAGGAAAGTATTTCCGCCTCATTCCACCTTTACAAGTCTCTTCCTCGTATGCAAGAACACCCTCGTCGCACATATCGTTTAGAAAGTTGATTATAGAAGCCCTTGAAATCGTCTTCAAATTTTCTAGAACCTTATTAACGTTGGCGTAAACCTCCCTAGAGGTTACTCCCCTGCTGGCATTCTCCCAAACTACTCTCAGCGACTCTATCTGGTAATCTCTCAGGATCTTCTCCAGACCTTGTTTGCTGGAATCTATCACGATTGTCATTTTTTCACCTGTTTCCGTATATTGCGTTATATTCGAATATTTAAAACTTAGCTTTAGTTACACATAAAGAACTAATTTGAGAGTACATGTCTTTCTAATTTAAAACAAATCATATCGGCTTTTAGAACACATTTATCGTTAGCGTAGACATCAACTGAAACGACGATCTTTCTCCCCTCTGTTTTAGAAACTCGGGCATTAGCCTTCATGAGTTCTCCTACTCGTACAGGAGCTAAAAAACGAGCATGAGACTCTCCTAGAACAACGTATGGATGGTTAACAGCGAGCATTGCAGCGTAATCTGCTAATCCGAAGGTGAAGCCTCCATGGACCAGTCCCTGTTCATCGACTTTCATCTCATCAGATGCTTGAAGCTCGACAACGGCCTCAAACCCTTCAATAATCTTAATGGGCTTACCTAGAAGGCTAGGATTTGCAAGTTTATGAGTTTTAGATTCCATACTAGTCGAAAAGACGTGCGGTGAAATAAAACTTTTCACGATTCTGAGCTGAGGTGAAACATATTTTTAACAGGGAGTATTTAACTAACAGAGTAAAATAAAAAGAAAATTTTTATAAGAGAATTGTCTGGTTTCGTCTATAGTTTCGAGGTGATGTTCTAGAAATGAGTGCACCTGAGCTTTCAGGTCAGCCAATCCTGATCCTTAAGAAGGACACTGAACGCAGCCGGGGGAGTGAGGCTAGAAGCGTAAATATAATGGCTGCTAAAGCGATCTATGAAATTTTGAAGACATCGCTTGGCCCGAAGGGTATGGATAAGATGCTTGTTGACTCCTTTGGAGACGTAACCATTACAAATGATGGCGCAACCATGCTAAAAGAGATGGATGTGCAGCATCCAGCAGCTAAAATGATGGTTGAGGTAGCTAAAACACAGGACGATGAAGTAGGAGATGGTACGACGAGTGCAGTGGTCCTCACAGGAGAACTCTTATCAAAAGCGGAGGAGCTGATAGATAAAAAGATCCATCCAACAATCATCATCGACGGGTATAGAGAGGCTAAAGACCTGGCTTTAAAATATGTTGAAGAGATCGCAGTCAAGGTTGATTCTGATAATAGAGAGATTCTCAAAAAGATAGCTAAAACGTCTATGGCAAGCAAAATCACGGCAGGCGTATCTGACTACCTCTCTGATCTTGTAGTGGATGCAATATTACAAGTAGCTGAAAAAGAGGTGGGAAAATACAAAGTAGATCTCGATATGGTTAAAATCGAGAAAAAGACAGGCGGGGCCCTCTTAAACACAAAACTTGTTAAGGGATTAGTAATCGATAAAGAAGTCGTTCATGCAGATATGCCAAAAATGGTTAGGAATGCTAAGATCGCGATCTTGAACACTTCAATGGAGATAGAGAAGACCGAGTTCGATTCTAAGATACACATCGAGAGCCCTGACGAGATGCAGGCTTACCTAGACCAAGAAGAGGAGATGCTCCGCGATATGGTGGAGAAGGTAAAGAAAACAGGGGCTAATGTTCTATTCTGTCAGAAAGGGATAGACGACATGGCTCAACACTTCCTAGCAAGACATGAAATCATGGCTGCCCGAAGGCTCAAGAAGAGTGACATTGAGGCTCTAGCGAAAGCTACGGGCGGTAAGGTAGCTACGAGCCTCGACGAGCTTTCAGAAAGCGATCTTGGGCACTGTGAACTCGTAGAGGAACGAAAGATAGGTGATGATAAAATGATTTTCGTCGAAGGTTGTAAGAATCCTAAAGCCGTATCCATTCTGATACGGGGCGGAACAGAGAGGATAACAGATGAGGCGGAAAGGTCGATCCACGATGCTTTAAGTGTCGTAAAAGACGTTGTGGAGGAGCCAAAAATACTAGCTGGAGGAGGAGCCCCCGAGGTCGAAGTAGCTAGAAGATTAAAGAGATACTCTGAATCGTTGGCAGGCAGGCAGAGATTAGCCATCGAAGCGTTTTCAGAGGCTTTACTAGCCATACCCACTATACTGGCCGAGAACGCAGGTATGGATCCGATTGATGCGCTCTCAGAGTTACAATCAAAACATGAAAACGGGCAGAAATGGTTTGGGGTCGATCCATTAAACGGTAAACTTGAAGATATGTGGAACTTGAACATTTATGAACCATCGCAAGTTAAAACTCAGATAATAAAATCCGCTACTGAAGCTGCGACGATGATATTAAAGATCGATGATATCATAGCTGCAGCTAAATCGTCGCCTCCAAAACCGCCTGCAGGTGGAGGCGGCGAGATGCCCCCAATGTAACAAATCTATGAAAAGATGGTTCAATATTGACAAAAGAGATAAGAATAGGCCCTCCAAAACTGACCCGATTTGAGAAGGCGCGGATAGTGGGGGCCAGGGCGCTTCAAATATCCTTAGGCGCTCCGATACTTGTCGAGCTTCCTGAAGAAGTGACTGATCCGATCGATATCGCTTTAAAGGAGCTTGAAGAGAACGTGCTTCCTATGACAATCCGTAGAAGGCTCCCAGATGGAACTTACCAAGACATCTCTCTATTTGATCTGAAGAAGTAGGGCAGGAAAGGCTGTAAGAGTCTTAGAGGAATTAGAAGCTGGGCTAATGTCTTCTGAAGCTGAATCTTGGAGGATTACTTCATGGATCCTTATAGTTGTCTCCCTAATCATATTCGTGACCCAGAGATTCTTCTTCTCTTTTCTAGACCTCTTTTTCGAGTTTTTTATAATTCATCTCCCTGCTTTGTTTTCTATATTGATATACTTTAGAAAGATTAGGAAGTCAAAAAATAGATCATAAAAGGTTTATAGCTAATTCAAATAGACCTTTATTTGGGGACTATAGTTGAGGTTTGAGAGAACTGTTACTTGTATTGATACTCACTCTTCGGGAGAAGCTACTAGAGTAGTCGTTGGAGGAATACCTAAACTTAAAGGATCAACGATGCAGGAGAAGCAAACTTACTTCCAGAAACATTATGATTATCTAAGACCTGCGCTTCTTAAGGAACCACGAGGTTCGGCAGGTCTCCTGGGAGCAGTCTTGACGGAACCTACCGTGCCTGAAGCTGACGTAGGCGTCATTTATCTCTGGACTGATGGATACTTCAGCGCGTGCGGAGACAGCACATACAGCGTTTCGGCTGTCCTTGTGAATACTGGAATGATCGAGGTAAAAGAACCTGTAACCGAGATAACTCTAGATACCGTCGCTGGGCTTGTCAAGACGAAGGTTTTAGTTGAGGATGGGGAAGCCAAATCTATTGCGATGCAGGGTGTTCCATCATTCTATACAGGAGCTATTAAAGAGGAGATCCCGGAACTCGGGACTATAAAAGCCGATATAGCCTATGGAGGTCTCTGGTACGCCTTCATAGACCCTTCAACAATAAATCTTGTACCCACCCTCGAGAATAAAGAGGAATGGATCACTCTAGGATGGAGGATAAGGAATATACTGGCTGAAAAGCATAGGATGGATCATCCAGAATATCCTCAGCTTAATACTCTCGATCTTGTAACCTTCTACACTAAACCATCTGTAAAGGAAGCCCATACCCGCCACTGGAATGTATTCGGTCCAAAACAGTCATGTAGATCGCCTGCAGGCACATGTACAAATGCCCGGATGGCTGCGCTTTACGCGAAGGGTGAATTAAAGTTAGGCGGCGAATTCGTGGCGGAGAGTACCATAAGTACACTTCATCGAGGCAGAATCCTAAAAGAATTCAATATCGGAAAGTATCGAGGGATACTTCCAGAGGTTTCAGCTACAGCGTATATTGTCGCCTTCAATCAGATAGTTATCGACCCGAAAGACCCGCTTAAAGGTGGATTCCTCTTCTAAAGCCTAAAACTCTATTTCTTTTTCTAAGATAAAGCGTCTAAGGATTAGAATATGTTTTATTAACGAAGAAGAAGCTATTTTTGATCGAAGATGCTGATAATCTCCGATGAGGATATTGAAAAGCATGTTTCGATGCGCGAAGCTATTGACATTGTAGAGAAAGCCTTCCGTGAATATGCTAAGGGTTTTGTAAAGATGCCTCCACGTTCGACTATAATGCTTGAAAGATTTGGAGGCAGCCTTTCCCTCATGCCATCCTACTTGGAAGAATCAGGCGCGCTCGCAACAAAGATCATTTCAATATATCCTAAGAACCGGAAAAGAGGATATCCAACCACAGCCGCTTGGATAGTGGTTAATGACCCTGAGACAGGTGTGATGGAGGCTCTGATGGATGCCACATACTTAACAGCGCTTAGAACAGGAGCCGTCACAGGGGTCGCTTCTAGGTGCTTAGCACCTAGAAGCCCGAAGATTGCTGCAGTGGTCGGGTGTGGCGTACAAGGAAGAATGCAGGCTTGGGCTATGGCGGAGGTTTTCAATCTTGAAAAGATTAACGCCTTCGACATCTCTCGGGAACGTATTGAGTGTTTCGCTAGAGAATTAGAAGGCACGCTTGGCATAGATATCCATATTTCGGAAAATTGTGAGGAGGCCGTTGAGAATGCGGATATCATTGCGACGGCTACAACGTCAAAGACTCCAGTTGTTAGGAGAAATTGGTTGAGCAAAGATGTTCACATTAACGCAATTGGAAGCTTCTATCCTGACCATAGAGAACTCGATAGCGAGATAATCAAAGACGCTAAGGTAGTCGTCGATAGCCGAGAAGCTGTGCTAGATGAGGCGGGGGACCTTCTAATCCCAATTAGAGAAGGAAAGATAACAAGAGACCACATATATGCAGAGCTTGGTGAGATTCTACTAGGCATTAAGAAAGGTAGAACGAATGGGGATAAGCTCACAGTTTTCAAGAGTGTAGGATTAGCGATCCAAGACTCTTCCGTAGCTAAAATGGTTATCGATAAGATGAGGAAAAGATAGAAACTCTATGATAATTGTGTTAACCTTAAAACATCTAACAGATTGTTAGGCTTAAATTAAAGACGTCTTCGTATTAAAGAAGAGATGATCTCAAGGAGAGTAAAGGAGTGTCAATATCTAATCCAAGTAGGAAGATGAAATTCAAGGTCTTAATCGATGAATCGTTATGCAAAGGATGTGCTCTGTGCGTCTACATCTGCAACAAACTCGGGGGAAAAGTCCTTAAAGAGTCTAATAAAAGAACGCTATTAGGCGGAACTCTACCGATCCTAAACGGAGAATGCTTAGGTTGCAGAATGTGTGAACGATATTGCCCAGAATTTAGTATAACGGTGGAGGAATAGTATGCTTAAAGCTGGAAAACATTTAGTTTTGGGTAACGTGGCATGTGCGGAAGGTGCCATCAGAGCGGGATGCCGTTTCTTCGCAGGGTATCCAATAACTCCTGCCAACGAGATCTCCCATCACATGTCCATTGAACTACCAAAGGTCGGAGGATTCTACCTGCAAATGGAGGATGAGATCGCCTCCATAAGTGCCGTTTTAGGCGCGTCTTGGGCTGGCGCTAAAGCCATGACTGCAACCTCAGGACCGGGCTTCAGCCTAATGCAGGAGGGCATAAGCTATGCACATATGACTGAGACACCATGCGTCGTAGTGGACGTTCAGAGGAGTGGGCCATCCACAGGTCAGGCTACAATGCCTTCGCAAATGGATGTTTATCAAGCCAAGTATGGGGCGCACGGCGACTATGAAGTAGTAGCCTTGGTCCCATGGTCGGTTCAAGAGATGTTTGACCTCACGATAAGGGCATTCAATCTCGCTGAAAAATTTAGAACCCCAGTCTTACTCATGGCGGATGGAGTAATAGGGCATATCATGGAAAAGCTAGTTATACCTGAACAAGTTGAGATTGTGGATCGGAGAAGATGCTCAAGTAGAGAAGCTATGCCCTTTGGAACGGATGACCCGAGTAGAGTTCCTGAGATGCCACTCTTTGGCGAAGGGTATCGGCTTATTGTCACTGGTTCAACCCATAGAGAAAGCGGGTTCAGAGACGAGTCTCCGAAATATCATGCGATGCTAGTAAAAAGGATAAGAGAAAAAATATTGAAAGCCGAATCAGAGATCTCAGACTCAGTGGGCTACTACTTAGAAGACCCAAAGATAGTCGTCATCTCATATGGCGCGACTGCTAGGCCAAGCTTCGGGGCAGTGAAGAAAGCGAGGAAAGGGGGTTTAGAGGCAGGATTATTCAGATTGCGAACTCTTTGGCCATTTCCTGACAGGGAGATCCGCAGATTAGCTGAGGCGGCTGAGAAGCTGATAGTTGTGGAGATGAACTCGGGAAAAATCCTCAGAGAGGTTGAGAGGGCTTCAAGAGGCTGCTCTGAAGTCCTCTCTCTTCCAAAGATTGGAGGGGTACTCCATTCAGTTGACGAAATCTACAAAGCAATAATGGAGGCTTATCAGTGACTGTTAAAAATCTGAGATACTATAGAGAAAAATTTGTTAGACATCTACCGACTAGATTCTGTCCAGGATGTGGAAACGGTGTTATACTCAACGCATTTGTAAGGGCTTTAGATGATCTTAGTATACCCCAGGAAAGAGTCCTTTGTGTCTCTGGTATAGGATGTTCAGCCTGGATTCCTAACCCTTATTTCTCTGGAGACTCTCTTCACACCACTCATGGTAGGGCGCTTGCATTCGCTACAGGGGCTAAGGTTTACAATCGTAATCTAAAGACTGTGGTGTTTACGGGAGATGGAGATGGGGCAGGGATAGGCGGAAACCATCTAATACACGCTGCACGCAGAAACGTTGAGATAACGACCATCCTTGTGAATAATATGAATTATGGAATGACGGGGGGACAGACAGCCCCGACTACGCTTTATGGAGGATTAACTACTACTACGCCATATGGTAATCCTGAGAACCCCTTCAACTTAACAAGCCTAGTTGCATCTGCAGGAGCAACATATGTGGCTCGCTGGAGTACATATCATGTCATTGAGCTGACGAAGAGTATTAAAGAGGCTTTACAGAATGAGGGGTTCTCATTCATTGAAGTCCTTAGCCAGTGTCCTACGCAGCAGAGGAGAATGTTCGGCTTAAGCGGAACGTCGTCCGAGGCCCCTCAACGTATACTCGAGATGTTTCTGGAGAGTACTTATATACGAGGTCAACCTTTGAAGAACAATTATCTTTATGCGATTCCAAAGAAAACTCCCGAAGCGGTGTTTAAATCCGTTGAAACAAAACTATCTGGATTCCATCCCAAATTAAAAATCGTTGATCACATGGCTTTCGGACGAATAATAAAGATCAATACAGAGCGGGTTGAAGAAGTAAAGAGGAGCCTCAAGGATTTGGATGACGTAGAGAAAGTTGCTGACCCTCTTGAAGGAAAAATCGAGTTAGGCGTTTTCGTAAAATGTGAACGTCCTGAATTTGTGAAGACGCTACACAATATAATTGAGAGGGTAGGTGAGAACCGTTATGGAGTTTAGGATTATAATCTCTGGAACAGGTGGACAAGGAGTCCTCTCGGCTGGAGAATTCCTCTCTGAAGCATTTTTCAGAGAAGGATACGAAGTTGTTACTACTAGAAGTTACGGTGCTGAGGCAAGGGGGGGTAGCGCAAGGTCGGAGGTAATTGTGGCAGATGAGGAAATCTATGACCTTGAAATCCATGAGGCGAACGTTATCATAGCAATGTCTATGCCAGCATACAGAAGCTTCATTGGAAGGGCTAGAAAGGGGGCGTTAATCCTAGTTGAAAAACAACTTTTATCTGAATTAACTGATAAAGATTTCAGGAAGGATGTATACATGGTCGAGATACCAGCTAATGAAACAGCAGTTGCACTGGGGAATCCAATCGTCGCTAATATGGTCTTCTTAGGGGCGTTGATTAGGAAGATTGGTCTGTTAAACCCTGAAAAACTTGAAGAAACCGTTAAAAAACTAATCCGACCAGCGTTACAAGAGATTAATATTAAAGCCGTAAGAGCTGGGTATTCCATAGTCTAAACTTGTTCTAAAGGCATTAGTAATGAATAGAGAGTACCCTAGTTTGCCGATCCCTGGAGTAGCGGCCATCATAGTGAGGGAAGAGGCTATTCTACTCGTAAAACGCGAGCATGAGCCTTCAAAGGGGGTGTGGGGGTTACCTGGAGGAGTAGTAGAGTTGGGGGAAACCATAGAAGAGGCTGTGTGTAGGGAGGTAAAGGAAGAAACAGGTATCGAGATCCAGCCGATCAAACTGCTCAAAGTACTTGACTCCATTACAAGAGATGAGTCAGGGAAGATCAGGTTCCATTACGTGCTATTCGAGTTCCTATGTAAATTCTTAGGAGGAGAGTTGAAGGCTTGTACGGATGCCCAAGAAGCGATGTGGGTCTCACTGGATAACCTAGACTCTATTAGCATCATGCCTTGGACAAGGAGGTTTATAGATAGGATCTATTCAGATTTGAAGGCTCATAATATAACTCTGTCCTAGAAGAGGAGAATCATTTTAACTATACTCTCAGGTTTGTCTTATAGGAGTTTCAGTTGATCAGGATAGGCATAGATGTTGGTGGCACTTTCACCGATCTCGTAGCTTTCGACGAGTCGATCGGGAAGTATTTTAACCTTAAGATACCCTCCGTTCCAAGAGACCCGAGCGATGGAGTGTTAAAGGCTCTTAAAACGTTTCTTGAAAGCAATAATGATAAGCCTGTACGAATGATAGTACATGCCACAACGATAGGGACGAACGCGCTTTTTGGTCAAATAGATCTTGAGCTTAAAAAAACAGCATTCATCACCACTCGAGGCTTTAGGGATCTATTAGAAATCGGGAGGCAGAGGCGCGCCGAAGTCTATAACCTATTCTTTAAACGACCGCCTCAGCTTGTCGAGCGGAGACACAGATATGAGGTTGAAGAGAGGATAGATCACATGGGGCGAGTCTTAACCCCTCTAAATCTAAAAGAACTTGACGAGATCTTAGAGGACATTCAAAAAGAAGGGGTTGTCAGCGTTGCCATCGGTTTTCTAAACTCGTACGCCAACCAGAAACATGAAATAGAGGCGTCTGGACGGGTGGCGAATAGATTTGAGAAGTTCTATGTCTCAGCTTCAAGCAACATCTCCAACGAGTACCGTGAGTACGAGAGGTTTAGCACGGCGATTGTTAACGCTGTTTTAATGCCTATCATCGACTCTTACCTTTCACGGTTGTGTTCAAGCCTTAAAGAAATAGGGCTTGAAGCACCTCTTTTCGTTATGCAGTCGAATGGTGGACTCGCCACCGCTGAAGTCGCATCCCGTAAACCATCATCGATCGTTGAGTCTGGCCCAGCTGCAGGAGTTATCGCTTCAGCTTGGCTGGGAGGGCTCATAGGCGAAGAGAGTATCATCAGCTTTGACATGGGTGGGACGACTGCGAAGGCTGGGACTATATGTAAACTTAAACCTGAGATCGTCTCTGACTACGAGGTCGCTGGGAAAGTACACATGGGTAGACTTGTAAAAGGGAGCGGATACCCTGTACGCCTACCTTTCATCGACCTTGCGGAGTGTAGTGCAGGGGGAGGAACAATAGCATCAGTCGATGAGGCCGGGGTTCTAAAAGTCGGTCCTTTAAGCGCCGGAGCATATCCAGGACCAGCTTGCTATGGTCATGGAAACACTCAACCTACGATCACAGACGCTAACCTAATACTTGGAAGATTGAATCAAAGAGTGCTCTTAGGAGGCAAGATGCAAATATTTCCAGATTATTCGAGGCTAGCTTTCGAGAGTCTCGGGGAGAAGCTGAGCGTAAGCGTGGAGGATGCGGCTGAAAGCGTCATACGGATAGCGAATTCTATGATGGCTAAGATTCTTAGGATAGTCTCAGTTGAAAGAGGATTCGATCCTAGAAGATTCACTTTAATAGTCTTCGGAGGAGCCGGTCCTATGCACGCCTGCGCCCTCGCTGAAGAGCTTCGGATAAAAAAAATCGTTATCCCGCCTAACCCTGGAATGTTCTCAGCTCTCGGATTACTAGCCTCTGACTTTTTCCACGACTTTGTGAAAGGGATTATGAAAACCGTTGACGAGTTGGAGATAGACTTAATTGAAAACTCTTTCCTAAAGATGGAGGAGGAGGGGAGAATGACCCTCTCCAGTGAAGGCATTGAACCAGATCGGATGCGATTCCTGAGGATGATTGATCTCAGATATCTTGGACAATCCTACGAGTTAACGGTTGATGCGCAAAAACCCTTCAGCTCTGATGCACTTGACTCAGCGATTGCTGACTTTCACAGCAAGCATAGAGATGTTTATGGGTATTCCATGAAGTCGGAAAAAGTAGAGATAGTCTCTATAAGAGTAAGAGCTATAGGAGAGATACCTAAGCCTCTCCTGAGAAAGAAACTTACCAAGAGGCGGACGCAGAAAAAAGAGGAGAGGAGAGTCTTCTTCGAGGGCTTAGAATCGTGGGTGGAGACTCCTATCTATGAAAGGGGTCAACTTACTACAGGATGCGAGATTAATGGACCAGCCATAGTCGAACAATACGATTCAACTTCAGTTATATATCCAGATTGGAGTGCAGTGATCGATGCGTATGACAACATAATTCTGAAGAGGTGAACGCGCTGAAAAGAGATCTAACTACCATTGAAGTCATTAAGGGAGCACTCATCTACGCCGCTGAAGAGATGGGAATTGCGCTGAAAAAGTCGGCATACTCTCCGAATATTAAAGAGAGGATGGATCATAGTTGTGCGATATTCGATAGTGGTAGAAGGCTAATCGCTCAAGCTGAGCACATACCAGTCCATCTTGGTTCAATGACTTTCGCTGTAAGGGAGGGGCTACGCTATAGAGGAGACCTAGAAGAGGGAGATATGCTCCTCTTCAATGATCCGTATATAAGCGGCACACATCTTCCAGACCTAACCCTTGTAGCCCCTGTTTTTTACAAGAGTGATATCGTCGGATACGTAGCAAATAAGGCTCATCACACGGATATTGGAGGGAAAACGCCTGGAAGCATCGCAGGAGACTCAACAGAGCTCTACCAGGAAGGGTTAATCATACCCCCCGTCAAGTTTGTCAAAGAAGGCGAAATAGACGAGGAGCTTTCAAATTTCATCAAGGTTAACGTTAGAACCCCTGAGGTTCAAATGGGTGATCTCAGAGCCCAGATCGCGGCTAACAATCTAGGCATAGCACGTTTGATAGAGTTGATAGAGAACTATGGTCTTGAGACAGTCCAAGACGCTATGAATGCTGTGATGGACTATTCTGAACGACGAGTGAGAGCGGAGTTAGAGAAAATGCCTGAAGGAACCTATACCGCCAGCGATTTTCTCGAGGATACTGGAAATGAGGAAAACCCTGTTGAGATAAAGGTGGAGATCGCAATCAAAGAGGGAAATATTATATTTGATTATGAGGGGACCTCAAAACAGGTTAATGGACCAGTAAATGCTCCGCTAGGTGTCACGATCGCGGGCATATATTTCACCCTCGTGTCGGTGACGGACCCTAACATACCGATAAATGACGGCTGCTTCAGACCGATCATCCTCAACATACCTAAAAGATGTTTACTGAACCCTGAGAGACCAGCCCCTGTCGCAGGAGGAAATGTTGAGACGAGCCAGAGGAATGTTGACGTGCTTTTAAAAGCATTCTCTCAGATAATCCCTGAAAGGATACCTGCAGCAGGACAAGGAACGATGAATAATGTAAGTCTAGGAGGATTGAGAGAGGACGGAACCCCCTGGACATTTTATGAAACTATCGGGGGCGGTAGTGGTGGAAGACCTGGATCTGATGGCGTCGACGGAGTCCATGTCAACATGACGAATACTATGAACACGCCTATTGAAGCTATTGAAGCATACTATCCGATTAGATTCGAATCATATAGTCTTCGACCAGATAGTGGAGGGGCTGGAGAGTGGAGGGGAGGATGCGGGATCGTGAGAAGCTGGACTCTGCTATCCCCAACTGCAACAGTTTCAATCTTAGCAGAAAGGAACAAGATCAGGCCTTGGGGTTTGAATGGAGGCTCGCCTGGGGCGGCAGGCGAGTATATGCTGCGACGAGCCGATGGGAGTATGGTGAAGCTTCCTTCGAAATGCACTCTGAGGGTCTATAAAGGAGAGACGCTACTCATTCATACCCCAGGTGGCGGTGGATATGGAAGCCCGCTAAAAAGGAGGCCTGAATACGTTCTAAAAGATGTTAAGAACGGTTTTGTGACGATTGGATCAGCTGAGAGAGTCTATGGAGTAGTTATAAACCCGTTAACAATGGAGTTGAATCTTGAAGAAACAGAGAGATTAAGGTCCAAAATGCGCGGAGATTGAACTCGTGAAACACCTTTTTAGTATGAACTATGATCGTTTCTGCTTAAGCTGTAAAATAGCTTTTTAACAAGGCTAAAACGATGAGGCTAATACATGTAAATATTGCGGAAAAAAAGAATATCCAATCGAGAGATGCAAACGAAGATAAAGCACTCATAGTGAAGATTCCAAGGGCTCCTCCGAGAGACATTGAAGTCCCCCAAAGCCCAGTTCCAGCCCCCTTCTCTCCTTCAGGTATAGCTTCAAGCATTAGTGCTTGGGAGACTGGGAAAACTAATGCTGCACCAAAACCTATAATCGCCATTAAAAATATGATCGATAGGGCACCTTTAAAGAATGGTATGAATGCGAAGCCTACTAAGCTGAGAGATAAACCTGCTATTATTGGCTTCAAGCGCCCGATCTTATCCGAAACTTTGCCCATGATCGGCAAGGCTAACCCCATTAGAAGAGAGTTTACTGTTAGGGCTATGCCTATCATAGTCACTTCGAACCCTATCCCACTTGCGAAGAGGGGGAAGAAAGCTGGGATCCACCAATTGGTAAAAGAATGGATGAAGACAACAATCGAAGAGATAAGAACCTTCTTGTTCTTAAGCAAAATAATCATAGTTGCGGGTAAACTCCTTATAGCGTTACCAAACTCGTGAGAAACTCTCATAGTATCTATTTCTTCTCTCGTGAAGAGAAGAATAATGCCAACACTTAATAAAGTCACAGCAGAAGCGACAAAGTAGATTTGCCTAAAAGAGGGAAATACCAATGTTAAGAACCCGCCAACAAAAGGACCAATAATAGCACTAATCGCCCACCCCAAGTGGAAGCGCCCCATGGCTTCTCCAATTTTCTCAGGAGGATAAAGACTAGAAGCGTAGGCTTCGGATGGAGGATAATAGATAGAAACGCCTAGTCCTCCAAGGAGCATTGCTAGTAGAGGTAGAACTGGATCATGAGATAGGGCCATTATGAGAGGGGATATTGCCAACAAGATTAAGCCAAACGACATGAGCCTCCTCCTTCCTAGCTTATCGCTTAGGACCCCAACAGGTGTCCGGATAATTGTTTGAACGATGTTCTTTACATTGTAGAAAAGCCCGACAACAGCCGCCGATAATCCAAGACTAGTTAGGAATAAGGGTTGGAAGGGTTGGGGAATAGTCTCTCCAAATGTCGAGACGAAGTTCGCAGCAAAGACCGCTAAAAATATCTTTTCTTTACCCTCCATAAAGTGAACCCTCTAAATTAGATTTGGAAAAAGAGATGAACCGAGATTTAAAGTATTTGATTCCAGTAAAGTCTTAGAATCAACTATTAACCTTGAATTAAAGAATAACCCTTTTCATGTCTTGGGTTAATAGGAAGATTTTAAAGCCTCTTTAGAATCTAATGTGCAAGATGTGCTTAGCAATACCTGGAGTCGTCAAGTCTGTTGAGGGGAGAAAAGCCATCGTCGACTTCGGTGGTTTAAAGAGAGAAGCAATGTTAGACTTAATGGAAGAAGGCTCGATAAAGCCAGGAACCTACGTCATCGTCCACACAGGGTTCGTAATTCAAACACTGGATCCTAAAGAAGCAGAGAAAACAATTGAGACATGGAGAGAGCTCTTATCGAAGATGGAAAACATCTAACCACGCTGTTGATCAAATAGATTTTCCTAGTCTAGTTTAATAATAAGCTATGTATTAGGCATCACCGAAGAGGAATGATTGATTATTGGACGTCCATCCCCTCGGGACCAAACCCTCCCCGAGAGGTTTATGTCGTCATCGAGATGACGAGAGGGGGCAGAAACAAATACGAGTATGATATTAAGAAGGGTGTTTTCCAGTTGAATAGAGTGTTATACACATACTTCCCATGCGATTATGGCTTCATCCCTCAAACCCTCGACGATGATGGGGACCCATTAGACGCGGTCCTCCTCATAGACGAGCCTACTTTCACAGGATGCGTAGTATTAGCGAGACCTGTTGGAAATATTAAGATGCTCGATGAAGGGATCATGGATGATAAAATATTAACGGTATCCACTTCAGATCCCTTCTACGGGCACATAAGGTCGCTGAGAGATATTCCTCAATCTGTTATCAGAGAGTTAACCTACTTTTTCGACAACTATAAGCGGGCAGAAGGAAAAACCACTAAGGTTCAGCGGTGGGAAGATGTAGATGAAGCTATGAAGATCATCGAATGGACGAGAGAATGCTATAAAAATAAACAAAAAAAATAATCTAATTTGAGATTTTTTCTTCGTAAGAGAAGCTTAAAAATGCAAAAAGATTTCGAGAATAAAGCCTCATGTTTTCAACCTCTTAACACGAAGCTTGAAGATAGTTTAGATGTTAAATTTAAAATTAGTCAGATGATTATTATTAATCGATGAATTTGAAGACGACCCCGAGAGAAGGATTTTTAAAGAGCAAAGGGTTCCGGCTCCACTATCTAATCTATGGAGGTTCAGGTGAGAAGCTCGTTTTACTGCACAGCATGGGGATGGATGCTCACAGTTTCGATGAGTTTTCTAATTCGCTTAAAAAGGATTATCAGATTCTAGCTTTCGACATACTAGACCATGGAGAATCAGAGAAGCCGAAAGAACCTGTAGGTCTAGTGGAACATGCAGAGACCATCCGTGAAGGGTATAGACAACTCGGATTTTTCCCGAACGTTCTGATAGGGCATAGCGTCGGTGGCAGAATAGGTATGGTGCTTACAGCAGAATATACTGAAGAGTTTAAGGGGCTGGTACTAGTAGACATCGCGCCTATGGATCCGAGCAGAAAATATACGCCTCCTCCACCACCACCGGAGTTCTTTGATGATGAGGAAGATGCTAGAAAATATCTAAAACTCAGATACCCTAATCTCTCAGACAAGTATGTTGAAAATCGATTGAAATATGCTTTCACAAGGGATGAAAACGGGAGACTCAGGCTGAAACTCTACGGAGACGTTATTAGAAGCGGCCCTTTCATCGACCTTTGGCCTTACCTAGAGAAGATTAAAATCCCCACCCTGTTGATTCTAGGAAAAGAAAGCACCCTCGTATCCCCCGCCACGGTGGACAGGATGCGCAGCATCATGCCAAGGTTAGAGGTTTCTACGATTGAAGGAGCCTCCCATATGGTTCCCCAAGATAAACCAGTCGAGTTCGAGGAGATCGTTCGCAATTTCCTGAAGAAAATCTTGTGAACCCACTCAACACATCTTTTTCTATCATATTGAGTCAAGGGATTACGGCATACAATTTCAATAAACATTAATAGAATAATCTTAAGGATCAAATCCATGTATCCTTTAGGACACGTTTCTTTAGCTTATCTTCTCAGCTATTTAATAAGTAAATACACGGGAGAAAAAACTAACTTTCTATTAATTTTAATATTTTCCCTTGCTCCAGATCTAGATCTTATTCTAACCATAGAGCATAGGGGTCCTACACATAGCATCCTTCTTGCACTATTTATCTTAGTGCCAATCATTTCAGTTTACAGTAGGGGCTGGACGCTCTTAGCCTCTCTTCTATCACACTCTATTATCGGAGATTATCTGACCTCATACGGCTGCAAACTGTTATGGCCGCTCTCTAATGCCTGGTTTAGAGCAGATTTTATCCCAAACTCCTTAGTCCTAGAACTAGTCTTTGAAATCACGCTTGCCTCAGTAATGGTTCTTTTGAAATGGAGGGAAGTCGAACTAGCTAAATGCCCCTCAGAGGTTACTTCCCGCTTAGAAGCTTAATTCTGAATTCGACGTCTTCTATTTTCTGGGAGTTTTCTTTAATCATCCTCATAAGCTGATGGGTCTCTTCTAAATCTCTTGTATCCGTTGCAACTAGGTATTCAAAGAAGAACTGTTTTGCATAGAGGAAGAGTCTATTTCTCTCTTCGTGAAGGGTTGCTAAACTAGGTTTTGACGAATCGTTGGGCATCCCTCTTTCTCTTCTGCTAAGGCTTATTAATCTTGCGTCTCCGAGAAATCTTCTTGAAAACCCTGCAAGTTTCTTTTTATATCATAAAATTGAAGTCTTCCTAAATTTAGCATTCGATTAATATTGCCTCATAACATTTCTTCTATCGAGTCAAGCATCGACAAAAATCTTAAATTTTTAGGCTCTGTATTAAAGATTCCAACTCATTCGCACCGAAGTCCATGACTAACTCTTCCTTCTTGAAGACCCATCTCGGGAAGAATTGTAGAATATCCATACCTAAAAGACTGAAAACCATGTGAGGAGGCAACGGCGTATAGTTTTTCCCTGGTGGAAGCAAGGCGAGTTGACTTATGGGAATCTTTACTAGGACCTTCTTCCTATCAAGGAGACCTCCAAGCACAGGCAGGTCGACCTCAACATTGCTCAGCAGCCTCAAAGATACGGGGCCATTCGCCGTTACGATAGTTTTAGTAATCATCGGAAGGTGTTCATAGTCTATGCCCAGTCTAACCACGTCGTCTGGTAATAGGCATGTCTGAGAACAACCTGTATCTATTAAGAACGTAATCTTTTGAAAAACAGTGTGATTCGGACATTTAATGAATCCTTCGATTCTAGCCTGACTTTGACTATCTAATTTTGCCACCAGAAGCATAAATAGCCCTTAAAAATGTGAGTACTCTGAATTATTTGATATTTTCTTTAGCATAGCGATCTTTTTGATTTTAGCATTCCATTAATGGTTCGACTAATCTATCTGCGAAGCTATAATGCCCGAGAATGGGGTTTATATTTCTTTTATAGATCATAACCTCTAGCCTCCGAATATTTATATTATAAGCAGAGACTTATCGTGGAGACAAGATTTGAATGTAGAAAAGATTAGGCAGGATTTTCCTGCCCTTGAAAAATGGACTTACTTGGACACGTCTTTTGTAGGATTATATCCTCGACAAGTTCGTTTAGGTTACGAGGAGTTCCTTGATCAGTGGATGAGATTTAAAGTTTCAGAATCGAAGACTATCCTAGAAGAATGGCTTGATAAAGCGAATAAAGTGAAAAGGGATATCGCTTCTTTCATCGGAGTACGCTCAAGCGAAGTGGCTTTCACAAGCTGCACTGGTTCAGGTTTGAATATTGTCGTGAATGGTTTAAAGTGGAATAAAGGAGATAATGTGGTGTTTCCAAATTGGGAGCATAATCCCCTCTACACTGCGACCTTGAGAAAGTATGGAGTGGAAGCCCGTCCAGTCGGTATCTGTAACGGTCGAATAGACATGGATGAGTTGGAGGAGAAAATAGATGATAATACCAAGCTAGTTCAAGTTAGCCAAGTATCATATGTGAATGGTTACAGAGTCAACCTCAAGGAAGTTGCTGAAGTCACCCATGAGCATGGTGGGAAGCTACTTGTAGATTCGACACAGGCAGTTGGAGCAATATGCTCAGATTATAAAAGGGATGATGTCGACTTCGTTTCTGCAGCCCCCTATAAGTTTCTCATAGGTCCAGCTGGGCTAGCATTCCTCTACGTGAAGGAGGAAAACATCAGAGACCTCATCCCTGACAGGATCGGATGGAAAAACCAGATATGGGAAGGAGATAGAGCTGAGAAGCCTCCAAAGGATACAGATACAGCTGAGAAGTTTGAGTATGGTACGATCCACTTCGAGGGAGTATATGGGCTTGAAAAATCTCTTGAATATTTGAATAAGCTGGATCCTAGAATAGTGGAGAAGAGGGATATTGAATTATCTTCCTACCTGTGGAACGAGCTTAAGGAGATGGAAATACAAATGTATACACCTGAAGGGACGAAGTCTCCTATCGTCAGTTTCTACGAAGGTAAAGCCAAAGAATTCAGCGGTTGGTTGATTAATCATAACGTGAAGGTTACGGGGAGAGAAGCCCATGGAGGTCATATACGGGTCTCCCCCCATTTCTATAATACTAAAAACGATATCGATGTATTCATAGAGAGGTTGAAGGAGTGGAGACAGCTCTCATAATCTAACCTTCATTAATAGTCTAAGTAGAAGAATACTCAAATATTTGGAAAATGAAATAACCTTTTTTAACTATTGATTCCATTAACACTTACTATGATCACAAAACAGGTCTTAAACCTTAAGACCCAAGCTGAATGATTAGAAATTTTATAAGCAAATTTTAATCAGGTCTCCGAGCCATCTCGACCGCTGTTTCAGCTAGTATTTGCAGCGGGTCTATTACAGGTCTCTGTAAGTCTCCCTCCTTCAACACAAGTGAGACCTCCGTGCATCCACAGATTAGTAGATCAGCTCCCTCGTCAATCAATTTCTCTCCTATATTCAGGATGATCCTTCTGCCTTCTGCAAGGTTTCCGATTTTAATGTGTCGATATATGGCCTCCATAACTTTCTTCTGAGCTTTTCCTGCAGGAGCCAAAATGTTTAGCCCAAATTTCTTCATTTCCATCGAGTATATCCCACTCATTATGGTGCCATCAGTCGCCAGTAAGCCTAAATTATCTGCCCCGGGATAAAGTCTACTAACTTTCTCGGCAGTGAGTCTGAGCATGTTTAAGACTGGAACATGGAGTTCCTTTATAAGCGAGTCATAGTAGTAATGAGCAGTATTACAGGGAATTATTATAAAGTCGACACCTGCGCGTTCAAGGTTTAGTCCTGTAGAGATCAGCTCTGGAAGTGGACTAGGACCCATATTCATTATCGCGGTTGTCCTATCAGGAATCTGAGGGTTATTATCGATGATTATTCTCAAATGGTCCTGATCTTTCTCAGCAGGTGTTGCTCTGATTATTCTTAAGAAAAGTTCTGCAGTCGCCTCAGGACCCATCCCTCCGAGGATACCTATAATTTTAGCCAACAGCCTTTTCCCTCAAACAAGTTTTTCAAGATTTGAAAAGTATTAGGTTTCTTAAAACGATTCCTTATAAGAGAGGAATGCTCTCAACAGTCTCTTCATTCACGAGTTAAAATTGAGATTTCATGATCTTTTCAAAATAATCCATATTCCTTATACCTAAAAGGTGAAGATTCCCCACGTGAACCTTATCGAGGTGTTGTTTAGCTACTTTATAACAATCGATAACCTGTCTGATAGATGTGACAGGTAGATCACGCATCATAAAAGCTGGATAGAACACAAGTAACCCGTAAGGTATCGTTGGATCTAGCTTTGAGATAAACCTTGTAATGCTGTCAACCTCTTTAGCATCCACATAGCCTGGAACGAGAAGTGTTGTAGCCGTAATTAGAGGCAGACCCTGACGAGACTCTTTATATATCTTCGCAATGTTCTCAAAGTTTCTGTAAGCCGCGCTATTATTTACCCCTGAGAGGGCAAGACTGAGAAACGGGTTGAAACATTTCAAGTCGAATTTCAGGTTTCCACCACTCTCGAAAGACAGTTCTGCAGCTTTCTGAACCAAATCTTCGCTACCACACCCGTTCCACTCAAAACAGATCCTGAGCACTCTACCTTCTACACTTTCAAGAGTAGCCCTCGAAGCTTCGATGACGAAAGGCAACTGAGGTTCAGGAGACCCGCCAAAGAAGCAGATACAAGTGATCTTAGGGTCACCCTTAACTAGTCTTACAAAACTTTCAATGCTCTTTACGGGCTTATCCTCGAACACTTTGTGGCTGGGATTCTGACAAAATAGGCAGTCAAAATTGCACCCATATAAGAAGACTGAAAGATTATGGAACCCATATTCAGGTCCACATGTCTTCGCGAACATAGGATAGCCTGAGCCAGTTCCTCCAGGACAGAACCATGAAGAACAACAATTAGTGATGTGAGGATCCAGATAAGCGTATAGGAGTCCTTCAGAACTGCTGATTCTGGATACGATCTTCCCGTCATTCCATCTCAGACCACAGTAGCCTTTCTCCCCCTCACCGATGCTGCAACGATTAGAACAAATATTGCAAGATATGCCTGACCGACTCCTCGGAGGTTGAGGGGGGAGATTAAGAGCTCTTCTTACAGCCGCATGAACCTCTCTTATAAGATTAAGAGCAGTTTTACCTCCTTTTCTCACACATTCAGCGCATACTCCGAGAGTTTTAGAGATGTATCTACTGGAGTCACCACATAGGACGCAGGTATTCTCGTTTTTTGCCTTCTTATCCATCAGACTCTTCACACTTGTTGACGTGGTAGAATTTAAAATCTAATCGGATGAAAATATTCTGGAATCCTCTAAAAGAGTTTATTGAGGAGAGATTATGAAAAGATACATCTCAAACCGAGAATTCGAGATCTAAACGCATCTACTATTTTTCATAACCGCCTCAACAATAAAGGATCTTGCATTTAAGTTTGATGCCAAAATACGGCAGAATATCCAAATCCTCGCTATAGATTCCAATAGAAGAAAAAATACTATTAAGCAAACTACTATCGAGAGCCGGGTGAGGGATTCGAACCCCCATAAAGCTGCTCTGCAGGCAGCCGCCTAAACCTCTCAGCCAACCCGGCTTCAATAACTAAATACAATCGGAGAAAATAATATTTATGGTTAAACTGGATTAAATCTCTTCTAAAAAATAAGAGATAGGATTAATAATGTATGCATCATACTGGTGGGGCCGCCCGGATTTGAACCGGGGACCTCGCGGGCCCAAGCCGCGCATCTTAGACCAAGCTGGACCACGGCCCCTCTTGAGTGAAGTATCAAGATCATTTCTTTAAACTTTATCAGATTAGTAGCAGTATTTCCGTTTGGATCGTTCTAGGGCTTCTATGACTGGCATACTCTCTCCCGCGAGTAGTGTAAGCATTGCTCCCCCTCCGGTGCTGACGTGCCTCATTCTACTCTCAAGATCCATCATCGAAGCCATGCTTCCGAGATGCCCTCCTCCAACGAGTGTAAACCCATTCGAATATGCCATGGCTCTGAGAAGCTCCTTAGTCCCGGAGTCGAACCCTCTTCGCTCAAACATGCCTAGAGGACCTTCGGCTACTATTGTTCCAGCATTCTTTACTTGGTCGCAGTATCGGGCAATAGTGTTCAAGCCTATGTCGTAGATATCCGTTTCATCTGTGATTTTTTCGATGCTGATTTCAACTCTCTCACCCTTTACATCTAAAGCTACATCAACTGGCAGCTCTATCTTTTCATCATATGTTTCAAGCAATTTTTTCGCTTCCTCTAGATGAGCCTTCTCCTCATCTTTCAATGTGTTGAGTCTCTTCTGCATAAACCCTCGCGCTATTTGGAATACTTCGTGAATAGCCCCGCCTAAGAGTATCTTATCTGCTATTCCATCTTTGAGGACGCGTCTCATCACTGGCAACCTATCTTCGATCTTGACACCACCTAGAACAAATATGTTAGGTCTTTCAGGATTTTCAGTCACTCTATTCAAGGCTTCAAGCTCTCTCTGCATAAGTCTACCAGCCACCATTGGCATCAGTTCTCCGAAGCCAACTAGACTAGGCTGACTACGATGCCCCGCGGCGAAGGCATCATTAACCATCAGATCGAAAAATGGAGCTAAGGTTCTCACTAAACTGGTTTTAACGAGTTCTTCAGGAGGCTTACTCTCATTCTCTTCGTCAATCTTTCGAAGATTATCTAAAACAAGGACCTCTCCAACTTTCAGAGACTTGATGGCTGACTGAGCTTTCTCACCTATCACATCGTCAACGAAAGTTATCTTACTATTATGATACATTTGGAGGACTCTAGTGTGAAGCTCAAGAGAGGTAAAATCATATCTTCCAGGACGGCTCTGGTGCGCCCCTAAAACTACCTTAGCCTCCTTGAGGCTTTTCAAGGTCTCCACAGCAGCCTTTATCCGCGAATCGTCTAGTATTCTTTTCGAACTTGGATCCAATGGGGAGTTAATGTCGACGCGTAGGAAGACGGTCTTCCCATATACATCTACATCATCCAGAGTTAAGAAGTCATAGACCATGGGAACACCCGATGAGTCGTTTTTAATTGAGTTCAGCTAGTTATAAATTTAATGAATCTTTGCTACCACAAGCCGAGTGGAAAACAGATGGAAACATCTCAGAGGATCATAGCCACCAATTCTGAAATATCTAGAACTGGTAGTTTTGAGCCTGCGACATTCCTCAAGCTTAATATACAATTTGGACAACCTGTTACCAACCCATCAACCTTCAATCTATTGATCGCTTCCTCGATCTTAAGTTGAGCTATGCTCTCAGCCAATCCACTATTATACATCCAGAGCCCTCCACCCGCTCCGCAGCACAGGGTATGTTGCTTATTAAGAGTCTGCTCCTTCAACACTAGGTCCGATATCGACTTTAGAACTCGACGGGGAGGCTCATACACTCCGCTATGCCTTCCTAAATCGCATGGGTCGTGCCAGACGTAGCTACCTTTCAACGTTTCAAGATGGAGAAACCCTTTCAAGATGAGAGATTCTATTATCTGTGAGGAGTGTCTAATATTGAAGCGAAAATCTACATCTAGATTTTTGAAGACTCTGCTGAACATGTAGAAGCATCCAGCACAACTCGTCACGACTTCTCTGACTTTAAGACTGTTCAGTTTGTTTACAATCCTTCGCGCATTTTCCTCGGCTTCATCCCAGAATCCTAATAAGTACAGGATTAGCCCGCAGCATCCCTCATCCTTACCAAGCAATCCGAAATCAACCTCGGCTTCCTCCATCACCTTGACCATTGATTCAACGATATTTGGGAGCCTGTATGCCGTTGAACAGCCAGCCCAATAGAGGATGCTATTACCTTTGTAGGGATGCTCTTCAACCGACTCTTCGAACCAGAGATCCCTATCTTCTGTTGGCATTCCGAAGGGGTTCTGGAGTCCCTGAATATTTTTCAAAAGAGTTAAAGACTGCTTTGGAGCTGCACTAAATTTTTTGATCTCTCTTCTAGCTTGGATGATCGCATTATTAATCTCGAACCCTTCGCTAGTTCCTTGATCATAGCATTGACCACAGGCGGTACATGTAAAGATTGATTCAACTAGTCTTGAAGTCGGTTTAAGGTCTCCTTTAAAAATCCCTCTTAAAAGCGTTAACCGACCTTTAGCGGAGAAGGTCTCGGAGTCATAAGGAGGTCTATGCACAACACAGAATCCATCCTCAGCATCAACATTCTCATCCAACCGATAGCCAGCTACATTTTTCAAATTCTCGACAAATCTTTTGTATACAGATGATGCACCTCTGAGCCTACTTTTCTTGTCCTCTTCCTCCCTGCTTCTTGAACGAACCTTTATTGCGAGATGATCCGGATTTTGACGTTTCCTATAATCAACTATGATGTAAGAAGCATCAGATTCCCTCAGGTAACTAATAGTTTGATCAAGTCTAAGGATCTTAAAGCCTGAGTCTCCAATCAACTCTTCTAGTTTTTCTTCTTCTCCAAAAGACCTCAATCTTACGACGGCTACAGGTAATCTTCTTTTCTTAGATGCGAAAGCTCCCCAATGTGAGTAAACATAGAGATCTTCAAGCTCTGTTAGAACATTCTCTCTTCCAAAAATTTTGATGAGGTTTTCAATCAAGTCTTTAGATCCATTTTTTGTCAAAGGAGACTCTTTTATCATCTCCCATTAAAAGGATATTAAGTTTCACTCACATCTCGATGATCCTAATCCAATAGCAAACGCTATCGAAAGTATAAAAAACATGAAAGACTAAAGATTAGAAGGGAACTTCATTGATCTATGGTTGGGCTGGTAAGATTCTTAACGTGGACTTATCGAAAGGGAAAGTCTCAACAGAAACGTTAAGCGATGAAGCTAGGCGCTATCTAGGAGGAAGAGGCATCAACGCATGGTTATTCTGGAATCACTCTAAACCAAATCAAAGCCCATATGATGAGGAAACTCCACTAATCTTCGGCGCCGGAGCGTTAGCCGGAACAGGACTCATAGGCGCCTCTAGAATGGAAGTGACAACGGTTTCACCTTCAAAGACTGAATCTTACTCTTATGGAAACGTCGGAATGGGAGGATTATGGGCTCCTGAACTAAAATTTGCTGGATACGATCACATAGTTGTGAAAGGAAGGGCGGGGAAACCCGTTTACCTCTACGTCTACAACGATGATGTAGAAATAAGAGATGCTCGTGACATTTGGGGGAGAGGGACCTTCGAAACTGAGTCTATGATAAAGGAGGATGTCGGAGACGAAGATATACAGGTTGCCAGCATAGGCCCTGCTGGCGAAAATCTTGCCGTCCAAGCGACCGTTGAACATGGGTACAGAAGCGGGACGCCTCTAGGGGCTGTTATGGGCTATAAAAAGTTGAAATCCGTCGCGGTGCGTGGCACAAAATCGGTAAACGTCTACGACCCAGAGAAGGTTCTCGAGCTGAATAGAATACTCGTCGAAAAAGTTAGAGAGGCGAAGAAGCTTAATGTCAGCATTCCTAGAAATAAAGGAATGGATGCTTACCTACAAGGTTTTCTTGTAGGAGACGCCGGAGTCGTCGGCGATTATGAAGGACATGCTTGGCGAGAACGACCTGATATCAAGAAGGCTTACGAGGAGAATGCTCTGGGAGAATACTTCGAGAAGGATATCGGTTGCTTTGGTTGCCCTTTCCCCTGTCAACCCCTATTTAACGTTCCAGAGATCGGGGCTTGCATCTGGAGGTGCTACCCGACATACTGGCCATGGAAACTGTGGATGACCGATCTGAAAGCTTCATTCAAAGCCACCAGAATGATGACCGACCTCGGTATGGATAACAAAGAGGTTGCTACAATAGTCTCATGGCTTATGCATCTTTACAATGAGAGGAAGATCTCTTCAGCAGATCTCGACGGCATACCCTTTAAGAGAGGAAGCACTCAAGCCCTTTTCGAAACCATTCGAAAAATAGCTTATAGGGAAGGTTTCGGAGACAAACTCGCTGACGGCCCCTTACTCTTCGCGAGGAATCTTGGGTCAGATATTGCTGATACGCTTATTCACAATCAAGGCTTGACTATGAGAACCTTCGAATTCCGCGCGGAGCCAGGCACAGCTCTTGGCGAGGCTATCTCGGAGAGAGGGAACAGCCTTAGGGCTACAACTTATCACGTAGTTATCTGGGATAAGCCTGCTCGAGAGGGATACAAAGGACTTCCTCCTGAAGAGAAGGCGGCGGCACTTGCATGGTCGAAGAAAATGTTCGGCACGGAAAAGGCGATCATAGCTACAGAATATGAGGGAAAACCGGCAGCCTTAATCTACGAGATGAATGGCGCAGCTGTAACTGACTCTCTAGGCTATTGCACAACTATGATCCGTCCATCAAGGGTTGGTGCGCCAGGGTCTCAGATTGGAGATATGTCTTACAATTTCGCAGCGGAACGGTTCACTGCAGCAACTGGGATCGAGATAGATGAAGCTGGTCTCTTCAAATACGGGGAAAGGATCTGCAACCTTGAGAGAGCCATAGTCGTCAGGGATGGAAAATGCAGGGAGAAGGATACTATTCCTGAATTCTTTTTCAAAGTCCCTATACCTGACGGCCCATTGGCAGGAAGGAAACTTGACAAAGAAAGATTCGAGAGGATGAAGGACGAGTATTATTTGCTGAGAGGATGGGCGGTATCTTCAGGGTTGCCTAAAGGAAGTACTCTTGAGAAGCTTGATATGAGAGATGTTGCAGAACAGCTAGGAAAAATGGGAAAGCTAGGTGGCGAAATAGAGGAGGAGTAAGATTTGGAAAAAGTGATTCAGGTAGACATCGAGAAGTGTGTAGGCTGTAGAACTTGCGAAGTGGCCTGTTCTCTTAAGAAGACTGGTAGAGTCTATCCTTCAAGGTCTAGAATAAAAGTCATAAGATTTGAAAAGCGAGGTGAATTCCATAACTATGTTCCCATGGTTTGCCAGCAATGTAGTACTCCACTATGCATGGATGCTTGTCCTTTAAACGCGATATCGAAGGATCCGAATACTGGAGCAATGATCATTAACGAGGAGGCTTGTGTTGGGTGTAGAGTTTGTACTGTGGCTTGTCCCATTGGAGGAGTTAGCTTAGATCCAGTTACGAATGTAGCGTTCAAATGTGATCTCTGCAATGGTGATCCAGAATGCGTCAAATATTGTGAGCCTCAGGCTATAAGCTATGTTCCTAAAGATAAATTGGACCTGCAAACGAAAAGAGCTAAATCGAAGAGGTTTTCTGAACTTTTCTTACTTAAACTATAAGAATAGGTATTTCACTAGCTAGTTTCTCTCAGTTTTTGGAATCCTTATTCTCTCAGGATTAGTGTATATCTTCAGTCTCCCCTTTGATAAGGATATTAAAGTTATTCTAGCTGATTCTGCCATTTTTATCCCTGATGCGAGGGGGACTGTCAAAGAAGCTACTATAGGTATTCCTCCTTTAACCGCCTTCTGAACAATCTCCCCTGAGAGTCTACCTGAAGTTACTAGCATGCAATCTCTCAAACATTTTCCCGCTATTAACATTGAACCTATCACTTTGTCAACAGCATTATGCCTTCCAACATCCTCGGCGAACGCCTGGATCTCACCTACTCCTGAACACAACAACGCTGAATGAGTGCCTCCTGTTCTCAAATGTATACGGCTGCTCTTATTCACCTCGGAAAACATTTTTAGAAGAACCTCAGCATCTACAGTCAACCTACTTTCAATTTTAAGAAGTTTAAAAGCTGGTTCTGCTATCCTCGAGCCGCAGGAGGTAACGATGAGATTCATCATGTTGATTGAAGCTTCTCTAAGATCCACAGTTTTCCATAGTTCCACGAAAACATCTTTCCCTCTGAAGCTGATCGATTTCACGTCTTGGATACTGGTGATGACTCCGCTAGTTAAGAGATAACCAAGTGCCAGCTCCCTTTTCTGATCAGGCGTCGTTATAAGAGTTGCATGATACTCCCCATTAACGAAGATACATACAGGCTCGTCGAGGGCAACTTCCTCCTCAATTCTAGACTCGAAAGGCTCCGGCTTAAAACTGACTTCGACTATGTTCCTCTTTTCAGTCATCATCAAGACACCACCCCATAGAATAAATACCGTTTCATGTTAATTAGTAAGCTTCTCTTGAAAATTTTTAGGCGGCTTTAGAGCGTTTTTATGCTAGTCGAGAGTATTTTCTTATCTAAGCCTTCGTTTCAGTAAATAAGTTAATGAGACCATTTCGAAACCTATTTTTCGAGACTTTATACAGTAAAGTGGATAAGATCAAATCTAAACCGTATGTTCGCCTCAGACTGTAATGGTCTAAAGCTTCATTCCTAAAACCAAGATTATAGAAGCTATTTTTTAGAAGTTTAATGAATTGATTTATATACGACATAGTTGAATTTAATCCCGATTTATAGGCTTAAGGATGGTGTTAGAGCTGGACTGGAGAAAGATACTACCAAAGGAGTAAAGCGAAGCCTAGGAAAAAACTCAAAATTCTTTAATGAGGTTGAAACCCTTTATCGAAACTTAGATTCAAATACTTTGACATTGGCGGAGATTTTAACTCGAGTTGATTATGAAGAAGCCATATCATTAAAAGGAAGGTTATAGAGTTGAGTGGCAGAGATTTAAAAGAAGAGATGGTTGTTACCCCTTGGAGGGTCTCTGGGGAGGTAGACTATGGAAAGCTCATAGAACAATTCGGCACACAACCTATTACTGAGGAGCTTTTAAAAAGGCTGAAGAAACATGCAGGTTATCTGCACATCCAGCTGAAGAGGCAGATATTTTTCTCCCACCGTGACTTAGACTGGTGGCTGGACATGTATGAAGCAGAAAAACCTGTTGGGCTCTATACGGGTCGGGGGCCTTCAGGACCAGTCCACTTGGGTCATCTACTTCCATGGTTTTTTACTAAGTATCTTCAGGATGCTTTCAACGCTCACCTATACTTTCAAATGACGGATGACGAGAAGTTTCTCATACACGATAATCTAACTCTAGAGGATACTACGGGTTACATGTATGAGAACACTTTAGATCTGATAGCTTGCGGTCTTGACGCCGAAAAGACTCATGTGATCTCTGACGTTAACCATATAAGCCACCTATACAGGCTCTCTCTTCAAGTCGGTAAACTCGTCACGTACTCCACGATCAAGGCGATATTCGGGCTTTCAGATAGCGATAATATAGGCATCATATTCTTTCCTGCTATACAGGCTACTCCATGTTTCATCCAATCGGTTAGGGAGAAGAGAAATGTAGCTGTACTAATACCTGCAGCTATCGATCAGGATCCATACTGGAGGATGACCAGGGATATCGCTGAGAAGCTTGGGTTTTATAAGCCTGCTCAGATGCACGCGAAATTCCTTCCAGGTCTTGGAAGAAGAGGAAAAATGTCGGCTTCGATGCCTGAGACAGCGATCTTCACCGTCGACCCCCCTGAGGTTGCAGCTAAGAAGATAATGACCGCTTATACTGGCGGGAGACCAACCGTAAGGGAGCAGAAGGAGCATGGAGGAGACCCTTCAATATGTACCGTATATGCTTACTGCTACTACCTTTTCGAGGAGGACGACAAAAAACTCACTGAACTTGAAAGAGAATGCAGGGCAGGAACCATTATATGTGGAGATTGTAAAGCGAGGCTGGCGGAGAAAGTGAAACGATTCCTCATAGAGTTCCAAGAGAAGCGTGAGAAGGCTCGGGACATAGTTGACCAGTTTTTCATAAAATGATGGCAAAAAGAAAGTCAATAAATTGAGTCTAAACCACATGTTAACTTCTATTTTTGTAATGATAATGAAAAGTTGTAATTTTTAATTCTGTCTTAGGTTTAAAGAATATTATCCAGACCCTTAGATATTTACTATTAGCATTATTGATCGTTGTTTATAACGACTATTTTTGAAGCCGTTTGGTTGTAGGGTAGAAGTGTTAATACAAGGAGATATCTGCCTTCAGGCACCTGGCGGTTAAGAAGATCTCTCTGATTCCAGCTCTGTCCCGTTGGAATCCAATAAGTGGAATTAGGTTCAATTATGATTGGTCTGCCGAATTCGTATCGGATATTTGTCTCATAAATTTTTTGTTCAGTTTCGAAGATTGTAAGATTGTATTCGACACGTACTACTTCTAATCTTGTAGTCTCTTCATTGCTGAGAACAACTCCTAATCGAATGGGATCACCAACATTATATTTTTCTTTATCCGTGTAAAGAATTGGAGATATCTTCATTTTCTCAACATTTATCGACTCTTTCGGTAGTTTATATATCCAGTAAAGAGAGAGGGCTGAACTAATACCAAGTGCTATGGTAATAATTGTGAGAAAAGTAAATTTTTTTGTCGATTGACCGCTTTCTGAGCCTATCATCAACCTCACCGAGTTTTACCATTAATATAAATCAAATTGTTGAACACATTAAGGAAGGACTCTGTAAAAGCTGAGAGTCTCGTAGAAGTTAATTAGTGCATTAATTAACGCGACAAAAGCTGGAATAAATAGGGTCTGATTTTCATATGAAAAGAGTAGAAAAACTATCATCATTGAAAAGAAAAATATCGAGTAAAAAAAGGTTCTTGGTATGAACCATCTCCCTATCAGAATGAAGAACTTTAAAAGCCCAATCCTCTTTTTAGCTACTATCTGATAGCTCCCATAATTCTTTCTAATTAAGCCTATTGACATCAACTTCTCCAGATGTAAAATTGCAAGAGAAGGACTAGACATGTTCAAAGCCTTGAAGACGTCTCTAGCTGTTGCCCTCTTTACTTTCATCATATGGATGTAAACTCTGAAAGTATTGTATTCACCCGCAACATTCCTTTCAAGAGTTTCTTTCTCATCCCTATTATGCGCCATTATTATAAAAATTCTCAAAGTACATTATTAATACTAATTTGTGAACAACTCAGGAAAATATAGTGCGCTGTTCAAGTGTGTGAACACATTTAATCTAATGATAGTATAAAATATTCGTATGCAAAAATTGAAATAGGGGAAATAAATTGAAAAAGATAGAAAAAAATCAAAAAGCGTGCTTATTCCTGCTGATAATTGCCATAATATCGGCTTACTCCATGGTATCTTATCTTCCTTTAATCGTCGCCACCGAACAAGAAAATATAGAAGTCCCTATTCAAGATGAGGATCTAAAACAATATATTGGAAGAATACTCGATCTTAACGAGTTTAAAGAATTTGGGCATCTTTTATATGAAAAATATCCAAGCCCTGATTACCATACTAGCGTGGAGTTCAAAAGAATAGAAAGCGCAAAGTGGTCAGAAACAGGCGAGATGGGCGAGACCGTATTCTTTGAGCAAATTAAAAAGCTCTTGATTTCAAAAGTGTATATTTATTATGATAATGCCACCTTTACCCAAATGAAACCTTTAAGCTCTTACTATTACAGTGGAACAATATCACCAAGCTATTTACGATACGATGGACTATTCTATTTAATCGGAATTGCAGAATTCTCAAGCGACACAAGTTGGAGCCCTCGGATAAACCCTTCGACATAGGTTTATTAAATTACGACACTATGACCTTTGGATACCATCGTTACAGTAGTAGTCCAGTACATGATAATATTCGAGACTGGAATTATCCATACAACTACGCTCACGCGGTAGGCAATCCCAGCTCCAACCAAGTATCCATATCGTTCTCATGCACATATAACTGGGGCTACATATAGAAAACTCTCTTATTTTTTAAATTAGATGCCTTATACCAAATTTAAATTACTCGCAGTTAACGAATTAAAAAAGGAATAAATCTTGATTTTAAAAATAATTTATCCCTAATCAGTGTGTATAATATCGTTTTTCAACCTTTGCTTCACAGGATTTTAGTCTTAAAAAAATATATTATCCTTTTATCATCAGTTTAATATATAGCGGGTAAAGGCGAGTATCGCTTATCTTGATGTTTAAACCTGTTTTAAACCTCACTTTAATGGAGATCACCCTCTTTCCAATAGTTCCCTTAATACTTGAACTCATTCAAGCCCTAGTCGCCATAACAGTCTCGCATAGGAAGAAGCAAGATGCTCGGCTACTTATCGTCCTACCTTTGGCCGTCCTTTTTATAGACCAATATAACATTTTGATTCGATTCTATGCATATTGTTTAAAATTTAGGCGTAAAACCTTCATGGTGATGGACTAAACTAATTTAAAGACGCACTTTGACGCTCCTGCTCCAATACACTCCGTTTCAACGAGGGATAACCCTTCATCATCGAATATAGCCCGCAGGAAACTTGTGAGAATTCCTCTGATGAAATGGCAACGTTTACTATACTTAGGTCCAATTTCAATATGATTGCACATGTATATCTCACCGGTTTTTCTGAGGGGGTTAAGCTCCTGATATTCAATGATCCCCCAACCAGTCGCCCTGAGGAAATCTTTTAGGAAGTTCAGTTTTTCATTATTAATCTTCAAGGTTGCAGGTATGTTTCTAAGTATCGTATTACCGACCTTTAATCCCTCGTTAAACAGTATGCTCTCGCCACCTGTCCCTAATAGCTCTATCAAATGTTGCTTGATGTCTTGGAAGGCTTCATGAGTTAAAATTATTACCCTATTTCCCCCGATGCAAAGAGGGAAGAAGAATACGTCGAAATACTCGGTTTTATCAAGTTTTCTGAATCTTAGTTCTTTAACTTCCTTTAAAGCTTCAATTTTCTTCACGAGACTATCAACTGAGACGGAGGGAGGCGCTTCCAAAAAGAAGGCCCACGCTCCTCCTAATTCATCGATGGTTGCATGAAAACCTGACCATATATTTGCATTAAAGGAGCTAATCGTAGAGCTGACCTTCGCTATAGCTCCTGGAACGTTTTCAAGAACTATTAGAAACTCGAAGTATGAACCGTCTTCTCGTCTATCTAGAAGGTTCATAAGAACCGGATTCTTACAATAAACCTTTTCTTTCATAATTTTCTTATCCACCATTATCTCAACACCCTTTTTACGATCTCTTTCAGAGGTTCGATTGCATCCTTCAAACTCTCCACTTCGATGACTTTGATTCCATATCTATCTGAAAGTCTTCTAGCCCCATCTTCTAACCGCGGGATCGCGATTAGAACCGAATCTACCGCGAAAACATCAACCTTTTTAGCGAAAAGCTTCATGACAACATCTTGACTTATTGGAGATTTTGAATATTCGACATCAACTACAACTTCATCTGATAGGGGGTTCTTCGTGAATATTCTAAATGTGAACATATGTTCAATGCCCGAATCCCCCTTCACTTTACTGAATAACTCTACGTTCCACTGTTCTTCAAGATACTTCTTAACTGTCTCTAGCTCAATATCAAGTATCACATTTTTTAATCGATTTTCGTTAATATCGTACCCCCAAACGGGCTGTAAAACACAATCCTCTTTCAAAAATTCTTTATCGCATTTGAAGCAATATAGTTTCTCGAGGGGCTCGCCAAAAAACTCTCCGCATTTTAAGCATTTGTACCATACCCCGATCTTCTTAAAATCGACCCCAGGTTTATCTAAATTGGTATTGCACCTCGGACAGATATAGGCTCCCTCTTTAATGAACTCTTCCTCAAACCCGTCCAATCCGCATTTATAGTGTCTTAGAACGGATCCCTTCAGTATATTGGGACTATTACATTTAGGGCATCTAAGAACTAGTAGCATTTTGAAGCCTCCGCAAGACAGACACTTCAGTAAGGTAATGTAATATGCCCTTTCGAAGAAACCTAATTTACTAAGGTGCTCCAGCTTTTCAATAGTCTCTTGATCTGAGAGCCCAAAGATTTCTTCTGCTTCAGGATATCTATATCCTGCCTCTGTATCTAGTTTTGGAATAATTCTCAATTTTCTATTGAAAATAACTGTTAAAGCTAATCGATCATTAATAGGTAGAGGAATGGGTTCGGATGAGAGGTCCAAGTTTTTCAACGAAAACTAGATTATTATTTAAAAAAGATTTCTGGTTCATTATTATAGTTTAAAAATTCACATTCAAGTGCATTACTACGACCTTGAGTAGTTTTCCTTTTAAACAACCTTCTCCTCATATTTTGGAAGAATGAAGCCAAAGGTCTCGATCGTTAAAGTTCATGAAGACAGAGTTGATGACGCCGTTTATGAAGCCGTCAATCTGTTAGGCGGATTTAGCGGATTCATTAAACCTAGAGGCACTTACTTGATCAAGCCAAATCTCTTCACTACTAAAACTCCTCAGCAGGGAGCAACGACGGATATGAGAATTGTTTTAACCCTCGCCAAGATGATCAAGGAACTTGGAGCAGAGCCAGTAGTAGGCGAGTGCCCAGCAATGGCGGCTTATGCAAGACCAGACATGGTTTTTGAAGGACTCGGAATAAGAAAACTCTGTGAGGAATCGAATATACCGCTGAAGGTGCTGGATAGGGAAAAGCCCATAAAAATTAAAAATGAGAAAGGTACCGTCTTAGACGAGTTCTGGTTTCCAGAGTTTGTATTAAAATGCGATGGGATAATCAACGTTCCGAAGTTGAAAACACATATCCTCACCACCCTGACATGTGCAGTGAAAAACCTCTTCGGTCTCCAGCAAGGGGGGTCGAAAGCACGCCACCACGTTTTAACTAGAAACGATCCTGAACGCTTCAGTAACCTCCTTCTAGATCTCTATGATTCAATCAGTTCTAAGGTCAAGATTAACATAGTCGATTCGATCATATGTATGGAAGGAGAAGGGCCTACGACCGGGGACCCTGTTAACCTTGGTTTAATAATCTCTGGAACAGACGCTGTAGCTGTAGATATGGTCGCGTCAACCATTATGGGCTGGGATCCAATGGAGGTTGGAACAAACTACTTAGCGGTAAAACGCGGTCTCGCACCTTCCGACCTAAGTGGGATAGAAATAGTTGGAGAAGCCTTAGAGGAGGTGATCCGACCCTTCAAAAAGCCTCAATCTCATCAAGATGGACGCATGTTCATTGATGCATACATGCCTATAATCTGTAACGAAGCGAAATGTATAAACTGCGGGATATGCCAACAGATCTGCCCAGGTAAAGCGATCGAGATCCATGAGCATCCAAAATTCGATAAAGAAAAGTGTATACAATGTTTCTGCTGCATCGAGTTATGCCCTCAAGGCGCCTTAAAGGTCATTAGAAAAAGTGAATAAAAGAAAAGCTCCCATTTCGTTTGTAAAAGCCTAATAATTCATATAGGTTAAAGAAGTCTCGTGTAGATAGATGATTAGGGATTGCGTATTCTGCAGGATAATCCGAGGAGAGACGCCGGCATACAAGGTTTATGAAGATGAAAAAGTTTTAGCATTCCTCGATATTCATCCCTCTGCTCCTGGTCATACGTTGATCATCCCTAAAACCCACGAGGCTCAGATAGAGCGTCTCTCTGAAGAGGATGCTAGACAACTCTTCACAGTGCTTCATAAACTGGCAGGTAAGATTCAGAGCGCTGTTAGCGCCAGTTCAAGTACGATCGGAATAAATAACGGTCCAGATAGCGGTCAAGAGATACCCCATGTTCATATCCACGTAATTCCAAGGCTTAAGGGGATGAGGGGAGGGGTTATTCAAGGGATTGCTAAGATGAGTATGCGCCCTACTGAAGCTGAGATGAGGCTGATAGCTGAACTGATTAAACGTGGTTAGAGAGGGTGCGCTGAAAGAGCGTTTTCAATTAGATAATTATATATTCTCTCCAAAAATTAATTTAGTTGAAAACTAGTCCTAAATTTTATATGCAAAAGTCGGTTCTTTTCGAAAGTATCAAAATAGGCCCCATGGAATTGAAGAATAGGTTCATGAGGTCAGCCACCACTTCAGCTTGGTCAGACGATGACGGGATCATCAGACCAGAGATTGTGGAATTATATAGGAAGCTGGCTGAAGGAGGAGTAGGGCTGATAGTCAAAGGACATTTATATGTCTCAAAATCTGGTAAAGTTCACGTCGGAATGGCTGGAATCGATAGTGACAGCCAATTGCCGATGCTAAAAAGGCTGACGGATGCTGTTCATGAGCATGAAGGAAAGATCGTAGCACAGCTGAACCACGGAGGGTTACAAAGTATGATAGATCCTGCCGGGCCTTCAGAGTATAAAGGCAAAGGATGGGAAGGTAGAGAACTTTCATCAGAAGAAATTTGGGGGATCATTGAAGCCTTCGGCGATGCTGCTGAGAGAGCTTTAGAAGCTGGGTTTGATGGAGTTCAGATTCACGGTGCTCACGGGTACCTAATCTCAGAGTTTCTTTCCCCCCGCCTAAACAGACGAAGTGATGAATGGGGAGGCAGCCTACGAAACCGGATGCGCCTTCTAATCGAAGTCTATGAAGCGATTAGGGGGAGGTTTGGAAAGAGTGTTCCAATAATGCTGAAGATGAATTGTGATGACTTTATCCCTGGCGGTTTTGGAATAGAGGAGAGTATGAAAACAGCTGTAACTATATGTCGCCAAGGGATTGATTTAATTGAAATTAGCGGTGGAGGTCTTGGGCTTCCAGACGACCTGAAGCATATGAGAGGAATGAGGGGGTTAGCTCGATCCACCGACCCTGCTTTAAAGGAGGCATCGTACGCTGGTTACGCATCAAGGATTAGAGAAGTTGCTAAACCTACGCCTCTTGCCCTAGTTAATGGAATTAGAAGCCGTATTTGTATGGAATCGATCTTGAAAAGAGGAATCGCGGATCTGATCTCTATGAGCAGACCCTTCATAAAAGAGCCGGACCTCGTTAAAAAGCTCCAATCAGGTCAAGATAAGGCAACATGTACATCTTGTAACCTCTGTGAATCAGAGGCTTTCTTCAGCAAAACTATGCTTCGTTGCCAATCTTTATAATTAATTTGAAAAATTATTAACTAAAAAATCATTCAATTCTAAAAATATGATGTTCGTCTGCTTTAAGATGAGGATGAATAGAATTTATCGGAATTAGCTTATCTTTGCTCTTGAACTGCGTAATTACAGAGTGGACAGTTAGACTCCATCATGATAATATTATCAAAAATATCTCAACGGGTTTAAACAATGCTTAAAGACTGAAAGAAGTCGAAACTTAGTCTAATTATTTCTAAGATTAAAACCCATTCCTAGAGATATTGTGTTTCACGGAAGCTCAGAACTGTTGTAATCGCATGTAACTATTTTTTCTTCTTTGATAAAACTTGGCAACCTTGGTGATTAATAGACAAGATCCATCCTTTTGAGTCCTGTTAAAAGGTCTATAAATGAAGTCTGTTGGAAGAGTATTGTTATCCGAGATTTATTCGAATTCTATCGTAGCTGGAGGTTTAGGAGTAACATCTAAATAGACTGCCGCTACTTTCGGTCTCTCTTTAGTGATCCTCTGAGAAGTCTCTTTCAAAACCTTCAACGGCATTTCTACAATATTAGCTGTAATAAAGTCTCTAGTTTTTACAGCTCTCAATGCCACAACATATCCTATGCTCTTCTTTTTGTCTAGAAGATATAGGATTCGAGTTGTTTTTGGACTTGCTTTTTGAATTTTAATCCTCATCTCTTCCAACTTGTCATAGCTAAAATCTAAAGGAGTACCATCCTTATCAACAGCTTCGACTGCTAATATTGCTCCATAGACACGTTTACCATCTATTATCCCAGTTCCTCTTTCATGTAATACTCTCGTTCTCAGGGAAATTCCTTTTATTGTGAATGTATCGGCTACAGCTCGTTCAATTATCTCTGAGGCATCATCAGCTTCTCCGCTGAATATTGCTGCAAAGTATTGATCGGCTCGATAATCTTCAAAATTCTCTTCAACTATTCTTGTAACCTGCTTAATCTCTTCGAGTTTCTCTTCTGTCATTAAACCAACGACTCTGATTAGTAACCCGGGTCCAGGGAAGGGTTGTCTTTCAGATACTTCCTCCGGAACCCCTAGAAACCGAGCAACCTCTCTGACTTTATACTTGTATAGAGTCTTTAACGGTTCAATGATTTTTAATCCAAAACTTTTAAACGGGTCTATCCCTATCTGCTCGAGAACGTTATGCTGGGTTTTAATCCCGCGTTGAGTCTCTAGAATATCAGCCTTTATCGTTCCTTGGATTAGATATCTACAACCCTCCTCTTTCGCGGTCTCTCCTAGCACTTTATAGAATGTCTCCCTGAAGGCTTTTCTCTTTTCTTCAGCATCGCTTAAGCCATCAATGGCCGACATGAACCTTCTTCTACAATCAAGGATCTTTACAGGAAGATTTAGAGGAGGCGAAGACAAAGTCTGCTTAACTTTCTCAGGCTCCAAATAACGCATAAAGTTGTCATCGATAAAGACGCATATCAAGTTCTCCCCTAAGGCTTTATAAGCTATAATCGCAGATACTGTGCTATCAACCCCTCCTGATACCGCGATTAGAGCCTTCTCCCTTCCTAATTCTTCTCTGATAGCTTTAATCTCATGTTCTAAGAATGATGCAGCATCGAAATTTGACATTGATTATAAGATGCCGCTATCGATTTAAAAGCTTAGCAAGAAAAATCGGGGACAGAAAGGTTATAGTCTCGAGTCCTTCCTATAGGATTCCTCCGTTTACGACTTGTGATCCTTAAGAGACTGAAGCAAGATAAAAAGAATAAAGTTTAAAGTTAAATAAGTATTCAAATGGTTTAGCTTAGGGATGATCTAGAAGAGGGGTTCGATGTCGGATTTTTACAAGTTAAGAGGTAAACAGGAGCTAGTAAACAAGGTGATTGAAAACATCGATTTTAAAGTAGATGCGCTCCTCGAGATACCCTCAAAATACGCTTTAATAGGAGGGGGAAAGCGTTTAAGGCCTCTGATATGCATGCTCTGCGCCGAGATGGTGGGAGGCACTAACGTAATCGTTGAAGACGCCTTTGTAGCTCTTGAGCTTATCCACAATGGAACTCTAATCCATGATGACATTATAGATGAAGACCTTGCAAGGAGAGGGGCTCCAACCGTCCATGTGAAGTTTGGTGGAAAAAGAGCTATTTTAACAGGTGACGCTCTCCTCAGTCTTGGTCTCCAATATGCTACTAAGACTGGAAACATCAAAATAGTGAGGCTTCTCTCTGAAACATCTTTGAAGATGGTTCAGGGCGTAGCACTCCAAACCTTCTATAGAAGGAGATTAGCTTCAGAATCCAAATATATTGAAATAATATACCTGAAAAGCGGTAGCCTATTCGAGGCAGCTGCAGCTATAGGAGGACTTTCAGCTAGTGACGATGAAACGATTTTTAACCATTTCTCTGATTTTGGAAGAAATTTTGGGATCGCTTACCAGATTAGGGATGACTTGCAAGATGCAATGAACAGTGACGAGAGTAGGAGAAGCGATACCGTAAATGGAGATCTTACTCTACCTTTCATATACGCTATTGAATCTAACCGAATAGATGAAGAAGACAAGAATTATCTTTTGAACGTTTTCGAAGGCAAAGATGAAAAGATTGATTATAAAAAAATCCAACGAATCTTCAAAGAAACTGACGCAATAGATAGATCGATTAAAAAAATGAAGGATTATGCCGCTATGAGTAAGAAGAACCTCGAATATTTCTCTGCTTCAGAAGCAAGAGAGCATCTAAACCTTTTACTAGATCTATTTTATAAAGATCTCGCCTACGATTCACCAATATAGAAACTATGGAAGATCCCTTTTAAGGGATCAATGCTCTAATATAGTAATCTAAGCCTTTTATAAGGCTTTCAGAGGCTCCGTTCGCCATCTCTATGAGGATATTCGGGAAAAGACCTGTGACTAGTATGATGATCGCCATAATAGTAGTCACGCCAACCATGATGATGGGAGCTTCACTAACATCTAAGGATTCTTTTTCAGGTTTCGAGACTAAAGTTTTGATAACTCGAAGGTAGTACGCCATGCTGAAAGCACTGTTTAGAACCCCGATCACGGTGAGTAGAGGCATTCCAGCTCCGATAGCAGATCCGAATAGAATGAGTTTGCTTATGAAACCGTTTGTAGCAGGAACACCGCCTAACCCGAGAAAGGCAACTAACAATGCGAATGTTGTGTAAGGCATCCTTCTCCCTACCCCCTTAAGTCTTTGAATATCTCTCGTTCCGGTTTTCTGGACGATGCTCCCTGCAGAAAGGAATGCAAGCCCTTTCATAATCGAGTGATTAAATACATGTAGAAAGGTTCCCATAACCCCGAATGTTGTTCCTGTTGAAATCCCAATAAGCATGTATCCGATCTGAGCAATACTAGAGTAAGCTAAGAGTCTTTTAATATCTTGCTGAAGGATTGCCCAGATGTTCGCTAGACTCATCGTTACAACGGCGAGTGAAGCTATGGTTACTTTGAATAAGTCAGGTTCGAAGAGGATGAATAGGAGTCTAGTAAGCCCGTATAACCCTGTTTCTATCACTACCCCCGAAAGGAGAGCGCTTATTGGACTAGGAGCCTCGGGGTGAGCGTCGGGAAGCCAAGTATGTAAAGGAACAATTGCAGACTTGACCCCGAATCCTATGATCAACATGCTGAAGGTTATCGTCATCCATGCAACATCGGCCGAGCCCCTCAAACTCGAGGCTAGATAGGCAAAATTCAAAGTCCCAGCCATACCGTATAATAGAGACATTGTCAACAGAAGAAAGGCACTGGCAGTGGCGCTCATTAAAAGATATTTGAAACCTGCTTCGACTGGTCCCCAACGACTCTTAAGGAAAGCGACTAGAACATAACTGGATAGTCCCATAAGCTCCCAGAAAACGAATAGTGTGAAAAAGTCTCCAGCCATAACTATTCCAGTCATTCCCGCCATCATTAGAAGCACTAGAGTATAGAACTCAGTGAGACGCCCCTCTTTCTCCATATATTTACTAGAGTAGATGACGACTAAAAGCCCTAGAAAAGCTATGGTTCCACTCATAAAGATGCTTAGGGCATCTATCTCGAAGGAGCCTCCTAAAGGAGGGCTCTGACCCCAAAGGTAAACTACTAGCACCTGCTTCGATTCAAGTTGCTGGTTGACCAAATATATTGAATAGAGTGTCAGTGCTACAACAATCGAAGCCCAAAACTCCCTTATCCTTTTTAGCCTAAATCGCTTTTGAATGGAGCCTAGAATCGGCGTAAATAGTCCTCCGAGGAGGAGGATAGTTAACGGTAAGGGTAATTGTGTGATGCTGAATTCTTGGATCACCATTTCAACCTCCTTAATTTTCTAATATTGATGGTTTTATAGTGCTTATATACGTTCAAAGTCATCGCTAGACCCACAGCTATTACTGTACCATCTAATACTATAGCCATCATGATAATAGAGTGTGCAAAGGGATCGATGTGCCCCGACGTTTGGAGAGAGAACCCCATGAAACTCAGATTTGCGGCGTTGAACAATATCTCTATACCTATTAAGAGCCTCACCATGTCTCTCTTGATCATTAGACATGCTAAACCTATGACGAACTGGAGCACTACTGCTACCATGTAAAACAAAAGCGATTCGTTCATATCTCTTCCTCCTCTCTTTCATCTGGTTTCAAGAGGGCTAGACAGCATATGACTGCAGTAAATATGACGAAGGCTTGGATAGTTAGATCTAAAGCCCGATGCTCCCAGAGAAATCTGCTAGCCTTATTGGCAATATCGTTGAAGGGTTCAAGGGGGATTAGAATTCTAGGAAGTCTACTCGATACAAATTCGAAAGCTGGATAACTAAACTCCAGGAAAATCATGGCGAATACTATAAGTAAGGCGACTATCAGATAGATTGCTTCAATAGGTCCGTACTTCTCGATCTTATTACTCAATGTTACTCTCCTCCTCTGAAGCCTCCATAACACCAGCCTTAGTCAGCATTATGGTAATCACAAAGAAGACGACGATCGCGCCTGCAAATATTGCAAGCTGGAAAAGCGCTACTAAAGGAGCTCCAACCATATAGTATAGGATCCCAAGCGTCACATTAGAGCATAAAAGAAATATCACGCCATAGATTATGTTTCGCAGCGCTACTGCTAGGAAAGAGAAGACGACCGCAAGGGCTAATAGAAGAATCACGGCTATCATTACACCTCAACTCTTCTATATTTCATCTCCTTATCTGTTAGATAGGATTTTATCCGACGCTTCAAGCTTGGAACAACCTCCTTTAAATCCGGAACTTGCGATAGTCTCTCGGGCGAGTATATGAGGCTCCCACGATTATACTCAGAGAACTCTACTAGATCAGTGAATTCGAGGGCCTTCTTTGGGCAAAACTCAACACAGAATCCGCAGAGGCTGCATGTAGTATAATCTATTTGAGGATATCGTTTCCCATCTGGTCCTCCAGGAACGAGTTTAATCGAATTGCAAGGGCATACTCTCTCGCAAACCCCGCAGTGGATACATCTGTCAAAATGGAATCTGTGACGCCCTCTAAACCTCTCTGAAAATACGAGTCGCTCAGTCGGATATGCGACTGTCTGGGAATTCCTAAACACGTAGGGAGCAACAATCATGAAGGGTCTAAAAATTTTTCTCAACAAACTCATAATGGATACCCCCAGGTTTTCAATGCAAGGACGATGAAAAGGTTCAAAACTGATAGAGGTGTGAGGTAATGCCATCCAAGCCGGAGAGTCTGATCCATCCTGAATCTTGGAAAGACGGTTCTTAACAATATCACTATTGAGACGAGAATGGCGAGTTTCATTAGAATCCAAAACATACTGCTGTATAGACTGTTGCCAAAGAGGTCTGGACCATTATATCCTCCAAGGTATAGGGTTATTAGGAGGAGAGACCATCCAAGGAAGTTACAGTATTCTGCCATCATAGTGAAACCAAAGAGGATTCCACTATACTCCGTTCTCCAGCCTAGCACTAGTTCAACTTCTGCTGTTGGAACATCAAAAGGTGTCCTCTCAGCCTCGATGATTAAGCCTATAAAGAATATTAGGAAGCCTAGGATCTGTGGGATGGCAAACCAAATATTCTTTTGCCGTTCCACGATCCCAACTAGGTCGAAGCTCCCAGCCATAATCGCTACAGCAGCTGCGCATATGACTAAAGGTATCTCCGCTGAAATATATAAGAAGGCTGCTCTAAAGCCGCCTATAATCGTATACTTGTTATTAGAAGCCCAACCTGAGAAAATTGGGATAAGGGGAGCTAAACCTGCGATGGCGAAAAAGATCGGTAAGCTCAGAGAGCCTGCTCTGAAAAGAATCCAATCGCTTGCGAAGGGTATGAGAATTATTGTTAATGAAGGAATAGTGGGTAAGAGTATTGGCATCAACAGGAAGAGAATCCTCTCAGCATCAACGGGAATTATGATCTCTTTAAAAAATAGTTTCAGAAAGTCTGCGAAGAGTTGTAAAACTCCGGCTTTTCTCCCACAGTAGTAAGGTCCAACTCTAAGCATGGCTCTAGCTAAAAACTTTCTCTCAAACCATACTGCTATGATGGCAAATACCAATATGAAAGCTAAACCTGGAATTACAAGGATTTGGATGAGGGGCTTGGCGTTAACTGTGAGGAAAGACCAGATAAAATCGAGGGGAGAGAAGTTCAGAGAAGCCTTAAGGTGAGAAATCCCTGTTTGAACAAGGCTGGCGGATGGAAGGATCGAAACTTTCGTTTCTAAAAGCATGAAGAGGCTTAAAATCAGGCTGTAGGGATTCATCATTCATCACCTATCGCAGTCTAGATACCATGGATCTATCGAATTGATTACTACAGGAAGATCCGCTACCAGAATTCTATCAAGTTCTGCTAACCTTTCGAAAACATGCACATTTCTCAAAGTAGGGGAATTAATCTTCACTCTATAAGGATTCATGCCTCCATCAGTGACCATATGGATCCCAAGCTCACCTCTAGAAGTCTCTACACGGCTGAAGGCTTCTCCAACCTTAGATCTGGGGAATAAGGGGAAGTTCACCCTTACAGGTCCGGCAGGGATTTCGTTTGCAACCTGCTCCATAATATTTAGGCTCTGCCCTATCTCATGATATCTTACCTTCGTCCTAGCCATAACGTCCCCTTCTGTTTCTGTTATTACTTTGAAATCTAGATCCCCGTAAGCAGCGTAAGGTTGATCCTTTCTCACATCGATATCGACATCTGAGCCTCTTAAGACCGGTCCAGTGGCCCCAAGCCTGATAGCATCATTCTTCGTTAAGACCCCCACCCCCTTGCACCTCATCTCGAATAGAGCATTTTCAACCATGGCATCCCAATATTGCTCGAAGCGACTTCGAAGATATTTCACCGCTTCCAATACCTCTTTTTGAAAACCATCTGGAAGATCCTTCACGACTCCTCCAGGTATGAAAAAGTTGAAGCTCCATCTAGCTCCTGTAAGCTTTTCGAATAAGTCGAGGATGACTTCACGATCCACAGTGGTCCAGAGGAAAACCGCTGGAAAGTACCCTGTTGACTCAGCTTGAAGCCCGAACGCGTAGAGGTGGCTGTTAATCCTACTCATCTCGCATATTAGCGACCTTATCCATTGGGCGCGTTCAGGAACATCTATTTCGAAGGCTTTCTCGATTGCTGTAACGTATCCTAACCCGATGTTCGCTGTATCGACCATGACCATCCGCTCGATGGGCACAATCCCTTTCAGGAAAGTCCTATTCTCCAAGACCTTCTCGATTCCTCTATGAGTGAAGCCTATGTCGGCTATTATTTTATGAATGACTTCTCCATCAGTGTCTATGATTATACGAGTCTGACCGCTCATAGGATGTTGAGGACCCCAACTGATGCGCATAATCTCGGGTTCGATGACAGGTTCGCTCATGTTCGAACACCCTCACCTTTGAAATCCTTTCTAAGAGGGAAACCCCCCCTCCAGTCTGGAGGTAGAAGAAGGTTTACAGGGTTAGGGTGACCTTCAAACTCGATGCCAAACATTTCACGGGCCTCTCTTTCATGGAAGTTGAATGCCTCCCATACCCCTGTCATAGAACTCAACCTTGGATGGTCTCTTGGTAGGTCTATTCTAAGCATCAGCAAGACCCGATTCTCAGGGTTGAGTAGATAGTATATAACCTCCATCCGATTCTCTTTTAACCAATCGATCCCACCTGCAGATATCGGATGTGTGAATCCTAAACTATCTCTCAGATAAAGCGCTGCATTTATGAGATCCTCTCTTCGAACTCGTACAGAGATCTGTTTATGAGATAGAATTCGAGCATCTCCGAATATGTTTGGATGCTTAGATGCCATTGATTCAATAATTTGCTCCTCAACGGCTTCTGGCACCTATCTTAACCTCCTTTCTAATCTTCTCTTGGAGTTTCATCATCCCATGAATGATAGCTTCTGGTCTAGGAGGGCATCCTGGAATATAGACGTCCACAGGCACAACCTCATCAGCCCTGACAATGGAATATGAGTCGAAGAAGGGCCCCATACCTGTTGGGCAGGCGCCTACGGAAACTACATACTTCGGTTCTCCCATCTGATCGTAGAGATACTTCACCCTCTCCGCCATTTTGCGGGAGAGTACACCTACAATCATTATACAGTCGCACTGGCGGACACTTGCGAAGGGCAGGATGCCTAGTCTCTCCATGTCAAAACGTGAGCCAGAGACCTGCATAAACTCAGGACTACAGCATCCGGTCACGAGATGTATAGGCCAGATGGAAAATTTTCGAGCCCAAGCGGCTACGTATTCGACAACGTTGTAAATTGGCATTGGAATATGATATCGTTCAAATATCCTTTCCTTGATTGTGGTCTCCTCGGTCATTCACTCCACCAGCCTTTTAACCTCCATCAGGAAGTAACAGACACTTACTAACACTATTATTGTATAAATGGTTACGGCCATTACCATAGAAGGGTTGAATGAAAGGGATATTGCAGCAGTTAAAATTATCCATGTGAAAGCGTCAAGGGCGAAAAATATGACTGCATACCCAAAATATTTAGTGATCCCTGTTATTCGGAAGTTTCTAGCGCTTCCGAATGGTTTTTGACCGCATTCGTAAGTTGTTTCTTTAATCTTATTAGGTTTTATTGGGCCTATCAGTCTCGCAATTAGGATAGCGACTCCAAGGAAACCTATGAAGACCCCCGAGAAGACCCAGAACGCCATATGTTCATCGAAGTATATCATCTTTATATCCATCCAAACTCAATGCAGTCCTAAATAAGGCTTATAGTATTTTCAAATAAAATAATAAAGTTTCCTTTTGCTGGATGCTAATTTTAAAAATTTTCATCTAAAAATAGTTTCAACCAGATATGTCTGAACTTTGGAATCCAGTAACAGTAGAATGGATCATATTTTCAGTGGAATGACAGAATAGGTCAATATCCTCTAAAGAGTTCTATCCTTTTGACCCTATATGCTCCGATGAGATATCTAAAACCTATGATGTGAGAGCTATAGAGAATAAGTTTCCTTCTCTACGAAGAAATTTACCAATACTATCACCTAGTGGAGGCGATTTGTATAGGGTTGAGCCTGCTAGTGGAGTCTGCGAAGTTATTCTTTATTCTCCTAAACGTGAAATAGCCCTAGAAGACCTATGCGTACCGAATATTAAGAAAATAATTAATCTTAGGCAGGAGAAGACGAACCAACTTGAAAAGAAGCCTTATGTCAAGTACATCTTCATCTTCGAGAATAGAGGAGAAGCAATAGGGGTAACTAAGAACCATCCTCACGGCCAAGTCTATGCCTATCCATTTATTTTACCCTTCATATTGAAGCGTCTTGAGGAAAGTCGAAAATATTTTAAAGAGAAGAGAAAAAGCGGTCTCTCCCCGTAGGATAGTCAACGAGAATAAAAGTTTTATCTCTTTTGTTCCCTTTTGGGCTAAGTGGGTTTATGAGATATCTATCTACCCGAAACGCCATTTCAACAGTCTCGTAGAGATTGAGGAGGATAAGAAAGAAGACCTTGCAACATGCTCAAAACTGTTCTACAGACGTACGATAATCTTTTCGGATCCAGACTACCTTTAATCATGGCGATGTTCCAGAGACCCTCAAATAATGAAGAGAATTATAGTTGTTGCCATTACTCCATAGAATTCTATCCACTCATACGAGCCGAGATAAGTTGAAGTATCTAGGCGGAAGCGAGGCATGTGCTGGAGCTCACATTAACGTTGTCCTTCCTGAAACCGCAGCGGAGGAGTTAAGGAAAGTGAAACATTGCGAAGTCTAGAGGAGAATAAATATAGCGAGGGTTTCGATAAAGATCTTCAAGGGCTGGTCGTTGAGGGATCTCCTGGAAGAGTTAATATCATAGGAGAACATACAGACTATGATGAGGGCTTCGTACCCCTCATGCCGATAAACATGAATGTTTGGGTTGCTGGAAAACCTCAAGAGAAGAGAACGATCAAATTCATTATACGCGTCGGACTATTCTGAAGGTTTGTTTTTAAGCTGTATATACAGGAGTTTAATCCTGACCGTAGGTGGGTAAACTATATTCAAGGCATTATCAGCGTCATGACCTCTAAAGGATAGAGATTAAGGGGGCTAACATGGTTGTCTGGGGAGACATTCCTCAAGGAGCCGGACTTATCCTCTGGAGCGCTTGAGATGGCTGTGATCAAGGGATTTACAATATTGTTTGACTTGAATATCCCTACGCTAGATATGACCTATATAGGCAAATCGGCTGAAAATGATTTTGTTGGCGTCCGCAGTGGAATAATGATCAACTTGTCAGCGTATTAGGCAGAGAAGACCAAGCGATGTGGATAGACTGCAGAACAAACAGCTTCGAGCTTATTCCAATAGGGTCGGATATCGTCATTGTAGCTGTTAACACATGTATAAAAAGGGAGCTAGCATCATTGAAGTATAATGTGAGGAGGACTGAATACGAGGAAATTGTCGCCATTCTAAAGAGTAGGTTTGGGAGAAATTCTCTTAGGGAATCTCGATAAAGAAGAATTCGCTAAATCTGAGTATCTTCCACCAGACAATCTTCGGAAAAGATGTAAGCATGTAATATTTGAGAATGATCGAGTTCTCAGAGCGGTAGAAACGATCAAAAGACTTCCAGCGGCTTGGAAATCTCATGTACGAATCCCACTGAGAGGCTACTATGAGGTCAGTTGTCGAAAACTCGATCTTCTTGTGGAACTGGCTCGAAGGTTTAACGGAATCATCGGCTCTCGAATGATGGGCGCAGGGTTTGGGGATGCGCTATACTTGAGAAATACTGCGTAGAGGAGTTCAGTCAAATCCTGAAGAAGTACAGAGTTGACAAATCTGTCCACGAAAATTTACATCTGTTACTCGTAATATCCTTCACGCCTATATAATCAAACTTTCAAGAAATTATTGTTTTTCAAATAGCCTCAGCCACATGGACATAGAAAAGTGTAGAACTTAAGGGTAACTAAGTCAAATTCCTTCTAGCCTTTTCTTGAGACTCTACTAGTGCATCTATATCCTCCTTTGTGTTGAAGAAATGGCAGCTAGCTCTAATACCTATAATTCCCCCTACCCCTCTGAATGAGACCTTGATAGGCTTCATGTAAGTCCAAGAAGCGTCCAGCTTCTTATAAACCGCAGAGTCTATCTCGTAACTACCGTTCGTATAGACTATGAGCCCATGCCTCTTCTTTGGATCCACAGGAGTTAAGACTCTACATCCAGACTCATGAAGCCGATCAATACAATAATCCCCCATCCTCCTGACGTTCCTTTCAACCTTCTCGATTCCTACTCTCTCATAGAATTTAAGAGTGGCATTCCATCCGAACAATATCGGAGTCACGCATACACCCATGTCGAATCTGTTAGCATTCTTAACGAGTGGATAATTCCAGCTCGTAAGATTGTCGTGGTCGAGTCTGCTGAAAGGTATCCCTCCTGGAACTTCCGACCATATATAGTTTCTGAAATCTGGATCAAAATCATCTATCAGCTCTTCTTTGATATAGAAGATACCTGCACCCTCTGGACCGCTGAGGCTATTTGAAAAACAATAATCCCCCATCCTCCTGACGTTCCTTTCAACCTTCTCGATTCCTACTCTCTCATAGAATTTAAGAGTGGCATTCCATCCGAACAATATCGGAGTCACGCATACACCCATGTCGAATCTGTTAGCATTCTTAACGAGTGGATAATTCCAGCTCGTAAGATTGTCGTGGTCGAGTCTGCTGAAAGGTATCCCTCCTGGAACTTCCGACCATATATAGTTTCTGAAATCTGGATCAAAATCATCTATCAGCTCTTCTTTGATATAGAAGATACCTGCACCCTCTGGACCACACTGCCATTTGTAACTTCCAGTAAGCAGAAAGTCTACGTCATCCTTATGTACATCTACATCGATAGCCCCTATAGATTGTATTGAGTCATCTAGCACAAGACTGCCGTGCTCATGGGCGACCCTGCATACTTCTTTCACATCATAGGTGAAACCACACCAAGGGGTCGTTCGATTGACACAGACAAGCTTTGTCCTGTCATCAATATTCTTCTCTAGCGCATCCATGGGTATCTCTCCATTCATGTTCCTGATCCTCCTTAGCTCAACTCCTTTCTTTTTCTGAAGGTTCATCAATATGAAAGGTATCGAGGGATAGTCGAGGTCTGAGAAGACTACGTTGTCTCCTTTCCTCCACTCGATTAAATCGTTGATTATTAGATTCGCAGCCGTCATCACACGATAGATGTTTGTGATTTCGCACTCCTTAGCGTGGATTAACTTAGCGGCGCGCTGTATGCACTCTTTAAACACAACAGTCAGGAAAGGATGATCAGCCTGTCCATAAGGGGCAAATTCATAGATGTTGAGACACTCCCGTATCGCGTTCAGCCAGTACCTTGCCGGAATCATTGCATTTGCAGCATCTAGGAAAACCCAATGCTTCAGCATCGGAAACTCTTCTTCTCTGTTTATACTCATCTAACCATCCCTTTTTCCATTATTGAGCCGACAAATCTCTCCAACCGTCTTACAACTTCCTCAAGTATAGATATAGGTTTCACTAGAGATGCTCTGACGAATTCATCAGAACTTGGACCGAATCTAATCCCTGGGCTTAGCTGCACGCCCTCACTCTTGTTTAATTCTTCTACGAACTGCTCGGAGCCTAAGCCTGTCTCGCTTATGTCGATCCACGCATAGAAGGCACCTTCAAAGGGTTCACAATGTAAGCCATTTATATCATCTACGGACTTGCAGAAGAAATCTCTCCGCTTTTGATACTCTCTCCTCCTATCTTCGACATACTCCCACCCTTCTTTAAGAGCAGATACTCCTGCCGCCAGAATAAAGGATGAAGGGTTAGAGGAAAAGAGTGAGAGATACTCCCTTGATCTCGGTAGAAGCTTCTCAGGTACGATGGCATACCCTAGTCTCCAGCCTGTCATTGAGAAGGTCTTTGAGAAGCTCATAACGTTTATTGTCCTTTCTAGCATACCGTCCAGCGAGGCAATAGATGTAAAAACGTTGTCATCGTAGACGAAGTGAAGATATATCTCATCAGCTATAACATATAGATCGTGATCTAATGCTAACTCTCTTACCGCTTTGAGCTCATCCTTAGTGAAGACTGTACCTGTCGGATTATTGGGGTTGCAGAGGAGGATGGCTTTCGTCCTCTCTCCTACACAATTCTTTAGAGAATCATAGTCTATATGGAAGCCTTTCTCTTTAGCAAGTCTAGCATAGATAGGCTTCACCCCCATAGTTTTGAGCTTACTAAAATAGCCTACAAAGGTGGGATCAAATACGATAATTTCGTCGCCTTTATCAGAAATCGTCGCCATGGCTATATATAAGGCTGCCCCGCTTCCCGCGGTCGGCAATACCTGCTCAGGTTTATATTTAGGTCCAAATCTTTCATAATACTCTACAACAGCTTCAAGGAAGGCATCTTTAGGTTTAGTCCTACCCAAATGAGAGTAATGAGTCCATTCTCCCCCTAGATTAATAGCTTCGATAACTGCTTTTTTCGCCTTCTCAGGAGCTTCAGCGTCGGGATCCCCAGCTTCTAAATTTATGTTTACCCTCATATAAAAGCCTCTAAAATGTTCATTAAAAATAATGCCGACTTCACATAAAAATGTCTCTGTGAATTAGTGGGAGACCAATGAAAATCGATACCTCTCACCTGAAGAAACCATACTTCTCATAAGAGGATAATTAAAAATGCGAATACGGATGTAAACTGCCAAAGGTTTTGGAGTAATCCTTTTTTAACGTAAATCTTTCAAGAGATTTTTCTGTCCTAAAAAGGAGCCTTAAACTATTTGTATCATCTTTCTCAAGTTTAGCTTTAAACTATAGGACAACCTGATTCACATAGTTTTGCGCATGATTCATTTCATATCCGATCAAAGTCCCTGCTCCTCTTTCATCCGTGATCAGTTTGTTACGATAACAGTTGTTTCCTCCTTGCCTCGAAGAATGCAACTGCTTTGAAGCTTTGCGATCTGGAACTAGCATCATCTTCGACTATTATTTCATGAGTCTTATGGGGTTAAGATATCCTTCTTCAGCATCCGGTTCAGCGTTTATCTCTCTTATCATAGGTCTCTTTAGTCCATAAAAGCAAGGCTTCACAATCTTTAAGGTCGGCAGCACTTTAAAAAGATGTTCCAGTTTTCCATCTCATCGTGAATCTGTCTTTTGGTGCGAAACACAGAAGATGCTGAGTCTTTCAAACGTGGGTTCGATTCTCATATTGAAGAGTTTTTCTCAACAGGAAATTCCTCCGAACTAGTAAAAAATAGAAGGATATTATATTATAGTGATCGAGAAAATTCATAACTAGTCGAACAGATTTATATTTTTCATGAAAAACGATTCTAAAGTTAATTTTTTTGAGAATAGCGGTGAGTCACTCTTTCCTCTTCTAATCGGATTTTTCCTTTTTTTGTTATGGATAGTAGAGGACTTTTCCTTCTCTGATAAAATAATAATGACATCCCTAATTCTGGGAGTCGAATTTATGTTTGCAATAGGCATAGCTCGAGATTATGGAGAGACTACGCATTCATGAAAAAATATTAACTAGTCAAATCTCATAAGATCCTAGGGTTAGCACAACTCAATTCTTAAAAACTGTTAAGAGGTGAGAAAAGTACTCTTCTCAGATGTTTATTCAAGTCCTTAAAATCATAATACCAGATTTTTTCAATCTGAGAGCGTCTACACACAGTATCTTTTTCTATTATTAAATAATAATATTATTTGTTCCTAACATATTCGCGCAAAGTTAATCTATATAAAAACATGTAAATGTTATATCTTTTTAGTAATATACAAAGAGGCAAAATCTGAAAAACTCGCCTTTAACCCAATATTCTAGAGTTGATGCGTAAAAGAAATAAGTCAAGTTGTTTAAAATAAAATTGAGATTCCTCTCCTCCATGTCGATCATTTTTAGAAATATATCGTTTTCATCAAGTATTTGAAGAAAAGTTTAAACATAACAAACATGGAATTTTTAAGATAAAAGTTTCAGGATGTGTGTAAATGCCAAAGGTAATAGTCGATCTAGATAAATGCGAAGGCGCTGGTGTATGTGCTGAGGTTTGTCCAATGAACGTATATGACATAGTTGAAATCAACGGGAAGAAGAAATCTCAACCAACACGTGCACAAGATTGCATAATGTGCTTAGCTTGCGTCAACTCTTGTCCAGCTCAAGCGATAACAGTTGAAGAGTAAATCCTCATTTATTAATTCCTAGTTTTTATCGTTATTTTTTCCGGGTAAAGCACTCTTGAATGGTTTGTTTCTGCTGAAAGTTTTAATTTTCCCATATTTTTGTTTCAAAATTTTAAATTTGTGAGAATTTTAACATTTAGCAAACGCATTTGTAAATGCAAAAGGTCAATGCTATTATAGTGCTTATCTAACTGATTAGAAAGAGGACAAAAGCTGGTTGTTAAAGACATGGAGCAAATATATTATGCAGACATACAGTCGCCACTTGGCATCATCTGGGTAGCAGGAACAGATAAAGGGATCTACAAAATAGAATTGAATAAAACAGAAGAATCATTTCTAAAAATCCTTGAGTCTGATAACAAGGTAAAATCCGAATATAAAAGAAAAGAGTTTCACGCTCTTGAAGAGATGTTCGAAAGATATTTTAAAGGAACTCCGACTAGTTTCAATTTACCTTTAGATCTAAGAGGTACAGATTTTCAATTAGCCATCTGGAAAGCCGTATTCAGAATACCTTATGGGAGACTCTCAACATATAAAGCGCTCGCTGAGGATATTGGTAGACCTAGAGCCGTCAGGGCTGCTGGCAATGCCGTCGGAGATAATCCTCTGCCGATTATAATTCCCTGTCATAGGGTTATACGTTCAGATGGAACCCTCGGAGGATATGGCTTAGGGCTTGAAGTTAAACGATATCTTCTAAACCTCGAAGGAATACCAACTATAAACGAAAGTTTGAGGAAACGTATCTCTAGAATTGAGTATCCTATGTCTCGGGATGATCTGCTTAAGTACTTTTTCGAGTAAGAAAGGCTCATAGCCTGATTCAAAAGTTCTTTGAAGAATTTAACTTCGCATTCTAATCAACCCATAAAACATTATATTTTAAAAGATGAGACACTTTAGAGTTGAGCCTAATGGGAGCATTAGAAGGGATAAGAGTACTTGATTTAACTCACGCCCATGCAGGACCAATATGTACTATGTATATGGCGGCGATGGGGGCTGAAGTCATCAAGATTGAGCCACCATGGGGAGAAATGACTAGATTCTTTCCACCCCTCATAAATGGAGTTAGCCCATATTTTACATTCATTAACCGTGTCAAGAAAGGGGTTACTCTAAACTTGAAGAGCCTTAAAGGTTTAGAGGTCTTCAAGAAACTAGTGAAGATATCCGATGTGATAGTAGAAAATTTTTCCCCAGGAACGATGGAGGAGCTGGGTCTTGGATGGGAGACCCTTAAAGAACTGAACCCGAGAATAATTCAAGCATCTATATCTGGTTTCGGTCAAACAGGACCCTGGGCTAACCGTAGAAGCTTCGACCCTATCGCTCAAGCAGCTAGTGGATATATGTGGTTGATGAAGGATAGCATAGATCCAGATGGCCCACCTCTTCAAGCTCCTGAAGCGATCGCGGATACTATCCCCGGCTTCACCGCGCTCATAGGTATTCTGTCTGCCCTCATCAACAGATCGAAAACGGGTAAAGGTCAAATGATAGATGTTGCCCAGATGGATGCAATGATAGCAGTTTTTCAAAGCCTTTCATTCTGGCATCTAGGTAAAACAACATTCAGCAAAGCTTTGTCATCTTATGGCGTAGGAGTTTCAGGATGCCATAAGGCGATAGATGGATACATCATGTTCAGTTTACCTCCAGGCAGGATCACAGAATGGTTCAAACAGCTCCTAGGTATTGAGGAACTCACATGGGAGAAGGTGGCTGAATGGGTGGGGAAGCGAACTGTCCACGAGGTCGATGAAATTCTTTCTAAATCAGGAATACCCGTCTCACCCGTACATGATCTCGATCAAGTTTCCACGAATGAGCAGGCAAGGGCTAGGGAGATGTTCGTAAAGATCAATCATCCAGTATTAGGTGAAATAACCCTTCCAGGTTTTCCAATCAAGTTCTCTGAGACCAAGGGAAACCTCTCAATCCCTGCCCCAAGCCTCGGTCAACACAACTATGATGTTTATAAAAAACTTTTAGGATTGACGGATAGAGATATAGAAGAGCTCCAGGGAGAGGGGGTTATCTAGCCGCTTTCTAAAACCTCTTTGTAAACCTGTAGATGAGCATCTATACCGACTTCATGAACCTTAGATACATATTCATATGCTTTCTACCATCCTCCCTCAAGCTATCTTCCCTCCTAAAGGTGTAGAAGCCCCCTATCTAGGTTCCTATCTTTAGCGTGATAGCCCGAAATTGATCGAGAACCCATCCAGATAATGAAAACTTATAATAGCACACCTATGGGCTGCCGCCTCTAAAAAAGGATATTGGAAGACACTCACACTCGTGTCAATTAGTATCCAAGATGTGTCCAGTATCTGATCCTTTTCTGCGCCAATCTTAAAACCAGTCAAATCGAGGTTAGGGATCTTTAATTTTTTCTGAGGTAGACATCTCCCCCTCGTGTCATGGCGGCACCTATAAAGACAAATTTTATTTCAGGGAACCTCTTAGCAAGTTCGATAAAGGGCTCAGGTCTTTTTTTCTGTCGAATCTGCCCTAGAAAACATATTATAGGCTCTGAAGACTTCTTTGGTCTATCCTTAGGCAAGATGACAGGATTCGATAGGAAGCATGGCTCTCTATCCAAGTCGTAAATATCTTTCACTTTAGGAAGGATATAACGAGCTTGACAGTAAACCCTATCTAATCTTTTAACAGTCTACTTCATATTTGTCTATGATCAAAGCGAGAGACCATCTTCATTAGGGATTAGGTTTAAGGTTCTAACTGCTAGAAGCGGCTTGACAAGAGGTAAGATAAGAAACATCGATGTTGAACAATTCGCTTACATGTCATCAAAAAGGTTGGAGACTATTCCAAACAATACATTGAAGTATCTTCCTTTGAGAAGATTACCTGAACTTCCCTGGATACTCTTTCAGCCTACTTGAAAATATGCAGAGAGAAAATCGAGTTGATTCATGCACATTTCGCTTTACCGATAGGATTCTTATGCTCAGTAACTCATAAAGATACTCATCTAGTTGTAACATGCCATTGTAGCGATTACACTCTAATTGGAACGCAGGATACTCGGACCATTCCTTAAACAAGCGTTTAACGGGGGAGACAAGATAGTCGCGGTTTCAGAGTTCATTAAAAGTATCTTAGTTTATGTGTAGAAGAACAGAAGATCGAGGTCATATACCAAGGGATAGACGTGGAAAATTTTCATCCATCTATAGACAAAAAAAATCTTTGAAAGAGAGGGTAGGTATACCGAAGAATATGATAGTGATCGGCGTGCTTGGAAGAATTGTTCCAGAAAAGAACTTATCAACTCAACATCAAGGATAAACACTTCACTTGAAGCCTATTTCCTGATCGTTGGTGAAGGCTCTATCTTTCCAAAACTTAATCTGGCTGAGAAGTGGAATTTGAGAAACATCAAGCTTTTAGGCGAAGTCAGAGATGCGGTGATGTTTCATCAAGTATGTGATATCTTGCTGACTTCAACTGGAGAAAGGCTTTCAACATCGCTTCAAAAGACTATAGTCACAGGATCAGTTCCAGTTGCCGTTAGCGGATGCGGGTGCCCTGAACTGATTCAAAATGGTTGGAATGGATACCTCTTCAAGCCTAGAGATTTTGGAGACCTAGATGATATCTATTTAGCCTCGCATAATCTTGAGTTAGGAGTGAAGGCGAGGTATACAATGCTTGAGAAGTTTAAAGACTGAAAAGAATGTGAGAAAATATATTGAGCGTTATAGAGAGTTAATTTAGCTGTGTTTTCATGGAGTCCAAGTTTTTTCTAACAGGTTCACCTGGCTCAGGTAAATCTACAGTCTTCATGAAAATCCTAGAAATGATTAGCAGTCAAGACTTCAAGGTTGGAGGCATCTATACGCCCGAGCTTAGGATAACGGGGGAGAGAGTAGGGTTCTACGTCAGGGACATCGCTTCAGGGGCACAGAAAATAATGGCAGGAGTCGATATAGTATCGGTGTATAGGGTTGGCAAGTACTTTATAGATCTTGATCGATTTGAATCGGTAGCAATTCCTGCTTTAGATTATGCTGAGAAAGAATGTGATGTCATAGGCATAGACGAGATCGGACGGATGGAATTATTCTCAAAGGCTTTTGAGCAGAAGGTTAACGGATTACTCACAGGCAGAAAGCCGTTGCTGGCAGTAGTCCATAGGAATTACATTGAAAAATATAAAGAGAAAGGTATACTATATACAGTTGACGTTGTTAATCGTAATCAAATGCCTGGACTAATCTTTTTCAAGATGACCAGGCTACTTAGAATACTCTAGGAATAGTTGAAGAAGAATGAAGACCATAGCAGGGATTGATGAGGCTGGAAGAGGCTGCATAATAGGACCACTAGTAGTGGCAGGTATATCCATTTTAGACATTAAGATGGAAGAACTAAAACAGTTAAGCGTTCGAGATTCCAAAAAGCTCACCGCTTTTAGGCGCGAAATATTGTCGAAGGAGATAGAAAAGATATCAAATAAGATTTTTTACTTCGAGTTGGACCCCATGGTAATCGATGAAGTCGTCTTTCGAGGAGTTAGATTCCATCGTTTGAATTATCTTGAAGCTATGGCTATGGCGAAGATCATAAGAGACTTAGAGCCAGATATAGCCTATGTAGACCCCTCTGATGTATCTCCTCACCGCTTCTCAACGCAGATTCTAAGAGTTTTAAGGAATCGACCTGAACTGATCTGTGAACATAAAGCTGATGAGAAGTATCCAATCGTCTCAGCAGCCTCGATACTAGCGAAAGTTCGAAGAGATCGAAGAGTTGCGGAGCTTAGAGAAAAGTATGGAGACTTTGGCTCAGGATATCCAAGCGATAAAAAAACAGTTTCATTTCTAGTAGAGTGGCTTAGATGCGGGAAGAAGGATTCAAGATTCATTAGGCATTCATGGAAGACGTTAAAGAAGCTCCAATTTTAAGCGATTAGGCATCAAATCTAGCGATTATCATCGCATGGTCTTTTTCGTAAGGTTCGAGGTTAATTAGCTCGAGAATTGAAAAACCATGCTTTTTTAAAATCTCAGCTTGTTCGGAATATATCTCTTCAGGCTTACGGGTCGCATCAACGCTCCTAGATTTAATGGCTACAAGAACCCATCCCCTCTTCGCCAAGTAGATTTTCGCATTCTTAACAACAAGATTCGCCTGATCAGGCTGAGCTAAATCAGCATAAAGAACATCTACTTTTGGAACAAGATGCGAATATCTTTCTGGATGCCTCGCATCTCCGAAAACGGGTGAAACGTTCACTCGTATTTTAGAGAGGTTCTCTATAAGCTCTCTAAGAGGGCGAGGAGCAAAGTCAACCCCCCAGATATGTCCTTCTTCGCCTACGATATCGGAGATATGCGAACAAGTTGTCCCTGACGCTACGCCTAGATATAGAACCTTGCAGCCATAATTTATAGTGAAATTCTTCAACCCCTTCAAGATCGCGGCTGCTAATTTACTACGATAAGGATTCCAAACCCTGTATTCTCCATCGCCGATATTGATCAACTGTTCGCCATAAAAGGTTGCTCCAGGCGTGAGGTTTAATGTTGCTATAATCTTTCTATCCTTTAGGTCTATCTCAAATACTCTAGGAAACCTCTCTAATACGCTCATGCCATACTCTTAGGAGTAGTTAAGGAGTTACTATATTTTATTATCCTCGGCATCTTGGGCGTTTAATCTCTCCTGATCAACAGCCAACTTTTGAAGCCACGACATGGGGGTCCTAAGTTCTCCAACTATCTTAGCAAAATTATGACAGTTAATATACAAAGCCGAGTTACAAACACGTGTAAAATAGTCCTTCGTCACTTGGATCTCGCATTCATGAATGTAAGGGCAGTCTCTCCTTCCCTGTCTTTGTTGTAAAGTCTCGGAGAGAGTCATCAGATTGTATTCGCCCAATTAAGACACCTCTAAAATGTATTACAAATCTAGTATTAAATCTTTCACGTTATTGTAGTTTCTTAATATAGTTCTATAACGGATTAACTCGACAGCAAACAGTTAGATTTTAATATTTAAAAACATAAAAAGCCGGATATGTCGAGCATCGAAACTGTATACATAGGCTCTAAGCCGATCATGTCTTATGTGACAGCAATCATCACCGCCTTCGAAAAGGCTGATGAGGTGAAGATTCTTGCGAGAGGGAGAGCCATAAGCAATGCTGTTGATATTGTAGAGCTAACGAGGAGAAACTTTGTGACAGAAGCCGCTGTAAATTAACATATCCATAGGCACGGAGAAGATTGGTGAAGGAAACGAGGCGAAAAACGTCTCCACAATCGAAATAACTCTATCTAAGCCGAAAAGTTAGCTAGATTGAAAAGTCAGGGCAACTATCTTGTCTTCTTTATAGCCTCAGTAATTTTAGCCAACTCCTCCTTCAATTGAGGAATTATAGATCTCCCTGAAAAGTAATCCGCTCTAGCCGCCAAGGATATTTTTGCAGAGAGGAGACGAGCTACGCGACCTCTAAACTTTTTAGGAGAGTTATGAACTAGCTGATGCTGAAAGACTAAGCCATGTTTCGGAGGCTTTGAACCTGTTTTCAGAGCCCTGAACATTGCTTTTTCGGCGCCTAGGAGCTGGATTCTACTAGAGGGCATAACCGACAGTTTTCTTAATCCCTTCGCCTTTTCAAGAAGTTTCGCAGCTAGCAAAGGCCCAGCCACCTCGCTGAGATTTGGCGATACCTCCATCACCAGGCTTGCAATATAATCCTCAAGATCCTTACGATAATCATGTAGCGTCAGAAGGTGCTCTGAGAGTTGTCTGATAGGATGAAGATCCATGTCACTTAAAGTGGTTCCCATCGACTCTTTAGAAGCTCGAAGAATCCTCTCAGCTTGCTGAACCCCAATTTCGGCAAGCTTCTTGGAGTCTATATGCATTTTACCTCCGAAAGCTTTTACAACTAGTGCGTAGGTTCGGTTATCATCTATCAATCTGTTTAATTCCGGAAAATGGAGTCCATACCATTCTTTCAAGACTGATGAAAGTGAGTTAAGGGATTTATCCAACTCATTTAGAAGATGTACAGCTTGTATTATGAGAGATTCCCTCTTTGAAATTGATTCGCTTACAGCTCCTCTTGCTAAAAGAAGGGATACTTGGTGATTTAGTTCATAAAACTGGGCGGTGTCCTTTCCTTGGCGTCTAGCTATTTCCTCGAAACTAGATGCTAGGAAGCTTAATGCTGGATTTTCTTCCTCCGTCTGCACATCTAATCCCATTCTATTTTTCACTGTTAGAGCCAGATTCCTGTTGGAAAAAACTAGCTCGGTAAAACCGATCTTGCCTGATTTTTCGACGGCTTTTCTGACCTCCTCTGTTATTTCTCCTTTCGCTTGCTTAGTTAAAGCATCTGCGATGCGGGTAGGATCCCATGGATAAAAGATCTCCACCAAGATTTCATTTTTAGCGTTTATGCCGAAAACCCCGAGAATAGACTCGAGCAAGTATAACCTTCCGACCTCTCTTGACACGATCTATCTCTCCTCTTTGACGAAAGTTTATCTAAATCAATCTAAGAGAAATGAAGTAGGATGTCCCAATTAAGCTTAGCAGTCGAATTGGCAGGACTTGGACTTCGAAACCCAACAATGAACGCTGCAGGAGTCCTTGGAATGTCAAGCTATCAACTCAAAAGACTCTATGAAAGCGGAGCTGGAGCCGTCGTGACGAAGAGTCTAGGTAGACAGCCAAGAAACGGTCACCCGAACCCAACCATCGTATTTGTGGAAGGAGGGGTCATAAACTCGATGGGCCTCCCAAACCCAAGTGCCGAATATTTTAGAGATGAGATTAAAAGACTTAAAGCTGAGAATATTCCAGTCGTAGCCAGCTTTTTCGCAGCCTCCATTGAAGATTTTACGTATCTAGCCAGTATTTTAACAGACGCTGGAGCAGACGCTCTTGAGATAAACTGTAGCTGCCCTAACGTCGGCAGAGAAAAATGCATGCTTGAAGCTGATCGCGAAAGCCTTGAAAAGGTGACGAAAGCGGTTAGGGAAGCAAGCAGTCTTCCAGTATTCGTAAAGCTAACTCCTAACGTAGCGAACATTGTCGAAGGGGCTAAAATTGCCGAAGAGAATGGCGCCGACGGGATAACCGCGGTTAACACTCTTAAAGCACTAGCCGTTGATATAGATCTGCGAAAACCAATACTGTCGAATATTATTGGTGGATTATCCGGACCAGCTTTGAAACCTGTTGCCCTGAGATGCGTCTGGGAACTGTTCGAAAACATCGAGATCCCTATAATAGGTTGCGGCGGAGTCTCATACTGGAGGGACGCGGTTGAATTCCTATTGTGTGGGGCTTCAGCAATTCAGATAGGTACTGCACTCATGGATCATGGAGTCGAACTATTCAAAGAAGTAAATGAGGGGATCAGAAGATACCTTGAAGAAAATGGCTTCAGAGGTGTGAAGGATATTGTCGGACTCGCCCATGAGACGTGAAGTTCACAGAGTCGTCAAGGTGGAAGAAGTCAAACAAGAAGCCAAAGATGTTTTTACACTCTATTTCAAAGACAACTTTTGTTCATCGGCTTCTCCCGGACAATTCATCATGGTCTGGATACCAGGGGTGGATGAGATCCCTATGAGTCTATCAACGATTAACCAGAAAGGCGTATCATCGATCACGGTTCGATCAGTGGGAGAAGCGACAAGAATACTCTGCGAAACTAAGGTTGGCGAAAAAATAGGTGTAAGGGGACCATTCGGTAACGGGTTTACTTTAAAAGGTTCCAAACCAGTACTTGTAGGAGGGGGAACAGGCGTACCCGCATTATACCCGCTAGCTTCGAAAATGCTGATCTCAGGTATTAAACCATCTTTCATCCTCGGGGCCAGAAACGCTGAGCAGCTTTTATTCAAGGATCGGCTACAAGAGATTTTAGATGATCTCATCATATCCACTGATGACGGATCTTTAGGGTTTAAAGGATACGCGTCTGAATGTCTTGGTCGACTAATTCTAGAGAAAAAATGTGATTCAATATATACCTGTGGTCCTGAACAGATGATCGTCTCAATTTTCAAAGAAGCAGAGAGGCGAAACATATTCGTTCAAGCTAGTCTTGAAAGATACGTAAAGTGCGCTGTTGGTCTATGTGGAAGTTGCGGCATCGGTCCATTTAGAGTCTGTAAGGATGGGCCTGTATTCGATTCTATTAGCCTTAGGGCTGTGATGAACGAACTCGGCTTTAAAAAAATGGATCCTTCGGGAAGATTGATACCTGTTGAGAAGTAAACCATCATTAAAGTTATCTTTCGATAAAGTATATCATATAATACATGGAGTCAACTGAAGTTCATATCCTGTTCCATTGTTTTTATATGCAGATGGGTGTAACCAATGGACACCCAATCCTGAGCATAAGATGGCCTTTAACCCCGATGCCTGAGCCTGAAATAGGTGAGGTTTATAAAAATCTCACCTTCAATCTGGGATCTACAAACACTATCCTCATCAAAGATGATAGAAAGAATATTTTAGTGGATCCAGGCATCCTCCAGCTTGGAAGGTATGGTGCATTCCAGTCTAGGCTCGCCGAGTTGGGTTTGAAGACTGAGGACATCGATGTCGTCATTAACACTCACTGCCACTACGATCATATTGAAGGAAATTATCTCTTCGAAGGTAAACCTCTAATCATCCATGAGAAAGAGATTGAGTACTGTCGAAACCTGTATTGGCCTGAGTTCGCAGAAGCCTTCCTAGGGATACTCGATCTCAAGCCTATAGAAAGATCGGTGGAAGTTACAGAGAATATTTCAGTAATAGAGACCCCGGGACATACTCCAGGAAGCATTTCGGTTATTGTGAAAACGAATAAGGGTAAGATCGCTTGCATAGGGGATGCTGCTATCGTCAAAGAAGACTATCTTCTGTTCCGCCCTCCCTCAGTAGTCACGAAGAATATTGCTCCTGAAGTATCGGTAGCGAGTTTAAGGAAAGTGGCATCATGCAAACCATTCTTGGTTATACCGGGTCATGACGCACCATTCTCGCCATCTAACTCAGAAAAGTTTATAGATTGAGGAAGGGATATGTGAAAACGATGAGTTTATGCCGACACATGGTTCTTTAACGAAGGCAGGTAAAGTAAGGGCTCAGACCCCGAAAATAGAGGCGACGCCGAAAACTAGCCCTATTCCTCGGAGGAGAAACTGGGTAAATTTCCAGAAAAGAATACTAAACGCTCCTGCTGAGACTAAACGCTTCGCCGAGGAGTAGCCTACAGATTTACATATGGGAGCCAGTTCAGAAAAAGCTCGGAGAATAATCATAAATAAACTCCTCGAGCTTCCTGTAGTCGATCATCATATTTTAGAGAAGATTAAATTAGAGGTTTCGAGGGAATTAGGCTTAGATTCGATCCCCGATAACTCTGAGCTCCTAGAAAGCCTAGAAAGAGGAGAGTCGGATAGACTTTCTAATCTGCTAACCCGCAAACATAGCAGAGTATCGAGCGGGGTAACTGTAATCGCTGTGATGACTAAGCCTAGACCATGCCCCCACGGAAAATGCATCTATTGTCCCGGAGGACCTGATCAAAGCGTCCCCCAGAGCTATACTGGACATGAACCCGCCTCAATGAGGGGGGCTCAAAACAGGTATGATCCCTTCAGGCAGATTACGAGCCGTATAAGGCAATTGAATGCGATAGGACACTCTATTGACAAAGTCGAGTTGATAGTCATGGGAGGGACCTTTTTTGCTTTTCCGAGGAGATATCAGAACTGGTTCATTAAAAGATGTTTAGACGCTTTAAACGGGATTGGTTCAGCCTCGCTGGAGGAAGCAAAAAAAATCGCTTACTCCTCTAAAATCAGAAATGTAGGTCTAACCATAGAGACCCGTCCAGATGGATTGGATGAGAAAAAAGTGGATCAATTATTGAATCTTGGAGTCACACGCGTCGAGCTCGGCGTTCAGAATGTTTACGATGACATCTATAAGATTACTCGTAGAGAACATGCTGTTGAAGATGTGATTCAAACCAACAAGATCCTTAGAGATGCGGGATTGAAGATCTGTTTTCACATGATGCCAGGCCTGCCAGGCTCGTCGGTTGAACGGGATCTAGAAGGGTTCAAAACCATTTTTTCAGATCCTAGATTCAAACCGGATATGCTGAAGATCTACCCAACCCTTGTGTTGAAGGGGACTGAGCTCTATGAATGGTGGAAAACAGGAAAATATATGCCACTGACAACTGAGGAAGCGGTAGAACTCGTAGCCAGGGTGAAGATTATGGCTCCTCCCTGGGTCAGGATAATGAGGGTTCAAAGAGATATACCGGCAAATCTGATTGAAGCGGGGGTGAAGAAGAGCAATCTAAGAGAGCTTGTTCATAAAAGACTTGAAGAGTTAGGAGAATTTTGTAAGTGCATACGCTGTAGAGAGGTTGGTCACAGGCAAACTCATACGGAGATAAAAGATGAAGAGCTTAAAGTGAAGAAGACAGTTTACGAGGCTTCAGATGGTGTTGAAAACTTTATATCAATCGAAGACCCTTCAACGAGCACTCTTATAGGATTCATAAGAATGCGAATCCCGTCAGAGAAAGCTCATAGACCTGAACTAAAGCCTAAGGCAGCAGTGGTCAGAGAACTCCACATCTACGGGAAAATGGTTCCAGTAGGCTTGAGAGGCTTAGACGCCTGGCAGCATAAAGGATGGGGGAGGATCCTATTATCAGAGGTGGAGAAGTTGGCTAGAGAAGAGTATGATGCAAATAAACTCTCTATTTTAAGTGCCCTAGGAACCAAGCAATATTATAGAAGGCTTGGCTACTATGAAGATGGGGTTTACATGTCCAAACTCTTTTCAGGAAGTTCGTAATATTCCTGAATTGATTAAGAAGAGGGTGAGAGATTGTTCATAGTCGTTCTGCGCTATCAGGTCCCTTTAGAAAAAACTAGGCGGTACATCTTCTTGCAGAAACTGACTACTCAAGTATATCTGGAACATGGATGTCTAGAGGTTGAAGTATATCGTGACGCCTCGGATTCACAATGCTGGATGGAGATCTACAAGTTTAAAGATAAGCAGCATTATCAAGAGGTTATATCCGCTGTGGCGAAAGATGAACGAATCTATCCAGTGTCTGAAGAGTTCAACGCTCTATTCGACTTTAGTGAGTATAGGCTTGAGAAGAACGTGTATTATAAAATGATGTAGCTGATCAAACAGGGGTAAATATAAGATCAATCTAATATGACAATAGATCTATGATGAATGAAGACGTGCTTAGAGGATATAGGGGGCGTCTTAGAGAAAAACTAGGGTCAGAGAAGATCGGCATCGGAGATCTGATAAAAGTTGAGTATGGGGAGAAATCCTATGAAGGCATTCTCATGCCAAGGCTTGAAAGCGCCGACGAATTCCATATAGTTATCAAGCTTAAGACAGGTTACAATGTTGGTATAGCATTCGAAGAGGATATGAAGATAGTTCGCCTCAAAGAAGCTAAGAAACCCACGTTCAAGCCTCCACCTCTGCCTGAAAGCAGCTCAGACCTGCCTGAAATCAGTATTATAAGTACGGGAGGGACGATAGCAAGTCGCGTCGATTATGCAACCGGAGGAGTCCACGCAGCAATCTCCTCCAGAGACCTCTTAAGCATCGTTCCAGAACTGTCTGAAATAGCTAAAGTGGAAGGAGACATCCTCTTCAGCGTCTTCAGTGAGAACATTGAGCCTAAAGACTGGTCCATGATGGCTAAGAGAGTTGCGGATAAGATAAAATCTGGTTTCGAAGGGATAGTTATAACGCATGGAACTGACACAATGGGTTACTCAGCTGCAGCGCTCAGCTTCGCATTGTCAAGCTTGCCTGTTCCAGTTATATTCGTGGGGTCTCAAAGGAGTTCCGATAGACCAAGCTCTGATGCTGCTTCGAATCTAATAGCGGCGGTATCAGCTGCTGCTCAAGCTCCTTTTGCTGAAGTTGTCTTAGCGATGCACGAGACATCTTCCGATGATAGCATCGTATTTCATAGAGGCACCAAGGTCAGGAAGTGCCATACAAGCAGCAGATATGCTTTCCAGTCAGTCAATTCTAAACCGTTGGCTAGATTTAGAGATAGACGGATCGAGATGATCGAGAAGAATTTTCGACATAGAGGCGGGAGAGAACTAATTCTCAGAGATAAATTCAATGAAAGAGTTGCACTTCTGAAATTCCACCCAGGGTTCAACCCTGAAATCATAGATTGGGCTGTCGACGAAGGCTATAAGGGGATTATCCTTGAAGGGACAGGCCTAGGGCATGTAAGCTCTAAATGCTACAAATCCATCGAGAGGGCAATCCATGAAGGTTTAATCATATGTATGACTTCTCAATGCATATGGGGACGCATAAACATGAATGTATACTCTACTGGAAGAGAGCTTATTAATCTCGGTGTTACTCCTTTGGAAGATATGCTTACGGAGACTGCATTTGTCAAGTTGACATGGGCTTTAAGCCAATCGAACAGCAGGGAAGAGGCGTTAAAACTGATGGCAACCAACTTAGCTGGAGAATTTTCGCATAGGACATTATATACCTGGAAGTGAAGTTATGGAATACGCGAAGATTGGTCTAAAGGTAGGACTTGAGATCCACCAGGAGCTTGAAACCTCCCATAAGCTATTCTGTTCATGCCCTCCGAAACTTTTTAAGGGTCCTCCAGAGTTCATATTCACTCGTCTCCTCAGACCGAGCCAGAGTGAACTTGGGGAAATCGACCCCGCAGCCCTCTTTGAGTTTCTGCAAGGTAAAATGATCATCTATGAAGGAGATTGTGAAACATCATGTCTCGTCGAGATGGATGAAGAGCCCCCCCATAAATTGAATGAAGAAGCATTAGACACTAGCTTGATAGTCGCTTTGATGACAGACTCAAATCCTGTAGATGAGGTTCATGTTATGAGAAAGATTGTAGTTGACGGATCAAATACCACAGGATTCCAAAGAACATGCGTTGTATCTCTAGGAGGCTCAATCAAATCTGGCGAAAAAACTTATGAATTGGAACAGATCTGTTTAGAGGAAGACGCTGCAAGAAAAATAGGTGATGATGCTTCAGCAACCCGTTTCAGAATAGATAGGCTCGGCATACCTTTAATCGAGATAAGTACGGCTCCAAACATACATGATCCAAAGGAGGCACAGGAAGTTGCTTTTGCCATCGGTCGCATCCTAAGATCTACTGGAAGAGTGCGAAGAGGATTAGGCACTATACGCCAAGATCTTAACATCTCGGTTGCAGGAGGAGCAGTTATCGAGATCAAAGGAGTTCAGAAACTCGAGTTGATATCCAAAGTTGTAGAATATGAAACCCTTAGACAGTTGAATCTCATTGAGATATCCTCAGAACTACAAAAACGAAATATAAAAGACAGCGATCTTCAAGAAGAATTCATCGACGTTACAGAGCTATTCAGAAACACAAAATCCAAAATAATTAAAAGTGCTACTGCGAAGAATCAGAGGGTTTACGCTCTCAAGCTTCCAGGATTTAGCGGTCTAATTGGAAGAGAACTCTACCCGAAGAGAAGACTCGGCACGGAGATGGCAGACAGAGCACGTTTCTACGGGGGGGTGAAAGGGATATTCCATACCGATGAACTACCTGGATACGATATCTTGGAGGAGGAAGTTAGGTCGCTCAAAGACGAAGTTAAGGCATCTGAAAATGATGCAGTTGTGATAGTGGCAGGTGAAGCTGACGAGTGTAGGAACGCTTTATCAGCAGTCTTGAAGAGGGCTAAAGAAGCTTTACAGGGAGTGCCAGCTGAAACGAGAGCTGCAAACGAGGATGGAACAACATTCTTTACTCGTCCAAGACCAGGGGCAGCGAGAATGTATCCTGAAACTGATGTAATATCTATTCCTATCACTTCTCAAAGGTTAGAATCCTTGAGAAGACTGATACCAGAGCCTCCTGAGGAGAAGTTGAAGAAGTTAATGAAGGAGTATACGTTGAATGAAAAACTCGCGAAACAGATTCTAGAATCCGACTTTCAAGAACTTTTCGAGAAGATAGTTAAAGAGATGAATGTATCCCCCACGCTTGTGGTGGTGACCCTAACCGAAACCTTGAAAAGCATCGCGAGAGAAGGGTGCGTCGTAGAGAATATAACTGAAAAGAATCTTTTTGAGATTTTCAGGTTAATTGGAGAAGGTAGAATGTATAAAGAAGCCATCTATGAAACATTAAAATGGCTTTCAAACAACAGTGAAGCATCTCCCTTGGAAGCTTTGAAAGCGCTAAATCTTGAGACGATCTCTCGAGAAGAGTTGAGGCGCATCGTCGAGCTAAAGATATCAGAAAATAAGATGATGTTGGAAAAACTTGGGGAGAAGGCGCTTGGCCCTCTCATAGGAATTCTAATGAAGGAACTCAGAGGTAAGGTATCTCCAGATGAGATTCGAAATCAACTTAAAAGCGCCATTACCACATTTATTAAAGATAGAAAAGAGTAAGAATTAAAATCTTAAAACAGTATAATCAGAATCAAAGTTTAAATGTGGAAGCCTTGAGCCATCCTTCCTTCAGCCTACGTGTTCGAATAGGGGATAAAGAGATTGAAATAGGTGGAGATCGGGAAGAAGTGCTAGCAACTCTAGAAAATCTCAATGAGATCGTAGAAAAATTTTCTAAAGCATTCAACTATGAAGCTAAAAAAGAAGAGAAACCTAATTCACACTTGAATTCCCAGGCCTTTCCAAAGATTGCAAGAACTTCACAATGCAGTGATGCTATAACATCTCTTCTAGCAACTAATTGGGGAAAGACCCCGAGGACTATAGCCGAAATCAGAGAAGCAATGGAAGCGAATGCGATATTCTTTCCTAGAACAACTCTCTCGGGAGTCTTGGTCTGGCTCGTGAAGAAGAACAAACTGAGACGCTGGAGAGACAAAAAGAAGGGTTATGTATATACATTATATGATGGGGGGGTAAATACTTGAAAGAGTTAAGGGTCCATTTAAAGCTCCCTTTCGGAGATCTTACCGTTTGTGGGACGAGTAAACAAGAGATCTTGGAAGCTTTAAACTCCATCGACCAGGAATTCGTCTCAGAAGTAAATGAATGTTTGGCAAATCTGTTAAGGAAAGAAGAGAACGATAATTTAAAGGGGATCGTCGAGATCGATCGTGATGGACCGATTATAGTTGCAAAGAAAAATATGTCGCATTACGAAGCAATAGGCCTCATACTCTATTGCTCTAAGGATTATCAGGCGACCTCGAGGGAGATTAAAAAGAGACTGACGATAAGCGGAAAGGAGGTCACTGTCCCCGCAAGGTTACATGAGATGAGGAAGCGGGGGTATATCTTTAAACCCTTGGAAAAAGGATTTTTCTACAGGCTTTCATCTAGAGGAATCAAGTGGATCGAAGAGGAGGTAATTCCTCAGCTCAAGAAGAAGCAGTCTTCTTTGAACTCTTAGACTGGGTCTCTAATAGCTCCTGCAAGTCACTGATAGCTAAAAATAATGTGAGGAGTATCTGCTTCGAGTCGCAAGAGTATGCTCCCTCTCTGAACAGATTGCGTTGAATAAGCCCCTTCTCGAAAAGCTTCGATACAGCCCTTTCAGCAGCTTTTGGAGTCAAATCAAGATCTTTTGAGAGTTCTTTTATTGTGAGTGTTTTACCTGTACTAAGTAGATGGAACAGGATGCTAAACTGGCTAGGAGCCTTCCTTAAATTAAGCAACGCCTCTTTTCTAGCATTCATCAGTTTAATATCCTTTTCAGACAACTCAGCTACACAACTCTTTCTTTAATTCTCTATAAAGCTTCATGAGCATGTCATATTGGTTCAGCCTCGATAAATAACCTTCAGGGGTTGATAAGACTAGATCATACTCTTTCAGCTCTGAGAGGCGAGCTCTTACTGTGGAAGGTTTTTCAGAGATCCATTCAGCTATTTCTAGAGGCTTAAGTGGTCTATTATTGAACGAAAGGAGACATAATACTTTGAAAGCAGAGGTCTCGAGACCAATCTCGTCAAGTTTCTTTAAACGCGTTTCCAATCTTAATTCCTCTCAAAATACTCTTTAAGAAGAGGTGCTATAATAGGTCCCAATTTATATTTGTAGACTCCTCGGGATATCCTTTCAACCAGTCCTTTATTGTTTAGGTTAAAGAGAGCAATATTTACAGCGTTGAGGCTTAGGGAAAGCTTCTCAGCGATTTCGACTGATGACATCTGCTCTCCATGTTCAACTAAACAGAGAAGAACCATTCGTTGAGTTTCAGCCCTTTTCAACCCCTCAAGCTCGTATGAATCCGCCAATTTCATTGGCCTCTCAGGCCTTTTTATTAAGATTTCTTTGGTAAAGATCGGAGATGATGTCGATGAAGGGTATCTTCGACTTATATGTTCCATCTTCTAATTGAAAGACATAACCTTTAGAGAGGAGAGTTCTAAGAGCGGGGCGGACAGTTCCTGAAGATATTCCGGTTTCACCTGATATTTGAGAAGGGGAGCTACTCCCTTTAAAAGAGAGGTAGATTAAAACTTTGAACACATTTGTATCTACTGAAAAATCCGATATCGCTTTATCTAAAAGAGTTTCCAAACGCTAATAACACCTCTTATTTTCTCTCTTTCTCTAAAGTTTCTATCCGATCCATGAGAGAAAGAATAATCTTGGGAAGATTGGGAGAGTAGTTGCCTCGCCCCTCTCTAATAAGTAAACCATCCTCGCTGAGCTGAGCGAAAACAGCTTTAACAGAGTTATATTTTGCTCCTAATCTTTCTGTCATCTCCATGAGACTTAGATCAGGATTTTCTAGAAACGATCTTAGAACAGAGTCTCTTAAAGAACGTTCACTGCTCATTTTCAAAAATTATTTTTACAAACTTCTTATTAACTTTACCTTTTGCATTAAGACTTTTGAAAAACACTTCTAAACTTTATCGAGCATAATTATTTCTTAATATATAAATAAATTGGCATTAAAACGAAATTATGCTCGTATTGATCGTAGGGTTTAAATATCCTAGAAAAAAAGTGTTAAGCAGAAAACTTCGGTCGGGATGTAAATCTTGCTTATTCAAAATGAAAAAAACAATGAGGCTAAAATCCATAGTATAGATGATCTAGAGAATTCGCATATAAGCTTAGCAATTCGGCAGGTACTCATAAAAAAGGTTTCTGAAGATATTTTAAAAGAGTTTAAAAATATCAGAGAGTTAGCCACCTATATACGGAGGAAAGTTAACCCCGTAGGTGTCGAGAAGAGTGAAGAGTTCCATGAAGTTGCTGGGGTAGATGCAGGGAGCCAAGTATTGCCTCTAGCCTCAAGAAGATACGGCATAATAAGCGCACTCGTTTATTCAGCTTCATCTGGAAGAAGATTTTTCCATCCCCCCGAATGCATTGAGCTCCCATATACTGTCGCGGGAGGTAGATCTGATGGAGTGATAAATGTAAGAAGAGAAGCTAAACTCTTTGAAACAGCTTATAGCTTTGTCCAAGAGACTCCTCAAACAGACCTTTTACTCATCGACGGTCCATTGGCTTTCAGCAATCTTTGGAGCATAAGGGGTAGTAAGAAGGACCAGAATAGACTCGTAGATGCAGTGAATAGTCTACTTAGATTCTGCTCGAAAAATAATATAGCCATAGCAGGGATAGTAAAACGTCCATCAGCCCGTTACCTAGTTTATCATCTTAGACTTCAAGACAGTACGGACTTGTCAGACTCTTTTCTGCTTCTACATGCTTTGAAGGCTGGAGAGAGAACAGAGCTTTTCAACCCGAGAGCTGCATTAAGTAAAATCATTAGACAGCGTCAATTCATGGATGTTATAGAGCACTCGATATACTCTTATTATATGCGCCTATCACCCAATTGGGCTATCCCTCCGTTCAGAATCGATATTCCAGCCTTCTCCATAAATCTAGAAAACGAGGTGGCATCTTATTGCTACTGGTCAAGTATTTGGAACGGATTGCCATTGCCTATTGCACGAGCAGATGAAGAAGTTCGCATCTCAAAGCGTTTTATATCTGAGGTTTACTCTGAAATGATCAGCTACCTCGGAACTCGCATAGGAGAAGTCTCCTTTCTGGCTCCTTTCTGGGGTGAAAAGGAGTGGATAATAGTCTAGCCATTGGATTCACCTATAGCCAGACAGGGGATTATCCTATTGAACAGATAACTATCGTCACGCGGAAAGGACAGGAACTAGCTAAGGGAGACCTTGTTTTCATAAACCATCCTAGAAATAATCTACCTGTCGTTTATCAAGTCACTAAGGTTTATCCTAGGAAAAGGGTGAGGAGCTACGAGGAGACGCTTCTCTCCGAGGGGAGAGTTCTAAACGACTTTGATTCAACCATGCATGCTGAAGCATATCAATGGGGATGGATAGACGAGGATGATAGGATAAGGCCCTTAAGACACCCTCCTCCTCCGAATACTCCGGTATTTAGAGCCGGGAGAGAGATCATCAGCGAATTCACTAAACCTAACGGGCAGTGGAAACTTTTCTTAGGAATTGATCCGAGTACCGACCTAGAAATAGAGCTCGGAGTATACTCTTTGATAAGGCAGTCCTGCCTTATATGTGGAGCTGTTGGTACTGGGAAAACAACGACTGCTATATCCATGATCGCCCGAGCCGTGCGTTTAACTCCTCCTGTAAGGTTCTTCGTAATTGATAAGGATGGGGAATACTCTAGTCTCATAGATTTTTTGACACCAGATAATGTTCTCAGGGTCCCTTGGATACATTTTTTCCAACCTTCGGACATTCCATGGGAAGACTACATGTTCGAATTTGGCTGGCAAAAGTCCTGGTGGAATACGAAGATACTAATGAAGGCACTCAAAATATTATATGCTTCTTCAAGTAAGGTTACCAAAACCAATCTACGTAAGGCAATCGAATATGTACACCCTGAGGCTTTAGGATTCAGCAAAAAGGCAGATGAGTTTGAAGGCTACAGACAGCAGGTTATAAATGCCGTGAACGGGTCAAAGCTGATCCCTGAAGGGGATTTATCTCCTCTTGATCCTGTTGACCTCTTAAAAGAGAAGAAGATAGTAATAATGGATCTATCTCACAGCAAAGATACTTGGTCTCAGAAGCAGATCGTCGTGGCTCAAGTTCTACGACGAATTTTTAACGAGTCTCTGGAAAACAAATCCTTTGGCTCTTGTATAGTTTTAGAGGAAGCTATGTATTATGCCCCTCAGAAAGGTGTTTTCGAGATAGGAACGAAGGAAAGCCGAGCCAGACTTCTGAGTGTAGTGAAAGAGATTGCAACGAACGGCGGACGAAACGGTGTTGGGCTCTGGGTTGTGACTCAAAGGCTTGCAACGGTCGAGAAGACCATCATTACCCAATGTGCGAATAACATAATCTGCCATTCTCTTGAAGATCTAGATAAGCAGAGGCTTGGAGAGGTAGTTGGAGAAGAATTTACAAAGTTGATTGGAGACCTCCCTCCTGGGGAGGCTATAGTTAAAGGAACAGCTCTTAAATGTAGATTTCCCATATGGGTTAGGATTGTTCCTGAATTATATCCAGCGTCAACCACATCAACCCCAATGAGCAGGTTTGTTCAAATGGAGAAGATTGAGAAGCCATTAATGCTTAGATGAAGTCCTATTCATCATCAATGTTTTTTATAGCGTCAGAAATAGATTTTGAGATAATTCTAGCAGAGACATGGATTGGAGCATCTGATAAAATTCGTTCGAACCTCCTCGAAGCCAAGCACGGGTATGTCTGAACCAGAATGGCGACTCTATGCTCAGCTGATTCAGCTTTGTTTCCTGGCAGTTTTTCCGCTACATACCATGTCGATCCGCAGGGGGCACCCCTTACAACTTTAACAGATTTTATAATATTTTGACTCAGAACGATCTCGAGCTTAGGGGCTCCAAATAGTTCAGCGAATTTATCTATAGCACCTATACCTGTAGAAGTTAATGAGCAGAAGGGTCTAGGAAACGCGATGCCTATGCCAAGACTTTGAAGCTCGCCCCTAATCTGTCTTTCAAGCCCGAGGGGTAGCCACGAGTAATCGTCTACGGGCGCTATAACGCTGGAGGCTGAGGTTTCTTTTACTATTGAGGGGAGAAGCATAAAGGCGGAAGGAGATTCGCCCAGAAAGACTATTAAATCCCACACCCTTGAGAGTTTGAATCCTTTGACTATCTCTTCAGGTTTTTCGATGATTTGCGGCAGTTCTTTTGGAATTTGGAGGCTAAGAATCTCCCAGTTTTCCGGAGCGAGTCTTTTTATGTTTTCAACTATCCTATCTCCGTAGAAGCCTTGAGTGAAAAAGAGGACTCTGAATGTTCTCAATCCTTAACCTTCTTTAAGGAGAGAATAGCTATAAATCTACTGGCAATCAGATGGATAATGAGACTTTTGACAGACGTCTCTACCCGAAAAGACCTTTAATAGGCGTCGGAGTCTTGATAAAAAACGGCGATAAATATCTTCTCGTTAAACGTGCAGCTGAACCTGATGCAAATCTTTGGACTATTCCCGGAGGATTGGTCGAGCTAGGTGAAAAAGTAGCGGATGCTGCTATACGAGAAGCCCTTGAAGAGACTGGGTTAGAGGTTGAGATAATCGAGATGCTGGATGTGCTTAACAAAATTGTGAGAGATAAGGCTTCTAGAATAAAATTTCATTTTATAGTAATAGTATATCTCGCAAAGATCAAGGGCGGGGTTTTATCCCCCTCGTCAGATGCGATGGACGCGCGATGGGTGAAGGTGGATGAACTCTCAAATTACGAGTTGACTGAAACTTTTAAGGATCTAATTGCGAAAATACATTCTTGACATCTGATAACCAATAGCTAATATATTAGAAGTTTATTTATCCCTTATTTAATGAGGTGCCTCGATGGATCAATCCAGATTTAAAGGAAGAGATATTATTTCCATGAAGTCTTTTAGTCGAGAGGAGATCGACTTCATTCTTAGAAAGGCGACGGAGATGGAGCCGATCGCCCAAAGAGGTACAGACGCTTTAAAAGGGAAGATACTGGCTACATTATTCTTTGAACCTAGCACTAGAACACGACTAAGCTTCGAGTCCGCTATGTTGAGGCTTGGAGGAGGGGTAATAGGCTTCGCAGAGCCTAAGGTATCGTCAGTAGCGAAAGGAGAAACCCTATATGATACGATCAAAACTGTCGAAAACTATTCGGATGTCATCGTTATAAGGCATCCAGAGGATGATGCAGCTAAAAATGCGGCTGAAACAGCCTCAATACCAGTAATTAACGCTGGCTCAGGTAGTTTGGAGCATCCTACCCAGGCGCTTCTTGACCTGCATACAATACTAACTGCGAAAGGAAAGATAGACGACTTGAACATCGCTTTCCTAGGTGATCTCCTATATGGTAGGACAGTTCATTCATTAATATACGGGCTTTCAAACTATGATGTCAAACTCTTTCTAGTCTCTCCCCCTCAATTAAGGTTTAGAAGAGATGTCCTAGAATCAATTAAAGATAAGATAGACTACACAGAGTTAGAGGATGCAAGCTCGATTCTGAGAGAGATAGATGTTCTATATGTAACTAGGGTTCAGAAGGAGAGGTTCAGTAGTCCAGATGAATATGAGAGGGTGAAAAACACCTACGTCGTTGATAAAGACTTCTTGAATAAGGTTAAGAAAGACTTGATAGTTATGCATCCTCTTCCCAGAGTCAATGAGATTTCTACAGAGGTAGATGGAACCCCCTATGCATGGTACTTCAAGCAGATGAGACACGGCATCTATGTAAGAATGGCATTGCTCTCCCTTGTACTAGGCGCCTGACTTTTTTTCAAGCTTCAAGAGATTTCTAATCCTTCTCCAATTGGATTCGTCCGTGGAAGTATTTTGAACCTCAGAGCCTTCCTGATAAGATTCAGGTACACGGTACAAGTAGATCCTATGAGAACTGACATCAAAATAGTTTGGGAGATTAGGCTTAATAGGTTTCCATCCGTTAATAGGGAAGTCGTGGCTTACTATCCTAGTCCCTTTTCGAAGCTCGCTCTCAAACTTGGGCTTAAGTTTAGAGTTGCCAGAAGTGGTTAAATAGAGAGTGATAACTGACGCCGGGGATAAATCTGCAAAGAAAAAATTCCCATTTATAACCTCAACCCTATCCCTCAGTCCTTTATCTTCCACTTTTTTGAGCACTGCTTTATGCATTATAGGGTTAAGTTCATAGCCCACAGCCTTCTTTACGTTGAAATCTTCAACAGCAGAAAATAGGATACGCCCATCTCCGCAACCAAGATCGTAGAGTATATCATCCGAGCCTGCTTCAACAATTTCAAGCATCTTTCTAACGATGTTTAAAGGGGTTGGAACATACGGGGCTACACTCGAGGATTCTCTCCAGTTGAGAGCGAAAGCCACTCCAACAGATCCTCGCAGTTCAAAAAATGCATCAAAACTGAGAAAATTCATTTAACTCCCTAGGTCGATCTCACTTCCGAGATCTTAAATATCTTTTTAAAGTAAGACTCTTTAACCTTTAAAACTAATCATCCATATGTGATCCGACATGGAGATTGAAATCGTAAAAATGGAGATTCCAGAAGGATGCAACATCATCCTCGGTCAGAGTCACTTCATAAAGACCGTTGAGGATTTATACGAAGCCATGACAACTTCAACCGCTAGCGTCAAGTTTGGATTAGCCTTCTGTGAAAGCTCGGGGGAGTGTTTAGTCAGATTCGAGGGAAACGATGAAGAATTGAAGAAGATAGCTGCTGAAAACGCCTTCAAACTCGGTTGCGGACATTCATTCGTCATCATCATGCGCGACGCCTATCCGATAAACGTGCTTAATCAGCTTAAAGTAGTCCCTGAGCTTTGCACAATATATGCTGCCACCGCGAATCCACTAGAAGTAGTTGTAGCTGAAACAGAACAAGGACGCGGGGTTCTAGGAGTCATCGATGGCAAAACTCCTCGCGGAATTGAGAGCGAGGAGGGAATAAGGTGGCGAAAAAGTTTCCTGAGGAAAATCGGTTACAAGACTTAGCCCTCGAGAGCCCGGCGAATCGCACCCGGGATCTCATCCATCTCCATCTCGCCGCTTATCTCTCTAACTTTTCCTTGATTCATGTATAGTTCGAGTATCGGTCTAGTCGATTCCTCATATATCTCAAGACGGTGCAATATAACCTCCTCTCTATCATCCGACCTTTGGATGAGCCTGCCCCCACATTCATCGCATACTTCATAATTCTTAGGAGGCTTATCCTTCAAATGGTATATTGAGCCACATCTTGGACACGACCTTCTCAAGGAAAGCCTTTTAACGATCGTCTCTGGCTCAGCCTTTACGTATAATACGAAATCTAGCTCTACCCCATTACTTCGGAGAATCCTGTCAAGGGCTTCAGCTTGAATCAGATTGCGAGGAAACCCGTCGAGGATGAAGCCTTTTCTCAAATCCTCCCTCTTCAGCTTTTCCTCGATTATGCTTATGACTATCTCATCTGGAACAAGTTCTCCACGTTCAATATAGGTTTTTGCAGTTCTCCCCTGCTCTGTTCCACTTGCAACAGCCTCCCTCAGAAGATCTCCTGTAGTTATTACAGGTATCCCATAGAGCTTTCCAATTATCTTGGCACGCGTCCCCTTCCCTGAACCGGGAGGTCCTAGAATGATCATTCTCATTTCGATCAATCCAGCGCATTCTTACTAGGTATTCGTATCCGAAGGAATAGATTTAACTTAAAGCTTTTTCGTATTCGTTCGATTTTAGGAGAGTGATTTTTATTTTGAGAAAATCATAAGTTGCTTAGTGAAATGATTTGAAAGAACTTGATAGATTCGTATTCGATAAAATTTCAGAGTCAAAACTCCCTGGAGTAAGCATAGCAGCTATTAAAAATGATGAAGTAATATATAAGAAGGCATTCGGGTTTCGAGACATATCAAAAGGATTCCCCGCTGCTCCTGAGACACTATACTGCATAGGAAGCGTTACGAAGTCTTTCACATGCCTCGCCATCATGAAGCTCCAGGAGGAGGGGATTCTCAACGTAGAAGATCGTGCTGATAAATTTCTACCCTTCAAACTAGAAGTTAAACAAGAGCCTGTGAAAATATGGCATTTAATGAGCCATACGAGTGGTATTCCAGCCCTTGCTTATGCTGAAGCCGTCATAAGGAGTACAATGAAGTCAGCTGACAGATGGTTACCAATGGTCGGCTACGACTCAATGTTCAATTTTCTAGATGAAGCGGAGTCTTGGTCGCATTGCAAACCTGGTGAAAGGTGGTTCTACCTAAATGAAGGGTATATCCTCCTAGGACATATAATAGAAAAAGCATCGAGAGAAAGCTACATCTCTTACGTGAAGAGGGAAATTTTAGAACCATTAAGCATGACGAGGAGCTATTTCAGAAAAGAAGATGTTGATCTTGACCCGAATGTTGCTGTGCCATACATAGTCACGAAGGAGGGGGAAAGGCTCCCCAGCACGTATCCCTATGGAACTATATTAAGCGACGGAGGTCTCATAAGCAATGTTGAAGATATGGCGAAATACCTTATGATGTATCTCAACAATGGGATATACAAAGGTGTAAGACTGGTCAGCGAAGATTCTATTAGAGAGATGATTAAGCAGAGAGTGAAAACTCCGGATGAGCCTTTCATAAGCGACTATATTAGATACTATGGTTACGGATTAGGGATAAACTCAAACTTCTTCGGATATGACTTGATCAGCCATGGAGGCAGCGTCTCAACAGCCACAGCATATATGGGGTTTACCCCAGCCAAAAAGGTGGGCGTCATGATACTAGCCAACGGAACCGGTTATCCTCTTAACTATATTGGAGAGTATGCTCTGGCACTGTTACTTGGAGAAGACCCGTATAAGCTTCCTATATTCAAATACGAGAAGATCCAGAGAGAGCTTGAAGGCGTCTACGAGACCTACAAAGCTACAATGCGAGCGAAGGTCATAAGCAAGGGAAGCCTTTTAACGCTTGAGATGGGAGACAAATATAGGGATCTGTCTGTTCCACTGGTTCCGATAGATTGGAAGAGCCCGACGAAGATTTTCCATGGAATTTCATTGGATAGGAAAATTTCTGCCGAGTTCTATAAACAGGGAGACGACACTTATCTAATATACGAACGATATAAGATGAAGAAGGTGGGAAAGATATAATTTAAAAAATTTGATCCCCATAGTTCTTTGCCTTTTCAGAAAAATTAGTTTTTAAATATCTGTTTAACAATGAAAATACTTTGATGTCGGCCCTTGATTCAACGTTCAAGCCTTTTACTTTTTTAGGGCTGATGCTCATCATATTAGGATTAATATTAGTCGCCATACCGTTCATAAGCCGTTTTATACCGAACATCGAGCGGGTCCCATGGATTCTTCTCTGGGTCTATCGTAAAGACGGTTTCGTCTTCGTAACCTCTCCTCTCTTGATCATAATAAGCTTGATATCGCTGATAGTCCACTTACTTAGCAGATGAGTTAGGACTCCGAATACTTTTAACTTTATAGACTAGAGAATCCACTGAAAAACCGAAGATGTTTCGAATAGACTTTAAAAATATACCGTAGACGTTTATATGATAAAATTTAAATAATTTTGTTAAAAATACTTAATAGAATTTATAAACTTTAAATCATTTGTTTTATTGTCTCCTATGAAACTTAATCCTCGAATCGATGTAGACGTTCATCGAATCGTTGAAGGTGAATGAGATGAGATTTAAGGCTATCGTTTATGTTAAGTTGAAGGAGGGCTATTCTGATCCGGAAGGGGAAACGACCGCTAAAGCGCTTAAAGGTTTAGGTTATAAAGTCATCGATGTCAGAGTCAGCAAAGCTTACCGTATACTTTTAGAGGCGGCGGATGCAGCAGAGGCTGAGAGATTGATTGAAGAGATGTCTCAAAGGCTTTTGAGCAACCCAACTAAAGATGATTATAGATATGAGATAAGTGAAGTTGAATGCTGAGAATAGTCAGAAGCCCAAGGAAGTCTGAAGTCTACTCTATAAACCTAAGAAGAGCGAGCGATGAAGAGCTGAAACAGATAGCTAAGCAGCTTGGATTAGGATTGAGCTTAGAAGAGGTGCGCGCCATTCGCGACCACTATGACTCAATTAATAGAGACGCAACGGATGTTGAACTCCAAACCTACGATCAGACTTGGAGTGAACATTGTTTCCACAAAACGTTTAAAGGCTTGATCGAAACACCCGAAGGAGTGATCGACGGGCTTTTGAAGACTTATATAAAAAGAGTAGCGGACGAGATGAAGCCAGGCTGGTGTTTCAGCATATTCGAAGATAATGCTGGCATAGTAGACCTAGATGACGAATATGCTGTAGCTATTAAGGTTGAGACTCATAACCATCCGTCAGCCATTGAGCCGTTCGGCGGAGCAGCTACAGGCATAGGAGGCGTGATACGAGACATTTTAGGCGTTTGGGCTGAGCCGATAGCATGCACTGATGTACTCTGCTTCGGGCCTCTAGACGTTGATTATATTTCTCTGCCTGAGGGAATAAAGCATCCATCATATCTGTTCAGTGGCGTAGTGGAGGGAATAGGTTCCTACGGTAACAGTGTAGGAATACCCACTGTAAATGGGGCAGTATATTTCGATGAAGACTATACGGGAAACATTGTTGTCTATGCAGGCTGTATAGGCATCCTAAAAAAGAGTCAGTACATTAAAAAAGTGGAGTTAGGAGACTGCATCATACTTGCAGGCGGGCGTACTGGTCTCGACGGTATCCATGGAGTAACTTTTGCTTCAACAGAGTTGACTGAAAAATCTGAGATGATTTCAAGACCAGCCGTGCAAATAGGCAATCCAATTGAGGAGGAGAAGCTTAAGAGGGCCATAAAACAGATCAGTGATGAGCATCTTGGCTCGGCGATAACTGATCTAGGCGGGGGAGGAATTAGCTGTGCAGTCTGTGAAACCGCTGATAAATTCATGTTAGGAGCTGAAGTCCAGATAGATAAGGTGCCGTTGAAATATCCTAGAATGAGACCTTGGGAGATTTGGATCTCAGAATCTCAGGAAAGAATGCTTCTATCCGTACCAGCGGAGAACGTGGAGAGAGTCCTCCAGATCTTTGAGGATGAGCAGGTCGAAGCTACGGTGATAGGAAAATACCTGGAGAATAGGCTGGTGAAGGTATACTATGAAGATGAGCTTGTAGCGGAGCTAGACCTTGAAGACCTTTTCAATCCTCCGAGATCGAGGAGGAAAACTTTCTGGAAGCCTCAGAAAATTGATGAGCCAAATTTCAGTCAACCTGATGACCTGAGTGCGATCCTTAACAGGCTTCTCTCAGCTCCGAACATAGCTAGTAAAGAGACCGTTGTTAGGAGATATGATCATGAGGTGAAAGGATGCACTGTTATTAAGCCTCTTCAAGGGTGGAGAGCCGGTCCAAACGATGCGGCAGTATTGAAGCCCTTAGACGACTCGTGGCGCGGGATCTCAATATCATCAGGTATGAATCCTCGATTCGGAAAGATCGATCCGTATTGGATGGCTGCGTCAGTTATCGACGAAGCCGTAAGAAATAACATCGCTGTCGGCGGCAGGAGGATCTCTCTTTTGGATAACTTTACTTGGGGGAATCCTGAACGGGAAGACCGACTAGGCGGGTTGGTTCTCGCATGTCGCGCATGCTACTACGTAGCTAAAGCGTATGAAATGCCTTTCATCTCTGGAAAAGACAGTCTCTACAACGAGTCTCCTCTTGGACCTGTCGCTCCTACGCTTCTCATTACAGCCCTTGGAATACTGCCTGATGTGAGAAAAGCCATTACTATGGACCTCAAGTCGATAGGAGACTCAATATATCTTATAGGCATTACTAGAAAGGAGCTTGGAGGCTCAGAGTATTACCATTTATTTAACCTACTTGGCGGCTCCGTACCAAAACTCGACGCAGCCTCTGTGCCGGAGTCGTACAGAAAACTATCCGCTGCTATCGATGAGGGTCTAGTGAAGGCCTGTCATGATCTATCTGAAGGTGGATTAGCGGTTGCCGCTGCTGAGATGGCTTTCACAGGCGATCTAGGACTTGAGATCTCTGTCGATTCAGTCATCGCGGAAGAGAAGCTTCGAGATGACTTTATACTCTTCTCAGAGTCTAACGGAAGATTGCTTGTTGAAGTGCCAAAAAGATATAAGGAGAAATTTGAAGAATTGATGAAAGGCTCGCATGTTTCCGAGATCGGATGGGTGACTAAAGGGAAGAGCCTAGTTGTTAGAAATAGAAGTCGAATTCTCATAGACTCAGCTCTAGAGGAGCTATACACTTCGTGGAAAACCCCACTGGGAGGTTCAAGATGAGAAGACATGAGATAAAAATACTTATTATGAGAGCCCCTGGAACGAATTGTGATACTGAGACATACAGATCGTTTAAGAACCTAGGTGTTCAGGTAAGCGTCATTCATACACAGAAGATTTTCAAGGAGAAGAACCTATTAGATTATGATATCATCATCTTTCCAGGCGGTTTTAGCTATGGCGACTATGTAAGGAGCGGAGCCATCTGGGCGAAAGAATGCGAATACAAGATAGGCACTGAATTATCCAAATTCGTGGAGTCTGGTCGCCCCGTGATAGGTATCTGTAATGGGTTCCAGATGCTCGTGGAGATGGGGTTTTTACCAGGTTTTCAAGGTAAATCGAAATATCCTGAGGCAGCTTTAGGAAATAATTCCTATGGATACCAGTGCAGATGGGTCAGGATAAGGAATGTGAATAAAGGCATGTGCCCTCTTCTTAAAGGGGTTCCAAGGAATATGATACTTAGAATACCGGTAGCACATGGTGAAGGCAGATTCCTATTTCCAAAAGATAAACAGGATGCTTATCTTGAAAAACTTTATGAAAATGATCAACTTGCATTCAGATACGTGAAAGCAGACGGTTCTTTTCCAGAAGGGGAGCCTTGGGATAATCCTAACGGTTCCTTCCATGATATAGCCGGGATCTGTAACCGGGAGGGGAACGTTCTAGGATTGATGCCGCATCCTGAACGAGCATATTTCAAATGGCTTATGCCGGATTGGACAAGAGAAGAAGGTGGACCAGAATTCGGAGATGGACGGTATATCTTAGAATCTATAGTTAAATATGTCGAGAAGAAAAACTAGCTATCTTTAACCTATAATCTTTAAGCCGCTCTTCTAACCTTCTATCCGCCAAGGATAGTATCTCAACAGCCAACAGCACAGCATTTTCAATCGAGTCTATACCAACACAAGCTACAGGAACACCAGGAGGCATTTGCACGATGGAAAGCAGCGAATCTAAACCACCTAATTTAACATCTTTTGGCACACCTATGACTGGTTTCAAAGTATGTGCCGCAATGAAGCCAGGTAGAGCAGCGGATAGCCCAGCGATTGCTATGTAAATCGAGGCTGAAGATTTTTCTACATATTCAGCCAGCTCTTTTGGGGTTCTATGGGCAGAAAGGATTCTGAGCTCACAGTCGACCCCAAACTCTTTGAGCGTTGATGCAGCCTTCTCTCCAAGCTCCCTGTCGGATGTACTCCCCATTATCACCGAGACGAGTACCATTAATAAAAAAGATTGAAAAGATCTTTATGAAAATAATGTTGACAATCGAAATTGCATCTCATAAAAAGGTTCTCGGAAAGACTGGAATTAAGCGCCCTGGCCGGGATTTGAACCCGGGATCGCTCGGGTGACAGCCGAGCATACTAAACCGGACTATACTACCAGGGCATCTCGATTAGTCGATTTTTAGGGATACGAGTTACAAAATAAACTTTGCGTTAAACCAGTTTACTCTTGATCTACTTATACTCTTTATCAATGAGCATTGTGGCTGTTAGCGTGATGTTTGGGATCCCTCTGAGCTTCTCGAGGAGAAAGTCATCTAACCGAGCCATATCAGGGAGAACGATTTTAACTACGGCGTCATATTCACCGTAGATCGTTGCGACCGACTCTACCTCATCGAACTTTGCCAGCTCTTTACAGACATCGTCTTCTGAGCCTGTCTTCACATTTATCATAATATAGGCCTTAACTTTCATCGATATCCTCTTGAATCGATGATTGAGAGCTTTAAATCATTTCTGGTTTACTAATTCACGCCTTTTCTAGGTCTGAGATTTTAGCTATGAAGCTTCCAAGCTCAGTAACTCTCACTGTTATGCCTTTAGTATTCCTGTCTCCTGCCAAGATCAGTCCAGCCTCCCTTAACCCCTTCAAATTCCATCTTACAGTTGATTTCGGCAGCTCCAAGGCCTCCGATACCATTTCAATTAGGCTTGTGTAGACTAAATCTCCATTGTAGTGTTCCATTAACCACTTTAAAATTAACACTTGCTTTTTCGTCAACTTGGTCGAAGCGATCGTTAATACCCCTTTCTCGAAATCCTTCAACCCTTCTAAATGAAGCTTCAAGGAAGCCTCTAGACTATCCAGGCTCTCTATCAACCTCCGATAGGAGGTGGCTCCTGAAAAAACCTCACCGAGGTTGGTTGCGTCTTTCTTAATTTTTTTGGTTTTGGTGAGAATGTTTTTTAACTCTCGGGTGGGCTTATAATCGAACACATTATATGAGGAAACGCTCACCGGGCATCATATCACCCCAAGCACCAAATCCCTATGCAATAGATCCTTAAAATCCTTTTCTATTGATCTTTTCCTCGATAGCTTCGGATACATCCTTCGTTCCAGCTTTACCTCCGAGATCAGGTGTTAAAACCCTACCCTCTTTTAAAACATCCACAATCGCGTTTTCGAGTATTCTGGATAACTCCAACTCTCCTAACCATTTAAGCATCATCACAACCGAGAGTACCATAGCGATAGGGTTAGCGATCCCTCTCCCAGCAATGTCTGGAGCTGAACCATGAACAGGTTCGAAGATAGCATACCTATCTCCAATATTACCTGAAGGTGCCATTCCAAGTCCACCTACGAGCCCTGCAGCTTCGTCAGAGAGAATGTCTCCAAACATATTGGTGGTTACCACAACATCGAAGTGTTCCGGTTTCAAAATAAGCTTCATCGCGCAGGCATCGACTATGGTCTCCTCATACTCGATTGAGGGATATTCTTTGGAAACTCTTCTACAAGCCTCTGTGAAGATTATATCATTATCAAGGACGTTTGCCTTATGTACGCAGGTAACTCTCTTCCGCTCTTCCTTCTTTGCGAGTTCGAAGGCAAATCTCGCTATCCTCTCTGATGCTTGTCTTGTTATTATCCTCAGCGAGACACCCCAGTCATCTGCTTGGAACCCTACTCTTTTGTACAGGTCTTCAGTATTCTCTCGAATGATTACAAGGTCGACATCTTTGCCTATGTGCGGAACATTAGGATAAACTTTAGCTGGGCGAATATTTGCGTAGAGATCCAAACCCTGTCTCAGAGGGATGATCACATCCTTAGCAGTCTCCCCAACAGCTGCGAAAAGACAAACGTCGGACTGTTTAATTCCTCGCAGGGTTTCCGAAGGAAGCGCAGAGCCTGTCTTCTTTAAAGTTTCATCTCCAGCAGATAGCTCGATGAAGTCGAAGCTCACATCCCTTCCATTCTCAAGTTTCCTAAGAATAGATAAAGCCGCATCCATAACTTCTGGACCTATGCCATCTCCAGGGATGGTTGCAATTTTGTACTTTTTCATTTTTCAAGCCACTCCTTCATGTTAAACCTTAAAAACGCCGTTAAGCCTCCTGAATCTAATATCCGAATCATGAACTCAGGGAGGGGAATAAACTTAAGCCAAATGTCTTTATCCAGAATTCTCACAATCCCTTCTTTCAAGTCAACCTCCAATTCATCTCCATCCTCCACACTCTTGGCAATTCCTGGACATTCTAAAGCGGGGAAACCAATGTTTATAGCGTTCCTGTAGAATATCCGGGCATGGGATTCGGCTAACACTGCACCAACCCCAGAATATTTCAAAGCTAAGGGAGCATGCTCTCTACTAGATCCACAACCGAAGTTTCTTCCACCGACTACAATGTCTCCAGGCTTCACCCTCGCAGCGAAAATTGGACTTAGACCCTCCATTGCATGTTTAGCCATCTCTATCGGATCTGTGAGCTCAAGATATTTACCAGGAATTATTAGATCCGTGTTGACGTCATCACCAAATTTCCAGGCCCTACCTTTGATCCTCATGAGAATTCACACCTCCCTAGGGTCGGTGATAACCCCAGTGATCGCTGAGGCTGCTGCAGTGGCAGGAGAAGATAAATAAACCTCAGCTTCAGGGCTTCCCTGCCTCCCTTTGAAGTTTCTATTCGAAGTAGTAAGCCCTATTTCTCCAGCCGCTAGGATGCCTATATGACCTCCGAAGCAGGCACCACAGCTTGGATTACTCACTAGAGCACCAGCCTGCAGCAACGTTTCGATGATACCATTCTTCAAGGCTTTTAAATAGACCTCCTTTGAAGCTGGAACGATTACGAGTCTCACTCCTGGATGGACCTGTTTATTTCGAAGTATTTTAGCCGTTACCTCGAGATCTTCGTATCTTCCGTTAGTGCAAGACCCTATGAAGACCTGATCCACTTTAACGCCGGCTACCTCGCTGACAGTTTTAACATTATCAACTTTATGTGGGCAAGCTACTTGCGGCTCTAATTCACTCACATCTAGACGGAGAACCTTCTCGTATTGCGCGTTCAGGTCGCTTCGAATCGGATTAATATTAGTTTTGCATCGATTACTCAGAAAGTTAGCAGTCTCATCATCCGCCTCAACTATACCAGTTTTACCACCCATCTCTATCGCCATGTTGCAGAGAGTCATCCTCCCGGAAATATTCATCTTCCTAATAGTTTCCCCTGAGAACTCGACAGCCTTGTAAGTTGCGCCGTCTGCGCCTATTAATCCGATGATTTTCAGTATGATGTCTTTAGGCTGAACATTATGCTGAAGACTTCCTTCAACCTCTACACGTATCGTCTCCGGAACCCTAAACCATAGTCTCCCTGTTGCTAAAACAGCTCCCATATCGGTTGAGCCTACACCTGTAGCGAATGCCCCCATAGCTCCATGAGTGCACGTATGAGAGTCGGCGCCAACGACTAGCATGCCAGGAGTCACGTGTCCCCTCTCTGAGAGTACTTGATGACATACTCCTGAATTGACATCGTAAAAGTATTTTAACCCCTGTTCTGAGACCAGCTTCCTGATATCTCTATGCACCGTAGCCGCTTGCAATGAGGATGCAGGAGCTACATGGTCTAGAAAGATCACTACCTTTTCATTATCCCATACCCTATCTACACCCATCTCCTTCATTGCTTTGAAAGAAAGAATAGTGGTAAGGTCTGGCATCATGGCTAGATCAACCTCAGCCTTCACTATCTCTCCAGGCTGAACCTTATCCCTGCCAGAAGCTCTGGCTAGGATTTTCTCGGAAACTGTCATCCCCATTTTTAAATACCTTCACATCTTTCCCAATTCTATCTTTGAGTCTCGCTTTCATGGCTTAAATAGGAGATTCATACTTTTTATGAAAGCATCTACGCTTGCCATAACTATGTCCTCGCTTACCCCCCTTGAGGATACTATTCTGTCACCTTTCCTCATCGTGATCTCAACGTTAACGAAGGCGTCAGTCCCACCAGTTATCGCTTCAACATAGTATGTATCGAGGCAAGCCTTTTCCTCTAAACTAATCGCTTTACTGACTGCGTTTAAAGTTGCGTCCACTGGACCAACCCCTGTCGCCGCCTCTGTTTTGCTAACCCCATTTATTTTAAGCTTTACTGAAGCAGTTGGAGTTATCTTATTTCCCGTGACCACAATGAACTCTTCAAGCTCGACATGGTTTTGAAACACTGTATTCATAACTCTTCGAGCTATTTCAAAGAGATCTCCGTCAGTTAATTTTTCACCTTTATCTCCTAGAGACTTAACCTGATTAATTATCTCAACGAACTGTTCCGTGGAAGGGTGAAAACCTAGGTCTTCAAGAGACTTCTTGATTCCATGCGAACCAGAATGCTTTCCCGAGACTATCCTCCTCACTGTGCCTACAATCTCAGGGTTTATAGACTCGTATGTTCGAGGGTTCTTTAAGATCGCATGAGTGTGGATACCAGATTCGTGGGCGAATGCATTTTTTCCCACTATCGCTTTATTCGGTTGAACTGGCACTCCAGTTAACTTCGAAACTAGTTGAGATACCTCTTGGAGCAGCTCTGTTTTGATACTCATTTTAACATTGTACATTAGTCTCAAAGCTATAGCTATCTCTTCCAATGAAGCATTGCCAGCCCTCTCACCGATACCATTAATAGTGGCATGAACAGTGTTTGTTCCAGTCCTCAGGGCCTCGAGGGAGTTAGCGACAGAAAGCCCGAAGTCATCGTGACAATGAACTCCTAAATCTATCTTTGGAAACTCGTCTCTAATCTCTGAGAAGAGTTCATATGATTTCGCTGGAATTCAAACCCCGACTGTGTCGCATATTGTTGTTCTATCTACCCTATTTTCAATCGCTCTTTTAATCACCTGCTTTAGAAATCCTCTATCTGTTCTAGAGCCATCTTCCATCGATATTTCTGCATAGAGACCATGGGCCTTCGCATAACCGACCATCTCTTCTACAATGTCGAGAACTTGCACTCTAGTTTTTTCCAGCTTTTGGCGAATATGTAGATCAGATGTAGGTATTATAATGTTCACACCTTCGACGCCGGATTTCATTGCAACATCGATATCTTCTTTTAAACCCCTCGCCGCACTATAGACTTTAGCTTTAAGGCTTTCAGATGCGATCATTTTTACGGCTTCAAACTCTCCTTCAGAAACGGCTGCGAATCCAGCCTCAATGAAGTCTACTCCAAGCTGATCCAATCTCCTAGCTATCTGAAGTTTTTTATACGGCGTAAGAGAGACTCCAGGAGTCTGTTCTCCATCCCTTAATGTTGTGTCAAGAAAATAGACATGTTCAGGAAATTTGTCTAATAAAGCGATACCCCATATTCCATCCCATAATTTGATAGAGGAGGCGAGTATCGATAATATAAATTTATCTTTAGATATGAAGGTGAATGGAAAATTTTCCTGCTTAAATGAAGACTCTAATATTTAGTATTTTTCAAATTTTCATGGACAAGGAGTCTATTCATCCCTCTAAGAATGGCTTCAACGCTAGCCATAACCGTATCACCGCTGACACTACTAGCTGTCACGAATCGATCTCCTCTCCTCATCCCCACAGTGACATCTGCGACAGCATCTGTCCCGCCGGTAATCGCTTTCATCATGAACTTCTCTAGGAATACATCTTTAAATTCAGAGTGGATGTTTACGATCGCTTTAACAGCGGCATCGATAGGCCCGTTCCCTACACCTAGACCTACATACTCTTTTCCATCGATGACTATCGTTGCCGAGGCTGTAGGTGTCACAGTGTTTCCTGTAACAACCAGCAGTTGCTTAAGCTTAACGCGATCATCACTCTTAATGTTCATTATATTCTTAGCAATCGCATACAGGTCAGTGTCAGTCACGCTCTTGCCTGCATCTCCTAAAGTCTTCACTTCAGCAGCTATAGCCTTCAACTGTTCTTTATCTGGTTTTAGCCCCATTTCCTCTATCATGCTCTCTATACCGTGGCGTCCCGCATGCTTACCTGCAACAATACGCCTCTTTCTTCCAACAAACTCTGGGGAGAGTATCTCATAGTTCCCGCTATGAGATAGGACACCGTGAACATGGATGCCTGATTCGTGAGCGAACGCATTATCTCCGATTATTGGCGTCATTGGAGGCATATAGATTCCACTAAATCTCTGAACGAGATCGCTAACTTCGGCAAGCTTATTGTAAACAATACCTGTCTCAATACCATATTGGGTAGCTAAACTGACTGCGACCTGCTCTAGACTAGCATTACCAGCTCTCTCACCAAGCCCGTTAACGGTTACATGACACTGTTCAGCTCCAGCCTCAATTGCGGCCAGAGTATTCGCAGTCGCCTGCCCTAAATCATTGTGAGCATGTGAACTAAGAGGAACCTTTGTGTGGTTCTTAATTTCTCTGAAAAATTCAAAAGTCATCCTAGGCGTCATCACGCCCACAGTATCTGGAATATTTAAAACCTCTGCCCCGGCTTCTTCAGCTGCTTGGCATATCTTGATTAAATAATCCATATCAGTTCTCGTAGCATCCTGAGGACTGAATTCGACTTTAACTCCATGATCTCTGGCATATTCAATTCCCTCAACACTCTGCCTTAGAACTTCTTCCCTAGTAGAGTTAAGCATAGTCTTAATGTGTAGGTCGCTCGTGCTTATGAATATGTGAATATAGGGAACATCGCACCAGAGAACCTTATCAATATCCTCTTTAATGGGTCTAGCTAGCGCTGTAACTATGCTTTTTAATCCAAGGCAAGCTATCTTCTTTATAGCCTCTTCTTCACCCTTACTCGTGATGGCGAATCCAGCTTCTATCTTGGCAACTCCAAGCTCATCAAGTTTCCTCGCGATCTCAACCTTTTCATCTATCGTATAGGTTAGACCAGGAGTCTGCTCTCCATCACGTAGGGTCGTATCAAAGATCATGACTCGCTTGGGAGGACTGAACTCACTCTTCGCTTTGAAGCTACTAAGGTAGAATTGATTATCCAATTCAAGACCCTCGGATTTATTCCTTTAAAAATAAAACTTGTTAATAATAGTTATGAGTAAAATAATTTACGTATTCTATGAGAACTCACTATCATTAAAAAGTGCTGAGGAAAATATGGACAAGATTTACGAAAGAAATATATCTTTTAGAGTTTTAGGTAACGGTTGCTGGGCCGGTCGTCTAGTTTGGTTAGGACACTGCGTTCACACCGCAGAAGTCGCCGGTCCGAGTCCGGCCCGGCCCATTTCTTACATAAATTTCCTAGGAGCATTAAAAATTGATTATATAGTCTTCTCAATTTAGAAAAATTATTTTCTGATAAAGGTCTTCACGCCGTAATCTGAAAAAGTTTTATTGTTATTTTAAAGGGAGAAGGTTGAACTGAGGAATCTTAGTAGAGTTTTTTCAGCTAGTTTCATCTTAGCATCGATCCTACAGAAGATGAGGTTGGTTATTGCGTCTTCGTTAAGCCATCCATGGTCTATGATGAACTCTAGCGTCTTGTCGGAACGGAAGATAATATCACTGATTTTCCTCAGTTTGAGAGAGTTCTCAAAAGTTTCTCCTAAAAGATTCCTCCACTCAGACTCATAGTTGACTAGAGCTTCATCTTTGTTCAGATGTTCGGCGACCTTCCTGCCAGCTATCTCTCCACATATAAGGGCGGTTGGAACCCCGCCTCCGACAGTTGGAATCGTCTGTCCCGCTGCATCTCCTACAACAAGTATATTTCTGACACAAGTCTTAGATAGAGGCCCTCCGACAGGAATATAACCTGCTTTAATGGCTGTTGGAGTGGCCTTTTTAAGCTTTTTAGAGGCGATAGGATGCTTCGTTACGAAGTTCCGTTGGTAGTCTCGAATATTTGTTCCTTTAACCATAAAGGGTGTGCGTATTCCCGTCCCAACGTTAGCGACATCGTCTCCTTTGGGAATGATCCAGGCATAGGTTCCTGGAGCGTATTCTCGACCAAAATACATGTCAACGTAATCTGGATCATGCTCAACTCTGACCATTTCATATTGGAATCCAACACTGAAGTCAAGCGAGCCTCTCAACGTAACTAGACCAGCGCTCCTCGCTATGTTAGAGTTGGTTCCATCGGCGCCTATGATGATTTTAGATTTAATCTCAAACTCGGTGTCAATGGTTCTAACCCTTATCCCCGTTTCATCTTTAAGCAAGGTTAGAAATCTAGTCAGGAGGGAGACTTCTGCTCCAGCTCTCGCAGCCTCCATAGCGAGGTACTTGTCATATAACTTCCTATCAACGACCACTCCCTTAAAGGGAACGACGATCTCCCGGTCCTTAGGGAAGAAAAATCTAACGTATTTAGTCCTATTCACAATGCAGTCTTCAGGGGGATCGAAGATTTTCTCAAGCTCCTTAACATTAGGTGCAAGTTTTTTCATCTCTTCAAAGGAAGGAAGAAACTCTCCACACTTATTTGGAACCCCGATCTCAAGTTTCCTGTCTATCAGCAAGGTTCTCAAACCTTCCTCAGCAGCAGATCTTGCAGCAGATGACCCTGCAGGTCCAGCACCTACGACTAGAACGTCATAATCGTTTCGAATCAACTTTTAACACCTGGCATTTGAACAGTCAAGTTGATCCAGCAGTTATATTTTAAATTTGACACAAACACCTTTCCTCAGAATTTTGATTTACGATACTCATACTTAGAACTTACAACACTTCTATAAGCTGGAGATACTTGTTAAGCAGATTTTGATAATTGTCTAGGAGAGCCATATAATCAGATTGAAGGTTATTATACTTGGACACGAGGGCTTGATATTCATTTTGAAGTTCAAGATACTGATTAGTGAGGTTTTGGTATAAACTCGAGGTTTCGAAAAACTCGTCAACAAGTTTCACTTGCTCCGAAGCTGCTTTATTAAGCTCATCAACTAAAAAGTTTATTTTTGGCGTATAAAGGAGAACAGCTGAACCTAAACCTATCGAGAGCCCGATAAGGATCCCAACTATGAGAAATGAGAATGTTTTAGAGACCATATTCAGTTTAAAAGGTTTACATGCTAAAATAGTTTATGAAAACTTACAATATCAGGTAAACTCTAGTTTTTCCATAAGTAAATGATTTGATGAACCATCAATCTTTTATCTTTTAATTTTAACTAGTTTTAATGAAAATGAAAGTATCGGAGATCATGACGAAGGATCCTATAAAAGTTAAAATAATGACCCCTATAAAGGAAGTTGCTAAGCTGATGCGGGATAAATCAGTCTCTTCGGTTATAATCGTAAAGAATGAGAAGCCGATAGGGATAGTGACTGAAAGAGACCTGGTCAGGAGAGTCATGGCTTCGGATAGAGATCTTAATCGTATCACAGCATTCGACATCTGCAGCAAGCCGGTTGTCGCTGTATCCGAGATCTCTGAAATCGATGATGCTGTCGAACTAATGAAGAAAAACAAGATCAGAAGGGTTGTCGTTGTGGATTCAAGTGATAGAGTCGTTGGAATCCTCACTACCGACGACATTGGCTACAACCTTAAAAGCCTCTCAGAAGACTTGGCTATAAAATATGTAACTATAATGAAGAGGCAGATGACAGGCTATTGTTAATTCACTGAAGACATTATGTGGCTAAAGCATTTAGGATTATCGCGAAGTTTTGAAGCCCAATAGCAAGCCGTATAAACCCTGTGACCATTAAAAGAAATAGACAGTTTTTCATCATCTGAGTCGCCTCATCTTTTGAAAATAATAATACTGAGAATAATCCTAAAGAGATTACTATGAGCTCAGAAAACTCCCATAAACCATGTTCTTGAAGAGTTATTACAATCGAGTTTAACTCATGGATACCTTCTATTCCAAGACCGTAAATGGTGGTAAAGTGGTCGAATAAGCATCCTGCAAAAAATATGAAGAAAGAAAACCATGTTAACCTTTTTGTTCTCAAGAGACCAACTCCAAAATCATTTCACCGTCCA